>JACDEB010000104.1 GCA_013816595.1 Sphingomonas sp. | reverse complement strand
CCGCTGGCCAGCATCAAGCGCCTGAGCAAGCGGTACGACGACGTGTTGGTCGGCGCGGGAACAGTGCTGCGGGTTGAGCAGGTCCAGCAGGTCGGCCTCGCAGGCGGGCGGCTAATCATCTCTCCATCGACAAATCCGGGGGTCATCGCGGCGAGCGTCGCCGCTGGGCTGTTCTCCTGCCCGGGTTACTTTACCCCCTCGGAAGCGTTCACCGCACTCGACGCCGGCGCGCATGCGTTAAAGCTGTTCCCGGCTGAAGCGGCGTCGCCCGCCGTGGTTAGAGCTCAACGGGCGGTTCTACCAAGCGAGCTGCAGTTGATCATTGTCGGCGGAGTCAGGCCCACCTCCTTTGGGCCCTGGCTGGCAGCCGGAGCCGATGGCTTCGGGCTCGGCTCCGGAATCTACAAGCCGGGCCAAACGCCCGACGAGACTCTGATTAAGGCTCGGGCCTATAGCGCGGCTGTCCAAGTGCAATGAAGCCGATCCGGATCGGTGTCGTTGGACTGGGCAAGATCGCCAAGGATCAGCATCTTCCGGCCATTCGATCGAACGAGCGATTCGAACTGGCGGCGACGGTCGAGCGATCGGGCGCAACTAGCGCGATCAATTTCCCCAGCTACAACGAAATGCTCCACTCCGCCGACCGACTGAATGCGGTTGCAATCACCACTCCCCCGGGCCCTCGTTACGCAATCGCGCGCGATTGCTTGGATGCCGGACTCCACGTCTTGCTCGAGAAACCGCCGACCGCCACACTCGCCGAAATTGAGGATTTGCGCGAGCGCGCCGCCAATCGCGGGCTGACCCTATTTGCTACTTGGCATGCCCAGCATAATGCCGCGGTCGCAGAAGCTGCAAAGTTGCTCAGCGGACGTCGCGTCGAACAGATGAAGATCGTCTGGCACGAGGATGTCGAAAAGTGGCACCCGGGTCAGCGCTGGATCTGGGAGGCCGGCGGATTCGGCGTCTTCGACCCAGGAATCAACGCTTTCTCCATCGCGTCGCTGATATTTCCTGGAAGCCTTTTTGTGAGCCAGGCTGAGTTGTTTTTCCCCGAGGGAGCGGACACGCCGATTGCGGCGGACATCCGCTTTGAAAGCCCGGCGAGCGGCGGATCGCTGGAATGCAGTCTCGACTGGCGACACGCGTCCGGCGAAGAATGGACCATTCAACTATCGACCGACGATGGTAAATCAGCCTCGCTGCTCGATGGCGGTGCCCGACTGCTTGTCGATGGTAAGCCACATCCAGTTGAAGGGCTTGGCGAGTATCCGGATATTTACCGCCGCTTCGCCGAGCTGATCCAACGGCGCCAAAGCCAGGTCGACGTGGTTCCTCTGCGAATGGTAGCCGATTGCCTGCTAGTCGGCAGCCGACGTTTGGCAGCCAGGCGTATCTGAGCGGATGCGGACGGAGAAGTTGGGCAAGAATCGATGGAGCAACAGACTGAGGTTCGTAATCAAAGCCATGGCCGACGGCGAGGCAACGGACATGCAAGTGTCGGCGAGCGACGGGACTGAGCGCGCCTACCGCATTCCTGGCGGTGACCAACTCGATTACACCGCTTTCTATAATTGCGTGGCCACGGACTTCGGTACTCGCCGATCGCATGTTGTCGAGCATGTGCCGAAGCAACAGTCAGATCGGCGCTGGCAGCCGCTGATCCTCGACAACCTATCGCCGCGGATCTTGTGCGGTTACGGCGACCCCGCGGTCCTCAAGTGCGACGATGGCTATGTGTTAATCGCCACGTCAAACGATGCGCCCGATGCCTTCCCCATCCTCCACTCCCACGACCTCGTCGAATGGACACCGACCGGCTTCGCTTTCCCCGAGGGAAATAATCCAGACTGGACACTGGCCGGGCCCAAGATCGGTGATTTCTGGGCTCCCGAGATCGCCCGCGTCGGCGCCGAATACTGGCTGACCTACACCGCGCGCAATCAGGACCAAAGCCTTTCGATCGGGCTCGCCAAGAGTGATCATCCGACGGGACCTTGGCTCGATTTGGGCATGCCGCTGATGACCGGCGGGGTCATCGACGCACACCTGTTTGTCACTCCCGACGGAACGCCCACTTTGTTCTGGAAAGAAGACCGTAACGGTCTTTGGCCGCGCCCATTGGCCCGACTGCTGCGCGATCGCCCGGACCTGATTGAACAGATGTTCGAAACCGAGAGCGACCGCTGTACCGCGGCGTTTGCAGGAGCAGTCCAGTCGTGGGCCAACGGCCGCCGGCCGATCGAGCGATTTTTCCTGATGCAGCCGCTGATCAGTGCCGCGCTCGCCAATTGGCCTCGTGTTGGCCACGTCCTTCGGGCCGCCGGCGAGTCCGATCTGCTCGAGGCCATGCGGACGCCAATCTTCGCCCAGCAACTCGCGTCCGACGGCGCGTCGCTTGTCGGTCAGCGGATGCAGGTGCTCGAGAATGACCAATTGTGGGAGGGCCATTTGATCGAAGGACCGTGGGTCACTCTGCAAGACGGCCGTTACTGGATGTTCTACGCCGGCAACGACTTTACCAATCCCGCCTACGGGATCGGCGTTGCAGTGGCGGATGACCTTTTAGGGCCCTATTTGAAGCAGGCCGACCCGCTGCTTGGCTCGACCCGCGAGTGGCTCGCGCCAGGACATGCCTCGGTGGCGCCGGGCCTAGACAATCGGCCGCAGCTCTTCTTTCACGCGTACCATCCCGGGACCGGTGGATATAATGCGTTTCGCGCTTTGCTGACAGTTGGTTTGGAATTTGGAAAAGACGGAGTTAGCCTGCGCTAAGCCGTTTGACCGAATGGAAAGCCTGATTCCGCAGTCGAACTCGCCCCTGGGCTGGAGGCTGACCGCGGATCCTGCAGACCTGAACGTGACGCTTTAGCGGCTGCCGTTGAGCCGGAAACCCTCCTCCCGGCTGGCCTCGCCCATATCCAGGATAATTGCCGGCTTTCTGACAAGCCCATTCGCCGGCTCTTGCCGACGTCGCGCGGGAGCCTTTCCAAGCGCCTTGTTATCCGGTTCTGCAAACGTCATTTCACCCAAACTCATGGTCTTTCCCAATTCTCGGGAGGTGCCAAATGCACGCTCTCCCATCGAAGGAAACGCAAGTCGGCCGGATTCGATGCAGCCTCCACGCTAAAGCGAGCTGGTTGTTTTGTGATACCTTTGCCCAGCTCCCGGCTCAGTAAGCCTAGGCGAGTAACACTTCGTACGCCCTTGACAGCCGGCCGCCTATTGCGCTGCTTCGAGCTCGTGCAGGCTGCGGCCCCGGGTATTGACCGGCCCCCAGCGAGTGGTCCAGTTTGATTGTTA
>JACDEB010000041.1 GCA_013816595.1 Sphingomonas sp. | reverse complement strand
ACCTCCCACTCGACGGTGTCGCCTGTGATGCGATATGGGGCGTTCATCTGTTTTTCCTGCGGTTCTGGCGATCCAGTCGCCGCCGGGCCAAAATGTGTTCTCGGGCCGGATCGAGGGTCGACTTGGATTTCGGCGAGACTTTCGACCATCCCATCCAGCGACTTATCCGGTCGCGAGCGGAGAAAACGATTTCGTTTCCGACAATTTCAGCGAGCCAGTTCACGCTACCACCACTTCTCCGCTCGTGCCGTGAAACCGGCGCGTTCCTCGATCGCGAGGCCGGCGTTGAGCACCGTCTGCTCGTCGAGTTCATTGCCGATGAGGTGGAGGCCGAGCGGAAGACCCTGCGAGTCGAGCCCGCCCGGAACGCTCATCGCCGGCAGGCCCGCGAGGCTGGCGGGGACCGCGAACACGTCGTTCAGATACATCGCCAGCGGGTCGGTGGTCTCGCCGATGCCGAAGGCCGCCGACGGCGCGGTCGGGGTGAGGATGACGTCGCATTTCTCGAACGCTCGGGCGAAATCCTGCTTGATCAGCGCCCGGACCTTCTGCGCCTTGGTGAAATAAGCGTCGTAAAAGCCGGCCGACAGCACATAAGTGCCGATCATGATCCGCCGTTTGACCTCTTCGCCGAAACCAGCGGCGCGGGTGGCGCCGTACATGGCATCGAGATTGCCGCCCGCCGGCGCTTCGCGCAATCCGTAGCGGACGCCATCATAGCGGGCGAGGTTAGACGAGGCTTCGGCCGGGGCGATGATGTAATAGGTCGGAAGCGCATATCTGGTGTGCGGAAGGCTGATTTCGACCGCTTCCGCGCCGCCATCCTTGAGCCATTCTATACCCTGATCCCACAAGGCATTGATCTCTGGCGGAACTCCATCGATGCGATATTCCCTGGGAATACCGACCCGTTTACCCTTGAGATTGCCCGACAATCCATTTTCCCACTGCGGCACTGGCAAATCGAGCGAGGTCGAATCCTTGGGGTCGAACCCGGCCATCGCCTCGAGCAAAATCGCGCAATCGCGAACGTCTTTCGCCATCGGCCCGGCCTGGTCGAGCGAGCTGGCAAAGGCGATCACGCCCCAGCGGCTGCAGCGGCCATAGGTCGGCTTGATCCCGCAAATGCCGGTGAAGGCCGCGGGCTGGCGGATCGAGCCGCCGGTGTCGGTTCCGGTCACGCCCGGCGCGATGCCCGCGGCGACCGCAGCCGCCGACCCGCCCGAGCTTCCGCCCGGGGTCAGAGCGACGTTGCTGCCCTGCCGCCGCCATGGGCTGTTGACCGGGCCGTAATGGCTGGTCTCGTTGGACGAGCCCATCGCGAATTCGTCCATGTTGAGCTTGCCCAGCATCCCCGCCCCGGCGCGGCGCAAATTGGCGGTGACCGTGCTTTCATATTCAGGCTTGAAGCCCTTGAGGATGTGGCTTCCAGCAGTCGAATCGACGCCTTTGGTGGCGAACAGATCCTTGATCCCGAGCGGGATTCCAGCGAGCGAACCCGGCTCGCCACTCCCCCGCGCCTTGTCGGCGACATCAGCGCAAGCAAGCGCGTCCTCGGGCGTCTCGACCGTAAATGCATTGAGCGCGCGAGCACCCGCAACGGCGGCGTTATAACCCTCGGCGATCTCGCGCGCGCTGAACTCGCCAGCACGAAAACCATCGCGCAGCTTCGCGATAGTGAGTCCTGTGATATCAGTCATAATCCATCATACCCGCGACTGCGGGGACCCATTTGATTTCACGCAAAGCGTGAAACAATCCTTTCTGAATGCCTTCGCCTGGCCCACAACCATAATCGACCATTATTCGATCACCTTGGGCACGGCGAAAAATCCGTGCTGAGCGTCGGGTGCATTGGCCAGCACTTCGGCCTGGAGGTTACCGTCGGTCACGACATCTTCGCGGAGTCTGAGCTTGAGGTCGATGACCGCGGTCAGTGGCTCGACCCCGTCGGTGTCGACCTCGGCTAGCTGCTCGACCCAGCCGAGGATGTTGTTGAGTTCGGGCACCAGCCGATCAAGCTCGTCGTCGCTCATCGCGATCCGGGCGAGCTTGGCGATATGCCGCACTTGTTCTGTGTTCACGCTCATTGCGAGAGCGCGATAGCGACGGGCCGGAAAAGCGGCAAGCGCCCTTCCGGCCCGGTCACTTTTTCAACGATGCGTCAGTCGCGCATGCTGGCTGGGACGATCCCGCCATTTTCCGCGAGCTTCTGCATCACCGCCTTGTGGAGCGCGATATTCTGTTCGGCGCTGCCATTGTCACCGGCATGGACTCCAAGCTCGTCGGCCAGTTCCTTGCGCGCGTCCATGCTCGAATCTAGATCGAGCAGCTTGAGCAAGTCGACGATCGAGCTTTTGTAATTGCCGCCGCCGTCATGGGCCTGGGCCAGATTGTCGAGCACCGCACCGACATCGACACTTTGCGGGGTCGGGTTGAACGTCGGGGTCGGCTGCGCTCCGCCAATATCGGCGGTTTCGGGCATTGGCTGGGCTTCCGCTTTATGTCCGAAAATCGCATCCTTGATCTTGCTGAAAATGCTCATCGTCGCTCTCCTTGTTACTCACACCATAAGCTCAACGCGCTAAGACGGTCCAATATCCCGCGACCGTGACAATATGGCGTCAGATGCCTAACCGACTTTGCCCATGTGTGCGCACCGATTCCTGATCTTCATCTTCGTCCTCACCTTGCTGGTGGTCGCGGGCGCGTTTGCGATGTTTCAGTTCGGCGGCCAAGTCTTGCTCAAGACCGCGACTCCGAAAGGGCATTTCGAGGCCAAAGCGGCGGGCGACGGGCCCGAGTATTCCGAACCGGCAAGCTGGGTTGCGCGCCCGGGCAAGGCTGACGATCCCTCCACCTGGCACCCCGATCATTTCGTTCCCAACGCTTTTCGCGGCGATGCGGCAATCTTCTACATCCATCCCACGACTTACCTTGAGCGTGACCGCTGGAACGCGCCGTTGAAACTCGGCGGCGACAGTGATTTCCGGACCCGCTTGTTCACTCGGAGCCAGGCCAGCGCGTTCAACGGTGCGGGGGAGATTTGGGCGCCGCATTATCGCCAGGCGGCTTATGGCGCCTTCCTGCTCGACAGCGCCGATGCCCGCGCCGCGCTCGACCTTGCGTACGGCGATGTCGCCGCCGCCTTCGACCGTTTCGTCATTGAGAGCAAAGACCGTCCGATCATCCTTGCTGGGCACAGCCAGGGTTCGCTCCACTTGCTGCGCCTGCTCAAGGACAAGGTCGCGGACAAGCCGATCGCCCGCCGAATCGTCGCCGCTTATGTCGTCGGTTGGCCGATCAGCCGGGCCGCCGACCTTCCGGCGCTCGGACTGCCCGCCTGCACGGCCGCGGCGGATTCGCGCTGCATCTTGTCGTGGATGAGCTTCGCTGCACCCGCAAAGGCCGACCTTGTCCTTTCCACCTACAAGGGAAGCGCAGGATTTGCCGGAGGCAAGCGCAAGCGCGAGGATGTGTTGTGCGTCAATCCGGTCAGCGGGACGATCGACGGTGCCGGGGCCGCGGCCGACAATCCGGGGACTTTGGTGCCAACGGCCGATCTCCAAACGGCGACGCTGGCGGCGCAGCAGGTCGGCGCGCATTGCGATCATGGCTTGCTGATGATCGACGGGACCATTCCGGCGCTCGGCCCTTATGTCCTCCCGGGCAATAATTACCACGTCTACGATTACGCCTTGTTCTGGGGCGCGATCCGCCGCGATGCCGAGCGCAGGCTGGCGAGCTGGAAGCAATGATCACCGCCTCACCCACCGAATTCGCCATGGCGCTCGCCGATGGTGGCAAGCTTGCCGGGCTCGATGTCGGGACCAAAACGATCGGTCTCGCCATTTGCGATCCTGGCTGGCACTTCGCCGGGCCGGTCAAGACAATCATCCGGACCAAGTTCACCAGGGACCTCGCGGTTCTGCGCGCGTTCGTCGCCCGCGAAAGCATCGTCGGGATCGTCGTCGGCCTGCCGCTCAACATGGACGGCAGCGACAGCCCGCGTACCCAGTCGGTCCGCGCCTTCGCCACGAATCTCGCGCCGCTCGAACTGCCGCTGCTGCTGTGGGACGAGCGCTGGTCGACCCAGGCGGTCGAGCGGGCAATGATCGACGCCGATGTCAGCCGCGCCCGCCGTGCCGAAAAAGTCGATTCGCTTGCCGCCGCCCACATCCTGCAGGGCGCGATCGACGCACTGGCCAATCTGCCTCCGCCACAATAGGGACCGCGCTCGTGGACCTTCTCTCCATCGATTCGCTCAGCGACAGCCAGATCGCGACGATCCTCGACCGGGCGCAGCATTTTTTCGCCGACAATCGCGCCGGCCGGTCGAGAAAGGCGCTCGCCGGGCGAATCCTGTTTAACCTGTTCTATGAGAATTCAACGCGAACGCTGATGAGCTTCGCCACTGCGGCCCACCGGCTGGGCGCTTCGGTCGTCACCCTCCCGGTCGAACAAAGCTCGGTCAAGAAAGGCGAAACGCTGGCTGATACTGCGCGCACGCTCAATGCGATGCGGCCCGACGTCCTGGTCATCCGAAATCGCGAAAATGGCTCAGCTGAGGCGGTCGCGGCGATCATGGACGCGCCGGTAATCAATGCTGGCGACGGGACCAACGAACATCCGACCCAGGCCTTGCTCGACGCCGCCACGTTGCAGCAGCGGCTGGGCTCGCTCGACGGGGTCAAGGTCGCGATTTGCGGGGACATTCGGCATAGCCGGGTCGCTCGGTCAAATGCCAAGCTCCTCCCCCGCCTTGGGGCCGAGGTGCAGTTGGCCGGGCCGCCCGAATTGATGCCAAACGATGCCCCGACGACCACGGTTGATGACGCCATTGCGGGCGCCGATGTGGTGATGATGCTGCGGGTGCAGCGTGAGCGCTTGGACAGCGATTTCGGCGACGCTCCGGGCGAATATCTGGAGCTCTACGGATTGACCGCCAAACGGCTGGCGAGCGCTGCTCCGGAAGTAATGGTGATGCACCCGGGACCAATGAACCGCGGCGTTGAAATCGACGGAACTATTGCCGACGAGCCACAACGATCGCTAATCACTCTCCAGGTAGAAATGAGCGTCGCAACGCGGATGGCCTGCCTTGAATTCGTGACCGGCATCAAGAACTAGCGCGAAGCGATCCCTGTCGATGAGGCAGACCGGACCGGCGCCCGCCAGTTGCGCCTGCACCGCCAGGTGACCTGACAAGGTGGTCTTGCCGGACCCTCCCTTTTGCGATGCCATAGCCAGTACCCGCATGCTTATCCTCCGCAGAGTGACGTCAATTGACCATCGCAATGCGGCTCAAGGCTCTAAAATCTGTTTAACGCTTCCCCGACCTTGTCTGCCTCGGCGCGGCTGTGGAATAAGGGGAAAGACCAGTAGGATTGCGGATGATTCACAGACATTTTTTCCTGGCGGCGATTTTGGCTGCGACAGCATCGCCGCTGGCGGCGCAAAACGTCCGTGCCGGGATCGAGGCGTGGCAGCGCGCCGATTACGCCCGTGCGGTCGCGATCTGGCGCCCGCTGGCCGAAGCCGGCGATGCCGACGCCCAGTTCAATCTAGGCCAAGCCTATCGTCTCGGACGGGGGCTCGCAATCAATCTGGCGGTCGCCAAAACCTGGTTCGAGCGCGCTGCCGACAAGGGCCATGTCGATGCCCAGACCACGCTCGGACTGTTGCTGTTCCAGAATGGCGAACAGGTCGAGGGTCTGAAATGGCTCGGCAAGGCGGCCGGGCAAGGCGAAGCTCGGGCAATGCTGATTTACGGCACTGCGCTGGTCAATGGCGACACCGTCACTCAGGACCCGGTGCTCGGCTACGCTTATGTCAGCCGCGCTTCTGCCCAAGGCCTGGCGCCAGCCAAGGATACGCTTCGTCAACTCGACGAAATCATTCCGATCGCCGACCGCAAGAAGGGGCTTGCGCTGGCCAAGGCGAAAGCCAAGGCGGCGCCGCCTCCTGGATCAAGGGCGGCCCGGACTGCGGCCAGGAAAAACAAACCTAAATCGGCCCAGGCGCCCGACCCCAAGCCGGTTGCAGTCGCTGCGGCACCGCCGCAGCCGGTCGCACCGCTCAAGCCTACGCCCACCAAGCCGACACCCGCCAAGCCCGCCGCCTCCCCTGCGACAGGCAATTGGCGAATCCAGTTGGGCGCCTTTGGGCAACGCGGCGCGGCCCAATCATTATTTTCGAGACTGTCGGGCTCGCTCGGCGGGCGACAGGCTTATTATATGCCCGCGGGCGCGGTCACCCGGCTTCAGGTCGGGCCATTCGCAAGCAAGAGCGAAGCCGCCGCGGCCTGCGCCAGGCTCAAGGGACAATCCTGCTTCCCGGTCGCAACCAAATAGCGCCTAGCCGCGAAACCAGTCGCGGCGGCTGACACCCTGCACCCACAATAATGCATCGAGGCCGTGATGACGAAGTTCAGCGTCGGCGACTTTGGTTAGCGCGGGCTTGGCCTTATACGCTACACCCAGTCCTGCTTCCTCGATCATCAACCGGTCGTTGGCCCCGTCCCCGACCGCGAGGACGTCGGCGGCGGACAGGCCAAGTTCGTCGCGCACCTCGATCAGCGCATTCAGCTTGGCGTCGGCATCGACGATCGGTTCGGCTACCTCGCCGCTGAGTTTCCCGCCGGTGACCAGCAGCCGGTTGGCGCGCACCCGATCGAACCCGACCATGTCCGCGACCGGAGTCGCGAACGCTAAAAATCCGCCCGACACCAGCAGGCACGTCGACCCGCCGGCGCGCATCGTCTGAACCAGGGTTCGGGCACCGCTGGTCAATGTGACTCGCTCGTCGAGGCAAAGCTTGAGCGTCCCTTCCTCCATGCCCGCGAGCAGTCGGACTCGTTCCCGAAGAGCTCCTTCAAATTCGAGCTGGCCTTGCATCGCGAGCTCGGTGATGTCGGCGACTTGCGCATTCAGTCCGGCATAATCGGCGAGTTCGTCGATACATTCCTGACCGATGATCGTGCTGTCCATGTCGGCGACGAACAATTTGCGCCAGCGTGGTTCGTCGAGCTGGACGACGATGTCGAGCCCTTCGAGACCGTCGAGCGCCCAGCGCGCGGCCGGGATATCGCCCGCGTAACGCAGGTCGGCGGCATCGCCCTCATCGATCCACGCCGCGAATGCAGCCGCGGGGTCGAGCTCGCGCAACCGGCCGAGCGCGCGATCGATCAGCCTGTCATCGAGCCTGCCTGCTGCTATCAGCGTCGCAATGGCCAAGAAGCGTCCTCCTGTCGCACTCATCGCCGGACCGACCGCAAGCGGCAAGTCGGGATTGGCAATCGCCCTTGCTGAAGCAAGCGGCGGGGTCATCGTCAACGCCGATAGCGCGCAACTCTATCGCGACCTGCCGATTTTGAGCGCCGCGCCGAGCGCTGCCGACCGTCACCGCGCCGAGCATCGTCTGTACGGCGTGGCCGACGGCGCCAGCGCGATGTCCGCAGCGGACTGGGCGGAGCGGGCGCAGCTCGAAATCGCTGACATCCATGGCAGCGGGCGACTTCCGATCCTGGTCGGCGGCTCGGGACTGTATCTGCGCAGCCTGATCGACGGGATCGCTCCAGTCCCCGCGATCGATCCGAGCATCAGGGACGAGGTCCGCGGCGCTTCGGTCGAGGACAATCGCGCCCGGCTGGAGACACTCGATCCGGAAGCGGCATTGCGGCTTGGTCCGAGCGACAAGACGCGGATCGCGCGGGCGCTCGAAGTACTGCTGTCGACCGGCCGGCCGCTCAGCCATTGGCAAGGACAGCGCCACGGCGGGATCGCCAACGCAATCAGCTTGCGCCCGCTCCTGCTCCTGCCCCCGCGCGACTGGCTCTATGCCCGCTGCGACGCGCGGTTCGCGGCGATGATCGAAGGCGGTGCGATCGAGGAAGTCGAGGCGCTGCTGAACCGTGGTCTCTTCCCATCCCTGCCAGTGATGCGGGCAATCGGGGTCCGCGAAATCGCCGCTCTTGTGTCGGGCGACATGACCCGATCCGAGGCCATTGCCGCCGGCAGCCAGGCGACCCGCAATTACGGCAAGCGCCAATATACGTGGTTCGCTCGCCAACCGCCGGCCGCGTGGAGAAGGGTTGAGGAGCCAATCACCGGTCGGGCCGAGCTTGTCGAAGCCCTGACCTTTCTCCACAGCGACATATGAAGGGCAATCCTTCGACCAGCTCGGGACGAACATCCGTGAATATGCTGACCGACGCCGACATCGACCCCGCTCCGCTGGCTGGAAAGCGCGTCGCGATCATCGGCTATGGCAACCAGGGTCGGGCCCAGGCGCTCAACCTCCACGACAGCGGGATCGACGTCGTCGTCGGCCTTCGCGGCGGGTCGGGCAGCGCGGCCCAGGCCGAGGCTTCGGGGCTGGCGATCGCCCTGCTAGAGGACGCCGTTGCTTCGGCAGACATCGTCATGCTGCTGGCGCCCGACGAAATCCACGCCTATTTGTACCACGAAATCGAGCCGCATCTGCGCGACGGCGCCGCGCTCGGCTTCAGCCACGGTTTGTCGATCCGCTTCGGCTTTGTCGAACCGCGCGCCGACCTCGATGTGTTCATGGTCGCGCCCAAAGGGCCTGGAACCGCGCTGCGCTTGCTCTACACCGAGGGCAAGGGCATGATCGCCTTGTGGGCAGTCGAGCGCGATGTCAGCGGCAACGCTGAAGGGATCGCGCTCGCTTATGCCCGGGCGCTGGGCTGCGGCCGCACCGGGTTGATCAAGTCGAGCTTCGCCGAGGAAGCCGAAGCCGATTTGTTCAACGAGCAAGCGGTGGTGTGGGGCGGCGTACCCGCGCTGCTCGAAGCGGGGTTCGAGACCCTGGTCGCAGGCGGGGTGTCACCCGAGGTCGCTTTTCTCGAATGCATTGGCGAATTGAAGCTCATCGCCGACCTCATCGAAGCGCGCGGGATCGCGGGCATGCGCGAGGCGATTTCAAACACCGCCGAGCTTGGAGCGGTGCTTGGCGGCCCCAAAATCGTCGACCAGGCACTGCGCGATCGGATGGCGGATATCTTGAACGAAGTTCGAGCGGGCAAATTCGCCGAAGCACTTCGGAGCGAGGGCGACGCCGGCTATCCGTTGCTCGACAAAGCGCGGTCCGAAGCGCGCGCAAGCGCGGTCGAGCAGGCACGGCTGAAGCTCAAGGGAGTTGAGCGCCGCTCCTGAACAAAGCCAAACCGAGAAACAAAGCGGCTATCCCGGCGATGACCGACCCGCCGACATAGACTGCGGCGAGGCCATATTGATGGCGTTGAATAAGCAACGCCGTATCGAGCGAAAAGGCGGAAAAGGTGGTGAACCCGCCGAGGACTCCAGTGGTCAGGAACCAGCGCACGTCCTGGCTCACTCCGGTCCGGATGAGGAAATAGCCGGCCAGCAGCCCCAGCGCGAACGAGCCGAGGATGTTGACGATCATCGTCCCCACAGGAAACCCGAGCCCGAACGCGCGCTCGGCGGCGACATTGACCCCGTGCCGAAGCGCCCCGCCGATCCCGGCGCCGAAAAAGATAATCAGATACGGCATCGCGTCCCCTATCGCCGCCCGAACAACTTTTCGATGTCATTATGGGCGAGTTTGACCCAGGTCGGGCGGCCGTGGTTGCACTGGCCCGAGCGCGGGGTGACTTCCATCTCGCGCAGCAGCGCGTTCATCTCGGCGACCGACATGACGCGCCCGGCGCGAACCGATCCGTGGCAGGCGATCGTCGCCTGGACGAGGTCGAGTCGGTCGCGCAGGCCGATAGCCCCGCCAAGCTCGGCGATTTCCGCGGCGAGGTCGGCCAGAAGCGACGCGGAGTCGGTCTTGCCCAGCGCCGCAGGCACCGCGCGGACCATCATCGCGGACTCGCCAAAGCGCTCGATCTCCAGCCCCAGCCCCCCGAGTTCGGCAATGGCGCCTTCGAGGTGGTCGCAATCGACCTCGTCGAGCTCGACCATTTCGGGCACCAGCAACGCCTGACTTGCAGAACGGCCACCCTCACGCGCGGAGCGCATTCGTTCGAGCACCAGACGTTCGTGAGCGGCATGCTGGTCGACAATCACCAGCCCGTCCTCGGCCTCGGCGACGATGTAGGTTGCGGCGACCTGCCCGCGCGCGACTCCGAGCGGATAGTCCACGACCGGGTCGAGCGCTTCCTCGGCGCGGCCTGCGGGTGCGTGATCGAACAGCCGGAGACTTTCTGCCACCCCAGAGTTCGTCACTCCCGCGAAGGCGGGAGCCCAGCTTTCTTGCCGCGCTGGGTTCCCGCCTTCGCGGGAATGACGGTTGAGATCGTCGCTGGTCGTCCAATTGACCGCCGCGGCGGCCTGTTCGTGCCCGACACTGCGCTGGCTTTCCGCATCGAGTGCGTGGCGCAGGCCGCCGACGATCATCCCGCGGACGCCTTGCGGATCGCGGAAGCGGACTTCTGTCTTGGCCGGGTGGACGTTGACGTCGACATCCTCGAGCGGGACCGAGAGGAACAAGGCGGCAATGGGATGGCGGTCGCGGGCGATGAGGTCGCGATAGGCGGCGCGCAGTGATCCGACGAGCAACCGGTCCTTCACTGGCCGATCGTTGACGAACAGAAATTGCTGGTCGGCCATTCCGCGATTGAAGGTCGGCAGGCTGATGACGCCGGTCAGGCGCATGCCCTCGCGGTCGAAATCGATACCGATGCCGTGACGGTCGAGCTCATGGCTAAGCAATGCCGCGACCCGGGCCGGCGCGCCTTGCGGCTGGAGCGAGAGGATCCGCCGCCCGTCATGCTCTAACGTGAAGCCGACATCGCAGCGCGCCATCGCCAGCCGCTTCACCGAATCGAGGCAGGCGGCATATTCAGACCGGGGGGAGCGCAGGAACTTGCGCCGCGCGGGGACCTTTGCGAACAGCTCTTCAACGCGGACCCGGCTGCCGACGGAGAGCGCCGCCGGCCCCTCGCCCGCCGCAACGCCGTGATCGACCGTGATTCGCCAGCCGTCATGCCCAGGCATGCGGCTTTCCAGGGTGAGCAAGGCGACGCTTGCGATCGACGGCAAGGCCTCGCCGCGAAAGCCGAAGCTGGTCACCCGATCGATCCCCTCGTCGGGCAATTTGGAGGTGGCGTGGCGTTCGAACGCGAGGCGCATGTCGTCTGGCGCCATACCGCAACCGTCGTCGCTGACCTCGACCAAATCAAGGCCACCGCACGACAGCCGAACCGCGACATTCGTCGCTCCAGCGTCGAGCGCATTTTCGATCAGCTCCTTGAGCGCGCTCGCCGGGCGCTCGACCACCTCGCCCGCGGCGATACGATTGATGAGTTCCGGGGGCAGCCTTCTTATTGACATGATGAGGGTCTTATCCCAATCCGGCCCGGCCAGCGAAGCACTGTTTTTTCCTGAAGATTCAGACTGCGTTTAACCGGCGACCATGTAGTGAAAAATTAAGGCGGCGGGCCAGCGGGCCTGGCGATCCCAATATCAAGTGAGGACAAGGAACAAATGTTCTGGACACGGTGGTTTAAATGGATGTCCCACGACATGGCGATCGACCTCGGGACGGCCAATACATTGGTCTATGTCCGGGGCCGCGGAATCGTCCTCAACGAACCGTCGGTGGTCGCGATCGAGACGATCAACGGGGTCAAGCGAGTGAAAGCGGTCGGCAATGATGCCAAATTGATGATGGGCAAGACCCCCGACCAGATCGAGGCCATCCGGCCGCTGCGCGACGGGGTCATCGCCGACATCGATGTCGCCGAACAGATGATCAAGCACTTCATCCACAAGGTCCATGGCGGCAAGATGCGCGCCTGGCGCTTCCCCGAAATCGTGATTTGCGTGCCGTCGGGTTCGACCAGCGTCGAGCGACGCGCGATCCGCGACGCAGCGTCCAATGCCGGGGCATCGGCGGTATATTTGATCGAAGAACCCATGGCCGCCGCGATCGGCGCCGACATGCCGGTGACGGAGCCGATCGGATCGATGGTCGTCGATATCGGTGGCGGAACCACCGAAGTCGCGGTGCTGAGCTTGCGCGGCCTCGCCTACACCACTTCGGTCCGGGTTGGCGGCGACAAGATGGACGAAGCTATTTCGTCCTACGTCCGGCGCAATCACAATCTGCTGATCGGCGAAGCCACTGCCGAGCGGATCAAGAAAGAGGTCGGGATCGCCAAGCCGCCGGCCGACGGCATTGGCAAGACGGTCCACATCAAGGGCCGCGACCTCGTAAACGGTGTGCCCAAAGAAATTTCGATCAACCAGGGCCAGATCGCCGAAGCCTTGTCGGAACCGGTCGGGACGATCGTCGAGGGTGTGCGCATTGCGCTCGAAAATACCGCACCGGAACTGGCTGCGGATATTTGCGACCAGGGTATTGTGCTGACCGGCGGCGGGGCGTTGCTCCAGGCGCTCGACGAAGTCTTGCGCGATGAAACCGGCCTTCCGGTCACGGTTGCTGACGATCCTTTGACGTGCGTTGCGCTGGGCACAGGTCGCGCGCTTGAGGAAGAGCAGTTCCGCGGCGTGCTGCAGACGGCTTAAGGGGCGTTGAGGGGTGGTGACGGAACGCCCCGGCTGGTCGCGCAAAGCCCAATATGGGCTGTTCTTCGGGCTGATCGCGGTTGTCGCCGGGATCTTCGTCGGCCTCGCGCTACTGGCCATGTCATTGGTGTCCCCGGCCAGCTTCGAGCGCATTCGCGGCGGCGCGCTCGACATCAATGCAAGCATCGCCGGTTCGCTTCATGAAGTGACCGCGACTGTCGGCGGACTGGTCAGCGGCGCGGGCAATTATTGGGACGCGGCGCGGCAGAATGGCGAGCTCAAACGCGAACGCCGGCTGATGCTCCAGCGGATGATCGAGGCCAAAGCGATCCGCCAGGAAAACGGCCAGCTCAAGGCCGCGCTCGAGCTTCGCGAACAAAGCCCGACCGCGATTGCCGCCGGCCGCATTGTCGGGTCCTCGTTCAATAGTCCGCGACGGTTCGCGATCCTTTCCATCGGCGCTTCCGACGGCATCAAGATCGGAATGCCAGTGCGCGCCGCCGAAGGACTGGTCGGTCGGATCATCGACCTTGGACAGCGATCGTCGCGCGTGCTTCTGATCTCCGACCGGGCAAGCATCGTCCCGGCGCGGCTACTGCGCGGCGGGCAGCCGGTTATCGCCCAGGGCCGCGGCGACGGCACCATCGACGTCCGTCCGCTCGAGGTCGGCCGCAATCCGTTCAGACGCGGCGATATCATCGTCACGTCGGGCACCGGTGGGCTGTATCCGCCGCTGGTGCCGGTCGCCAAGGTGGTCAAGCTCGACGATGACGGCGCGGTCGCCATTCCGCTCGCCGATCCGGCGACGATCAGCTTCGCCATCGCCGAAGCCCCGTTCGAACCCCAGGCGCAGGAGATTTCCGCCGTCGCCGACACCGCGCCGGAGCAGCGCTGATGGTCCGCTCGGCCCTGAGCAGTAAGCGCAGGATCGGCGAAAGCCCGCCCGGCTACGCGCCCTTCATTCCGGCGCTGTCGGTGGTCGCTGCAAGCCTGTTGTCGGCACTCCCGATCATCTCGGTCAGCGGCTGGTATCCCGATTTCGCATTCCTAATGCTGATCGCCTGGCGACTGCTCAGGTCCGACCTGTTTCCCGCCTGGTGGGCAGCGCCCTTGGGGCTCGTCAATGACCTGTTCACTGGCGCACCGACAGGCTTTTCGGTGGCCTTGTGGTGCGCCGCGGTGCTGGTCCTCGACCTTGCCGATCGCCGCACGATGTGGCGCGATTACTGGATTGAATGGGTGCTTGCGGCAGTGCTGATCGTGGTTGGACAATGGTTTGAATGGCGCGTCGCCGCCTGGGGCGGAGCGGACGTTCCATTGGTCAACATGGTGCCGTCGCTGGCCATCTCCATCCTCCTGTTCCCGGTCGTCGCTTGGCTGGTGTTGCGGATCGATCGCTGGCGGCTCGCGCAATGAGCGGCGCCAAGCGGGTTACCGCAGCCCATCAGTCGCTCACCTTCTCCCGCCGGATGATGTTGCTTACCGGCGCCCAGGCGGCGGTCGGGGCACTTCTGATCGGTCGCATGGGATGGCTATCGATCGCCGAAAACGCGAAATATCAATTGCTGTCGGAAAGTAACCGGGTCCAGCTGATCCCGGTGCCGCCACGGCGCGGGTGGATCATCGACCGCGTCGGCAAGCCGATCGCGATCAATCGCTCGAGTTTCCGGGTCGACCTCATCCCGCAGCAGCTCGAACATCCCGAAAAAATCGTCACTACGCTCGCCGGCCTGCTTCAGCTCAGCAGCGACGACGTCGACCGGATTTTCACCGATCTCAAACGGGGTCAAGGGTTCCAGCCGGTGCAGGTCGCCGAAAACGTCAGCTATGAACAATATGCGGCGATCACGGTCCGCCTTCCCGATCTGCCCGGAGTCCAGGCGACGCGGGGCTACTCGCGTTATTATCCGGACGGGCCAGCGGTTGCTCACCTGCTGGGCTATATCGGCACCGCCAATGCCAAGGAATATGCGGCCGAGGACAAAAACCCGCTGCTGATCATTCCCGGCTTCAAGATCGGCAAGCAGGGGCTCGAACAAACGTTGGAGCCGCAATTGCGCGGCACGCCCGGGGGCCAGCGGATCGAAGTCACGGCGCGCGGCAAACTGGTCAAGGAACTCGATCCCAAGCCGGACCGCAGCGGCAATACCGTTCAGCTGACCATCGATCAGGGGCTGCAGCAATATGCCGCCCGCCGCATGGGCGACCAGTCGGGTGCGTTGGTGGCGATGGATGTCGCAAGCGGTGACATGCTCGCCTTCGTATCGATGCCGGCCTTCGACCCCAACAGCTTCAGCGATGGAATCGGGCGCAGGGAATGGCAGATGCTGTCCCAGAACGACCATATCCCGTTGCTCAACAAAGTTGCTCAAGGCCTCTATCCGTCGGGGTCGACGATCAAGCCGGCAATGGCTTTGGCGTTCCTGAAGCAGGGCATCGACCCCAAGCAGCGGGTCTATTGTGCTGGCGGCGTCCAGGTTGGGAACCGCTATTTCCGCGACGACGCGGCCCACGGATCCGTGGATATGCAAGAGGCTATCGCTCGCAGTTGCAACACCTATTTCTGGACGATGGGCCTGCGGACCGACCCACAAATGACGACCGACATGGTCAATTATCTCGGCTATGGCGAGCAATTCAACCTGCCGATCCCAAGCCAGCGCTTTGGCACCATGCCCAACCCCGAGTGGCTAAAACGAAAATATGATCGCCAGTGGCAAGGCTACGACACTGCCAATACCTCAATCGGCCAGGGCTATGTCCTGATCAACCCGATTCAGCTGGCGGTCATGCCGGCGCGGATCGCCTCGGGAAAGTTGCTTCAGCCGCGCCTGCTGATGGCCGGCCAGCGGCAGGCCCCGGCCGACCTCGGCATCGACCCCGAATTTCTGGCGATCGTGCGCGCCGGCATGGCGGGCGTGGTCGACCATGGCACGGCCGCGGGCTCGAAGCTGCCGCTGGAGGCGGTGAAAATGGCGGGCAAGACCGGCACTGCGCAGGTTTACCGTCTGATTTCACGCGGCCATCAGGGCAATTGGAATTTGCGCGACCACGCCCTGTTCATTGCCTTCGCGCCCGCCGACAAGCCGCGCTACGCGATCGGCTGCATCATCGAGCATGGCGGCTTTGGCGCCTCGGCCGCCGCACCGATCGTGCGCGACTGCATGACCTATATGTTCGACCCGCAAAAAGCGCTGGCGGCGCTGGCGCCGCTCGAACAGCAATGGGGCGGAACGCTCGCCGAGCGCAACGCGCGCCAGCTGTCGGCGATCAGATCTGCGGCCCTGCCGCCAAGCGCATGATTACCTCGGCGATTATTCCGCGGCCGCTGGCAAGGCTGCCGTGGCGCTTGATCTTCCTCGTCACCGGGATTGCCGGTTTCGGCCTCACCGTCCTCTATTCCGCGGCGGGCGGAGCGATCCATCCGTGGGCGTTGAAGCAGGGCGCAATCTTCTTTTTCTTTCTTGCGGTCGCGATCGGCATGTCGTGGCTCAAGGAATCGACCATAAAGGCGGTCACCTTCCCGCTTTATGCAGTGACCTTGGTGATGCTGATCGGGGTCGAGGCCCTGGGCTTTGTCAGCAAGGGCGCCCAGCGCTGGCTCGACATCGGCCCGATCCGACTCCAGCCGTCGGAGTTCATGAAACCGGCGATTGTCCTAACCCTCGCCCGATTTTACGAGCTCGTGCCCCCCGGCCAGACGCGCAAGGCGCGAGCGATCTGGCCGGCGATGCTGCTGCTCGGCATTCCCGCCTTCCTGATCCTTGCTCAACCCGATCTTGGCACGTGCATAATGGTGCTCTTGTGCGGGGTGACGGTGATGTTCCTTGCCGGACTTCCGATGTGGATTTTCGCGGCCCCGGCGGTGGCGATCGCGATCGCTGCGCCAATCGCCTATCAGATGCTCCATGGCTATCAGCGCAAGCGGATCGACGTTTTCCTCGACCCCGAAAGCGATCCCCTCGGCGCCGGCTATCACATCGCCCAGTCGAAGATCGCGATCGGCTCGGGCGGGTTCTGGGGCAAGGGTTTTCTCCACGGCAGCCAGAGCCACCTCGATTACCTCCCCGAAGGCCATACCGATTTCGTCTTCGCCACCATGGCCGAAGAATGGGGCCTGGTCGGCGGCATCATTCTGATCTGTGCGTTCGGAGCAGTGATCCGCTGGGGCATGGGGGTCAGCAGAAACGCCCGCAGCCGCTTCGCTCAGCTTGCCGCGGCCGGCCTGTCGGCGGCGATCTTTTTCTACGTCTCGATCAATTTGATGATGGTCATGGGCCTTGCCCCGGTAGTCGGTGTGCCTCTGCCGCTGGTTAGTTTCGGCGGGTCGGCGGTGATGACGGTGATGCTGTGCATCGGCCTCCTGATGGCGCTGGAGCGGCAGCAGCGGACTCACAGCCGGACGCTCGGCTAGGCATTTGCAGCGGCGCCGGTTGCGCGCCAACTAAGCCCATGCTACCGGCGCGCCGCGCACC
>JACDEB010000103.1 GCA_013816595.1 Sphingomonas sp. | reverse complement strand
GCATTATTGTCCTTCGGGGAATTTGATGGCGTCGATCACCACCAGCTTGAGATGGCGCTTCTTCGCCCACTGGTAGACGCAAGCGCGCTCGGCCGCGCCCGGCTTCTCCCGGAACAGGATCAGCAACTTCTTCGCCTCCTCATCCTGGATCAACTCACCATAGGTGAGGCCGCAGGACAGACTAGCGCTGTTCAGCTCCTCTTGGTTATGCATGCGGGGCGTCGCGCAAGCGGTGAGCGTGAGGTACGCGGCGCCGATGATCAGGATCGAGGAGGGGCCGGTGCGGCGCAGCATTATCCAATTCCAAAGATAATTTTAAGAGCAAGTTGGGCGATGCCGGCCAAGCCCACGACGGCAGCAAGCGTTGGCGAACGAAGCAGTTCTACGATGACTTTCCACTCAGGCTCTGGCGACTCGACCAATTTTGCTAGGGCTTCTGTAATGGCCTTAATCTTTGCCCTTTCGTGATTGCTAAGGCCAAGCCGGTCGACCTCTCTATCCAATTCAATGATTTGCTGATTGATGCGCGACAGGACGGCAGCATCTCGCCCAATCCTATTTGCAATACCGGTCCATTCTTCGCTCGAAATATTTTTCGGAATTATTTCTGCCGCTGCTGCATCCTCTAGGAGAATGTAATCTCCGTCTTCAGTAACGATCGGATCTCCGTCCTCGGTAGCGAGAGCATTTTCCGGAACCGGTTCAGTGTAAGTGGCCCCGTTTTGTTCTAGGAATACAGCCACGTTTTCACCCAGTTCGTCCTCTACCCATCGGAAGCCTCGCGACGACAGTGAAACAGTTTGCTGAAGAGGTGGCCCAATGGTCCTACTGGTCTGCACATGAGAGGCAAATGTATCGTCATTGAAGAGGCTTTCTCCCCAACCCTGATTCAGCTCCAGCCCGTACTTCGCGACAATCTCTCCGACCTGAAAATCGGACTGACCAGTAAGTTCTGTTTCGCTATAAAGTGCGGCAACAAAGAGATCGACAAATTGGCTAAGTCTCACCGCATCATCCCCACGAATTTCTTGAACAAATAGAAACTGTCCTGCGGCCCCGGGCTCGCCTCGGGGTGGTACTGGACCGAAAAAGCTGGTTTGTCTGTCAGTTCCAGCCCGCAGTTGCTGCCGTCGAACAGGCTGACATGGGTCTCGCGGACGTTCTCCGGCAACCCTTCGCGCTCGACCGCGAAGCCGTGGTTCATGCTGGTGATCTCGACCGCGCCATCCTCCAATCGCTTGACCGGGTGGTTAGCGCCGCGGTGGCCCTGGAACATCTTCGACGTCTTCCCGCCAACCGCTAGCGCGAGCAGTTGGTGGCCAAGGCAGATGCCGAATAGCGGTTTGCCGGTCTCCAGCATCGCCTTGATCACCGGGATCGCATATTCGCCCGTCGCCGCAGGGTCGCCAGGGCCGTTAGAGAGGAAAAACCCGTCGGGATTTTCGCTCATCACCTCGTCGAAGCTCGCCCCCGCCGGCATGATCGTCACCCGAGCGCCCGCCTCGACCAGGTTGCGGAAGATGTTGCGCTTGGCGCCATAATCGATCGCAACGACGTGGGGCATCTTCTTCCTCCCCTCCCGCTCGCGGGAGGGGATTGAGGGGTGGGGGGTGCCCTCGTCGGAAGGCGCGAGCTCGGTGGTATCCCCACCCCCGGCCCCTCCCGCATGCGGGAGGGGAGATTCGAGCGCATACCCCTCGCCCAACCGCCACTTGCCCCCCGACCAAGCCTCCAACTGCGCCCGGCTCACCTCCTTCGCCAGATCCATCCCCTCCAGCCCCGGCCACTCCGCCGCCGCCTCCCGAAGCGCGGCCAAATCGAACTCCCCCTTCGCCGAATGCGCGAACGCCACCGTCGGCGGCCCCTCGCGCCGCACTAACCGGGTCAGCGCGCGCGTATCGACACCCGACACGCCGATCCGCCCGGTCGCCGCCATCCAGCTCGGAAAATCCTGGGTCGATCGGAAATTGCTCGGCGACGTCACCGCCTCGCGTACCAGGCACCCCAGCGCATGCGCGTCGCCCGCCTCGACGTCTTCTTCGTTCGCCCCGACATTGCCGATGTGCGGAAAGGTGAACGCCACCACCTGCCGCGCGTAGGAGGGGTCGGTCATCACCTCCTGATAACCGGTCATCGCCGTGTTGAAGCACAGTTCGCCGACCGCGCTTCCCTCTGCGCCGAAGCCCCTGCCCCACACCGTCCGGCCGTCGGCGAAGACGATCACGCCGCTCGCTCCTGTCGGACGCGCAAGCGTGGATCGAGGATCGGCCAAGGCGAAGGCTCCTGCGGGTAGAAAATCGGCGATGTCGCTAAGGGAATGCGGCTAGGCTCGTTGGCGGGCGAGGTCAACGCTGTAAAACCGGCAAATACGCCGCTACGACTGGTCTTTTCCGGTCAACCGAATGGGCACCATATGATTCGCGACGACATCAAGGCCGCGCTGATCACGGCGATGAAGGGCGGCGACAAGGCGGGTACTCAGACCATCCGCCTGATCCAGTCGTCGATCAAGAACCGCGACATCGAGTTGCGGACATCGAGCGCCAAGCCTGACGACGACCTGCTGGTCACCGAAGTCCTCCAGAAAATGATCAAACAGCGCCGCGAATCGGTCGAGATGTACGAAAAGGGCGGCCGCCAGGAGCTCGCCGCCGCCGAAACCGCCGAAATCGCGGTGATCGAGCGGTTTATGCCCGCTCAGATGAACGAGGCCGAGGCCAAAGCGGCGATCGGCGCCGTCATCGCCGAACTCGGCGCGGCCTCAATGAAAGACATGGGCCGCGTCATGGCCGAGGTGAAAGCGCGCCACGCGAGCAGCATCGAACCAGCGAGGGCGAGCGCGTTGGTGAAGGGCTTGCTGGCCTGAATCCCCCTCCCGCAAGCGGGAGGGGCTAGGGGTGGGGATACTTCACCCATTGCGAGAGTCCGCCGGGCTCGGCATGACGTCTTGATGCCGCACTTCCGTCAGCGTCCCACTTTGCGAGCTCAGGAGTTGCGCAACAACGCGACCGACGCCGAACGGAAATTATGGCGCACCGTGAGCCGCAGCCAACTCGGTCATAAATTTTCGCGCCAAATGCCTGTCGGGCCATTCATCATCGACTTCATGTGCCGCCAGAAGCGGCTGGTTATCGAACTCGATGGCGGCCAGCATGCGGACAGTCCGAAAGACGAAGCACGAACTCGCTTCATCGAAGCTCAGGGTTTTCGGGTCATTCGGTTCTGGAATAATGATGTTATGGCGAACATCGAGGGAGTGATTTGGACGGTAAGCGAAGCGCTTAAGCTGCCCCCACCCCCTACCCCCTCCCGCATGCGGGAGGGGAAAGAAAATGGGTCCGTTACTCGCCCCTCCCGCTCGCGGG
>JACDEB010000040.1:13967-17421 GCA_013816595.1 Sphingomonas sp. | reverse complement strand
TGGTGCGGGCGCGCGCTTCGGTCGCCGCCGACAGGCTTGCAAGGCTGCTGATGCCATGACCGCCGGTGATGATCCGTGCAGTCGCGTAGCTGGCCCATGCGACCAGGGTGAGAAAAATGACGAAAAACAGCGCCTGGATCGGTGCGGAAAGGCGGAAACGGCGCAGTCGCGCACCGTCGTGGACGAACAAGTCGCGATCACGAAACAAAGCCGAAGTGGCGGCCAAAACGTGCGTTGTCATCCTATCCCCGCTTCCAAGACGCCGGCGCTGCACCCGTCTGGCACAATGCCAATTCCCTCATTGCAGGAGCTCCCCAGCTCCCCCCGGCCAACCCGCGGACCTTAATCCGCGTCGGCGAAGCGAAGGTCTTGGCGGCCTATGGTTAACAAATTCAACCCGTGCATTCGCATCGCGGGATGAGTTGCCAGCGTCGTGCGGTGAAACGATTGAGCATCTTTCAGCGCCTTGACCTTAGCTCGGGAAATCAGCGCGTTGTGCGTTGCAATATGCCGCCCGATGATTCGCTTCCCATGCTGCAGTGCAGCGTCTAGGACCATCGACGGGCCACGCCGTCCCAACGCGGCGCGTGCTCTCTGTGAGGAGAGTTATGATGACGAATAAACCCGGCCGGCGTCCCGTGCGCCCGCATTTTTCTTCCGGCCCGTGCGCCAAGCCGCCCGGCTGGAGTCCCGACAAGCTGTTTCTCGACGATCTCGGCCGGTCGCATCGCGGCGCGCTGGGCAAGCACCGGCTGGCCAAATGCATCGATCTGATGCGCGACACCCTGGCGCTTCCCGCAAGCCACCGGATCGGGATCGTTCCGGGATCCGATACCGGCGCGTTCGAGCTCGCAATGTGGGCGATGCTCGGCCAGCGGCCGGTGACTTGCCTGGCGTGGGAAAGCTTCGGCGAAGGCTGGGTGACCGACGCGGTCAAGCAGCTGAAACTCGACCCCAAAATCGTGCGCGCCGATTACGGCGACTTGCCCGACCTCGCGGGCGTCGACTGGAACAGCGATGTCCTGTTCGCCTGGAACGGCACCACTTCAGGCGTCCGGGTACCCGATGGCGAGTGGATCGCTGCGGACCGGGCCGGACTCAGCTTCGCCGACGCAACCAGCGCGGTGTTTGCTTATGATCTGCCGTGGGATCGGATCGATGTCGCTACCTTCAGCTGGCAGAAAGCGCTCGGCGGCGAAGGCGCTCATGGCGTCCTCATCCTCGGCCCGCGAGCGGTCGAACGGCTCGAAACTTTCACCCCCGACCGGCCGCTGCCCAAGCTGTTTCGGCTCACCAAAGGCGGCAAGCTTAATGAGGGAGTGTTCAAGGGCGAGACCATCAACACGCCGTCGATGCTTGCCGTGGAGGATGCGATTTTCGCGCTCGAATGGGCGCAATCGATCGGCGGCCTGAAGGGCATGATCGAGCGTACCAACGCCAATGCCGCCGCGCTCGATCGGATCGTCGCCGACCGCGACTGGCTGTCCTACCTCGCCGCCGAGCCGGCCATCCGCTCGACAACCAGTGTCTGCCTCAATGTCGCTGGCGCCGGCTGGGATGAGATCAAGACCATGGCCAGACTGCTCGAGGCCGAACACGCCGCATATGACATCGCCGGCTATCGCGACGCCCCGCCCGGGCTTCGGATCTGGTGCGGTCCGACCGTCGGCGCCGCCGATATCGAGGCGCTCGGGCCGTGGCTCGACTGGGCGTTTGCCCACAGAGCGGCCTGATTCTGTGTCCCTGCGGAGGCAGGGATCCAGACCGCCGCAACGCGGCGCCAATGGCGCCGGACTGGGCCCCTGCCGTCGCCGGGGAACATAGGAAAAGGAACTGCTTGATGCCCAAAGTGCTGATTTCCGACAAAATGGACCCCAAGGCCGCCGCCTTGTTCCGCGACCGCGGCATTCACGTCGATGAAATCACTGGCCAGACGCCCGACGAACTCAAGGCCATCATCGGCGATTACGACGGGCTTGCGATCCGCAGTTCGACCAAGGTCACGGTCGATATCCTCGCCGCCGCGACCAATCTCAAGGTCGTTGGCCGGGCCGGGATCGGGGTCGATAATGTCGATATCCCCGCCGCCACCGCTCGCGGCGTCGTGGTCATGAACACCCCGTTCGGCAATTCGATCACCACCGCCGAGCATGCCATCGCCTTGATGTTCGCGCTTGCCCGCCAATTGCCCGAGGCCGATTCCTCGACCCAGGCCGGAAAGTGGGAAAAGAACCGCTTCATGGGGGTCGAGGTGACCGCCAAGACCTTGGGCCTGATCGGGGCCGGCAACATCGGTTCGATCGTCGCCAGCCGGGCGCTTGGGCTGAAAATGAAAGTGGTTGCGTTCGACCCGTATCTGACGCCCGACCGAGCGGTCGAGCTCGGCGTCGAGAAGGTCGAGCTCGACGAGCTGCTGAAACGCTCCGACTTCATCACCCTTCACACTCCGCTGACCGACCAGACGCGCGGCATCCTCAGCCGCGACAATCTCGCCAAGACCAAGCGCGGGGTCCGGATCGTCAATTGCGCCCGTGGCGGGCTGATCGACGAAGCAGCGCTCAAGGACGGGCTCGACAGCGGCCATATCGGCGGCGCTGCGCTGGATGTGTTTGAGGTCGAACCGGCGACAGCCTCGCCGTTGTTCGGAACTTCCGGGTTCATTTCAACCCCGCATCTCGGCGCCTCGACCAGCGAAGCGCAAGTCAATGTCGCGATCCAGGTGGCCGAACAGATGAGCGATTTCCTGCTGCTCGGCGGGGTCACCAACGCCATCAACATGCCGTCGCTCACCGCCGAGGAAGCGCCGCGCCTCAAGCCCTATATGGCGCTTGCCGAAAAGCTCGGGAAGCTGGTCGGCCAGGTGGTCGGCGACGACATCCGGGCAATCGCGATCGAGGTCGAGGGAGCGGCCGCGCAATTGAACCAGAAACCGATTACCGGGGCGGTGCTGGCCGGGCTGATGGGCACCTATTCGGACAGCGTGAATACGGTCAACGCGCCGGTCCTGGCCAAGGAACGCGGGCTCGACGTGCGCGAAGTCCGGCATGACCGCGAAGGCGATTATCACACCTTGGTCGCGGTCGAGGCGACCACGGGCAAGGGCGTTCGCCGCGTTGCCGGCACCCTGTTCGGCAATGGCTCGCCGCGGCTGGTCGAATTGTTCGGGATCGAGATCGAGGCCGAGCTCGACGGCGCAATGCTCTATATCGTCAACACCGACACTCCGGGGTTCATCGGCAAGCTCGGCACCGCTCTGGGCGAGGCGAGGATCAATATTGCGACCTTCAACCTGGGCCGGCGCAAGGCTCGCGACGATGCCGCATCCTTGGTCGCGGTCGATGGTGTCATCGGACCGCAGGTAGTCGCGGACCTGTGCCAGCTCGACGGTGTCCGCAAGGTCGTCGCGCTGAACTTCTGATCCAAAAAAAGGGCGCCTCCGAAGAAGCGCCCTTCC
>JACDEB010000040.1:0-13957 GCA_013816595.1 Sphingomonas sp. | reverse complement strand
CCCCCTTCCAGTCCAGCCGCCTGCGTGCGGGCGGGCGGAACCGATTAGCTTAATTGGCGCTGTTGCCGTCGGCGTCAGCACCGGTGCGGACCGAGTCAGCAGTCTTTTCGCCTTGGGCGCGAACCGCATCGGCGGTGGCGTCGGCATTGGCTTCAACGGCGTCGTTGCCGACCGCATTGTCTTCGATCATGTCGGCGGTGTCTTCGGCGTTCTGCTCGATGTTGTCGGCGGCTTGTTCCTGAGGCGTGTTGTTGCACGCCGAAAGGGCGCCAACGCCCAGAGCGATTGCGAGAACGGTGGTGGTCTTCATGAGATATCTTCCCTGTGTTGAGACTTCCCCGCTGCCCGAAAGCAGCGGACTTTCAAGTCCGCCGACCCGTGTTCGAGCCGACGGAACGAGTGGCTTAATTGGCGCTATTGCCGTCAGCGTCGGCGCCGCTTGCGCCGCGAACCGCGTCGGCCTTGGCTTCGCCTTCGGCGCGAACGGCGTCGGCTGCGTTGTCGGCGGTGTCATTCATGGTCGCGCCCGGAACGTCATCGGCATTGGCTTCGATCATGTCCGCGGTGTCTTCGGCGTTCTGCTCGATGTTGTCGGCTGCCTGTTCCTGCGGCGTGTTGTTGCAAGCCGAAAGAGCGCCAACGCCAAGAGCGATCGCAAGGATGGTGGTGGTCTTCATTAGGTCTTCCCCTGTGGTTGGCAGGTTGCCCGCCGCAAAAAGCAAAGGACTTCCAGCGCTGCAATACGCGTGACGAGCGCGTAGTGTTCCGGATAGCGAGTAATTTTTCGCCGATCAATTGCCCACCGCGCTGGACGCACGGGCCGTCGGACCCTAGGAGGCCAGCGCGCTAAACACAGGGAATTGTCGTGGCTAATGTGACCGTCATCGGAGTCCAATGGGGCGACGAAGGCAAGGGCAAGATCGTCGACTGGCTGGCCAGCCGGGCCGATATCGTCGTCCGTTTTCAAGGCGGGCACAACGCCGGCCACACGTTAGTGGTTGGCGACCAGGTCTATAAACTGTCGCTGCTGCCTTCTGGAATCGTGCGCGGAACGCCCTCGGTCATCGGCAATGGCGTGGTGCTCGATCCGTGGGCGCTCAAGGCCGAGGTCGAGAAGATCGCCGGTCAGGGCGTCGCGGTCACTCCGGACGTTCTGCGCATCGCCGAGACCTGCCCGCTGATCCTCTCGCTCCACCGCGACCTCGATGGCCTTCGTGAGGACGCCAGCGGCGCCGGCAAGATCGGCACCACCCGCCGCGGCATCGGCCCCGCCTATGAAGACAAGGTCGGCCGCCGGGCGATCCGAGTCTGCGACCTCGCCCACCTCAACCAGCTCGAACCGCAGCTCGACCGCCTGTGCGCGCATCACGATGCCCTCCGCGCCGGTTTTAGCGAACAGCCGGTCGACCGCGAAGCGCTGCTCGCCGAGCTGCGCGAAATCGCCCCGTTTGTCCTGCCTTATGCCAAGCCGGTGTGGCGCGATCTCGATGTCGCTCTGCGCGCGGGCAAGAAAATCCTGTTCGAAGGCGCCCAGGGCGTGCTGCTCGATGTCGACCACGGCACTTACCCGTTCGTGACTTCATCCAACACCGTCGCCGGGACCACCGGCTCGGGCAGCGGCATCGGCCCCAATGCCGCCGGCTTCGTGCTCGGCATCGTCAAGGCCTACACCACTCGCGTCGGATCGGGCCCGTTCCCGACCGAGCTGGATGATGCCACCGGCCAGCAATTGGGCGAGCGCGGCCACGAATTCGGCACCGTCACCGGGCGCAAACGCCGCTGCGGCTGGTTCGATGCGGTGCTGGTGCGCCAGGCCGCAGCGATCAGCGGCGTCACCGGAATCGCGCTGACCAAGCTCGACGTGCTCGACGGCTTCGACACCATCCGCATTTGCACTGGCTACACCCTCGACGGGAAGGATTACGACTATCTGCCCCCCCACCCCGCCGACCAGGCGCGGGTCGAGCCGGTGTACGAGGATTTCAAGGGCTGGAGCGGAACTACCGCCGGTGCGCGGTCGTGGGCGGACTTGCCGGCGCGAGCAATCAAATACGTCCGCCGAATCGAAGAACTCATCCGTTGCCCGGTAGCGCTGGTCAGCACGAGCCCGCAGCGCGACGACACGATTTTGGTGCGGGATCCGTTCTCAGCCTGATCGTCATTCCCGCGAAAGCGGGAACCCGGCAAAGACTTACACCGTCGAAATATCCGGCGCGTCCTCCGCTTTCATTCCGACGACGTGGTAGCCGGCGTCGACGTGGTGGGTTTCGCCGGTCACTCCTGATGCGAGATCGCTCAGTAGATAGAGTCCCGCTCCGCCGACATCCTCGATCGTAACGTTGCGGCGCAACGGGCTGTTATATTCGTTCCACTTCATGATGTAGCGGAAGTCGCCGATGCCGCTCGCGGCTAGCGTCTTGATCGGCCCGGCGCTGATCGCATTGACGCGGATTCCGTCGGGGCCGAGGTCGGCGGCGAGATATTTCACCGATGTCTCGAGCGCGGCCTTGGCGACGCCCATGACGTTGTAATGGGGGATGACCTTTTCCGCGCCATAATAGGTCAGGGTCAGCATCGCTCCGCCGGGCTTCATCATCCGCGCCGCGCGCTGGGCGATGGCGACGAACGAATAGACCGAGATGTTCATGGTCATGAGGAAATTGTCGATGCTGGTATCGACGAATTTGCCGCGCAACTCGTTCTTGTCCGAATAGCCGATGGCGTGAACGACGAAGTCGAGCCCGTCCCACTTCTTTGCCAATTGGGCAAAGGCCGCGTCGAGCGCGTCATTGCTGCTGACATCGCAATCGATGAGGATGTCCGAACCCAGTTCCGCAGCCAACGGTCGAACCCGCTTCTCCAGCGCCTCGCCCTGATAGGAAAAGGCCAGTTCCGCGCCCTGGTTGCCAAGCGCCTTGGCGATTCCCCAGGCGAGCGAGCGATCGTTGGCGAGGCCCATGATCAGCCCGCGCTTGCCGTTCATCAAACCGGTCAAATTTGCGCCCCCCTCGTTTCGATTTCGACCACTTCCACATCTTCACCGGGCTGCGGCTCCTCGACCTCGAGGACGTCGGTATAAGGCCCGGAGTAGATTTCGCCCTTTAGCGCGGTTGCGCCGGCCTCGGCCAGCGCCGCGTTGAGCTCCGAGCCGATGACCACTCCAAGCCCGACGGCGAAGAAGAACAGGAGGGCGATCATCACTCCGGCGAGGCTGCCGTAGGTTTTGCTGTAACCGCCAACCAGCTGAAGAGTCAGTGGAAGCAACTCGACTGTCGCAAGCCACCACAAGGTAATGAACAACGCGCCCGGCCATTTGCGGCAATCGCGCTTGCGATAGCGCGCGGGAGTCAGGGCCACGAAGAGCAGGTAAAAGGTGACGAACATCGTGATCGCTGGAGCGATCCGGTACAGGCCCAGCTTGGTGCCCAGTCCGGTCGCCGCCGGAAACCATTGCAGCGCAACCTGTTGCGCCGAACTCAACGTGACCGTCAGCGCGAACGCCAGCATCAGAACGATCACCGCAGCGAGAATGAGGATCATCGACCCAAGGCGGTATTCCCAAAATGGCGAACAGAATTTGACGCCATAGGCCCGGCGCAGGATGTCGCGGATGGTCTCGATGAAGCTTGCCGCCGACCATAAGCCAACCGCAGCGCCGAACCACAGCAGCGGTCCAGTCCGCGCCTGAAGCACTTCCATCACCGGATCGTGAAGAGTCGTTGCAACGTCCGGTGGCAGGCGGCGCAGGACATTGATCACCGTCAGCTGCGCATCCTGCCCCTGACCGAACAGATGCGCGACGGCCGCGGCGAGGATGAAAAAGGGAAACAGCGCCAGCAGCGACAGATAAGCGAGGTTGCCGGCATGGATGAACCCATCCGCCCACACCCCGGTCAGGACGCGCTTGGTCACGATCATCGCCGTCTGCCGCGGGCGCAGCTTGCGTTCGACTTCCGGGCCGAAGGCGGCGCGCATGCTCGCCAGCCGCTTGCGCCGCGCCTCGGGCGATTGATTGGAGAAATCCCTCATATGCTCACTCCGGAACCGTCACAGGCCGCCGTCAAACGCCGAGCCCCGAGCGCGGATTGCCGCCCCCGCTCCAGCCTTCGGCGAAGCGGTGGAGTTCGGAATCGCCCGCCGGGACATCGACCGCGACCGTGACCAGCTGGTCGCCGCGTTTGCCGTCCTTGGTGGTAAAGCCCTTGCCCGTCAGCCGGAAGACCTTGCCCGAGGTCGTGTCCTTGGGGATCGTCAGCATCACCGGACCGTCGGCGGTCGGCACCTTGATCTTGGCCCCGACCACCGCCTCCTTGAGCGAAATCGGAAGAGTCAGCCGGACATGTTCTTTGTCGCGGGTGAAAAAACGGTGCGGAGCGATTTCCAGCGCGACGATCCCGTCGCCGCGGCCGGCCTGACCCTCCTGCCCCTTGCCCGACAGTCGGATCTTGGTCCCATCGTCAATGCCCTTGGGCAATTTGAGGTCAATGGTCTTGCCGTCGGAAAGCGTGATCCGCTGGGTCTTGAGCGCGACCGCGTCGGTGAACGGCACCTTCAGGCGAAAAGCGATGTCGCCGCCTTTTTGCGGAGCGCGAGTGCGCTGGCGGAAATTGCCGAAGCCGCCGCCGGCATTGCCCCGGCCGGGGCCGCCGCCGCTGAACAGGCCTTCGAACAAATCCGACAAATCGGCACCGTCACCGGCGTTGAACTGGAAATTGTCGAAGCCAGCTCCGGGATGCGCGCCGCCACCGCCACCCGGCCGAGCGCCACCGGAATAGCCGCCGCCGCCGAACGGCATTTTGAGATTGCCATCCTCGTCGATCTCGCCGCGGTCGTATCGCGCGCGTTTGTCCTTGTCCGACAACAGATCATAGGCGTGAGTGATCTCGCCGAAGCGCTTGGCGGCGTCGGGTTTGTCCTTGTTGCGATCGGGATGAAGCTGCTTGGCGAGGCTTCGATACGCCTTCTTGATCTCGGCCTCGCTTGCGCCGCGCTGGATTCCCAACCGTTGATAGAGGTCCAAAGCCATGCCGCTCCATGCCGCAACCAAAAGCGCCTGACCAGATGGCTTGCTCTCAAAGGGCCCAAGCGCTTAAGCGCGCAATGGCGATGGACGACCCGATCATCCTGTTCGAGAGCTGGTTCGCCGAGGCGTGCGCGAGCGAGCCCAACGACCCGGAAGCCGTCGCCCTTGCAACCGCCGACGCTGACGGCCAGCCGTCGCTGCGGATGGTGCTGATGAAGGGCCACGGCCGCGACGGCTTCACCTTCTACACCAATGCCGGCAGCCAGAAGGGGTCCGAACTGGCCGCAAATCCCAGCGCGGCTTTGCTCTTCCACTGGAAAAGCCTGCGCCGCCAGGTCCGCGCCGAGGGGATTGTCGAACCGGTCAGCGCGGATGAGGCCGATCGTTACTTCGCCTCGCGCGGACGCGGATCGCAGCTCGGCGCCTGGGCATCGGACCAATCGCGACCCCTCGACAGTCGGGCCGCCTTCGAAGCCAGGCTCGAGCAAACCAAGGCGCGTTTCGCGGGCGAGGACGTCCCCCGCCCCGCTTATTGGCGCGGTTACCGCCTCGTCCCGCAGCGGATCGAATTCTGGTCCGATCGCCCCCACCGGCTGCACGAGCGGCGCCTGTTTACGCGCGATGCCGGCGGTTGGTCGGAAACCTTGCTGTACCCGTGAAAAGCACCGACCACGCCGCCGCCGCCGGGCGCTTTGCAACCCGCGCCGCAATCGCCAGCGTCGGCCTCGCTTTGGCTTTGCTCGCCGCCAAATCATGGGCCGCCTGGACGACCGGCTCCACCGCGATGCTTGGAAGCCTCGCCGATACTGCGCTCGATGTCGTCGCCAGCCTGACCACATTGGCCGGAGTCCGGATCGCGGCCCAGCCGGCCGATCGCGAGCATCGCTTCGGCCACGGCAAGGCCGAGGCGCTGGTGGCGCTTGCCCAAGTGGTGCTGATCGCGGTGTCGTCGGTCGGGATCGCGTGGCGCGCGGTCGACCGCTTGCTCAGCGGCCAGCAGACCAGTGCGATGGAGCTTGGGATTGGCGTTTCGGTGGCTGCAATGGCGGGGACGATGGCGCTATTGTGGTACCAGAAACGAATCATCGCCAAGACTGATTCGATCGCGATCCGGACCGACAATCTGCATTACAGGTCGGACCTTGCGCTCAACGGCGCGGTGATCCTCGCGCTCGTCCTCGACCAGTCGCTGCACATTTCCGGCGCCGATGCCTTTTTCGGCCTTGGTATTGCAGCCTGGCTGTTGTTGAGCGCCTATCGCGGATCGATCGCCGCGATCGACCAGTTGATGGACCGCGAATGGCCCGATGATGAGCGCGATGCCTTCCTCGCCGCCTCCGAAGAATATCCCGAGCTCAAGGGGCTTCACGATCTGCGCACGCGCCGGTCGGGAATGCTTCGCTTCGTCCAGTTCCATGTATGGGTGCCGGGCGACTGGACGGTTCAGGACGCCCACGACCGGCTCGATGAAGTCGAGGAGAAATTGCAGAATCGGTTCCCCGGGACCGAGATCCTGATCCACCTCGATCCCGAGGGCCAGACCGACCGCGCGACCCTTCTTCCCGAAGCGATTACCGAGCGCGCGCGGTGACCAGCCTGCCGTTCTTCCAGGTCGATGCCTTTGCATCGCGGCCGTTCGCTGGCAATCCGGCGGCGGTTATTCCGCTGACCGAATGGCTGCCCGATGCCGTCATGCAGGCGATCGCGGCTGAAAATAATCTTTCGGAGACCGCCTTCCTGGTTCCCAGCGACGATGAACAGGCCGACTTCGACCTGCGCTGGTTCACGCCCACGATTGAAGTCGATCTGTGCGGCCATGCGACGCTCGCCAGCGCCCATGTGCTGATGGACAGCGATTGCGCTCGCTTCTCAACCCGCAGCGGAATCCTCACGGTGACCCGCAAGGACGGCTTGTTATGGCTCGATCTGCCGGCGGGGACAGTCGAGGAAGGCCGCGAGCCGGGGCTGCTCGACGCGCTCGGCCTTCCCGCCAATACCCCGACGTTCCTTGGCCGCGGCGGCAATGGCGCGGCGATTGCGCTGCTCGACGATGAAGATGCAGTGCGCGCCGTGGAGCCCGACTTCCGCGCGCTCAAGCGCTTCGACCGGCTGGTCATGGTCACCGCGCCGGGTGACGACAGCGCCATCGCCAGCCGGGTGTTCGCTTCCTATCACGGGATCGACGAGGATCCGGTGACCGGATCTGCCCATGGCTCGCTGGTGCCGTTCTGGGCCGATCGGTTGGGGCGCAAGCGCTTCGACGCGATCCAGGCCAGCGCGCGCGGCGGGCAGCTCGAATGCGAACATCGCAGCGACCGGGTCATCCTCGGCGGCACCTGCCACACCGTGATCGTGGGCAATTTCCAGCTTTAGCTCGCCGCCGCCACGGGCGCCGGCGTGACCGCGATCAGCTTCATCCGGAACCGCAGCACGCTGTTGCCGGGGATCGGACCGCTATCTTTCGCCCCATAGCCGAGGGCTGGGGGAATCCACACCACCCAATCGTCGCCCGGCCGCATCAGCAATAACGCCTCGGTGAACCCCGGAACGAAGTCGGTCGCGGCGCCGCTGATCGGCTCTCCGCGATCGAAACTGCTGTCGAATTTCTCGCCAGTGGCGAGCGTCCCTTCATAGTGAAAGGTCACAGTGTCGGCGGCGGTGGGGTGGCGGCCGGTGGTAGGGCCTGACTGGACCACGAAATATTGCAGCCCGCTGGGCGTCGTAATCACACCGGAGGCAGTGCCGTTGCGAGCAAGGAAATCCGGCCCCGCGAGTGTTACGGGGGGTACCGGAGGCGGTGGCGGAACGGTGGCGCAGGCGCTGATTGAAAGAGCGAGCGCAAAGAGAGCAAGGTTTTTCATGAGGTCGCTGTAACGCACGAAACGGCGTTGGGAACCGTGTTAGGCGGCGCTGACCAGCTCCAGCGCTGCCCGGGTCTCGCCAATGACTCCGCCGCCAAGCACCCGCGACCCGTCGTAAAACACCGCTGCCTGACCAGGCGCGACTCCATATTCCGCGCTTTCAAAGCCGATCCAGTCGCCGTCGCGCGTAGCCGCAACCGCCGGCGCCAGCGAGCGTACTTTGACGGCCACAGCGCTCTGCTCTTCGCCGAGCCAGTTCCAGTCCTCGACCCGCATCGCCTGAACCGCCAGCGCCCGGCGCGGACCGACCACGACTCGGCGCTCCCCGGGTTCGATCCGGACCACATATAGCGGCTCGGCCTGGCCGCCGATTGCGATCCCGCGGCGCTGGCCGACAGTGAAATGGACCACTCCACGGTGGCTTCCGAGCGCGGTGCCGTGAATATCGACGATCTCGCCCGGGACGTCGGTTTCGGGCCGGAGGCGCTTGACCAGACTGGCATAATCGCCGTCGGGCACGAAGCAGATGTCCTGGCTGTCGGGCTTGGCCGCGACATCGAGCCCGACCTCGGCCGCGATCTGCCGTACTTCGGGCTTGGCCAATCCGCCGACCGGGAAGCGCAGGAATTCGAGCTGCTCGCGGGTCGTTCCGTAGAGAAAGTAGCTCTGGTCGCGGCGCTCGTCGGCGCCCTTGTGGAGTTCGACCCGGCCGTCGGTGACCATTCGCCGGACATAATGGCCGGTCGCCAGGCAATCGGCGCCAAGTTCGCGGGCGAAGGCGATCAGATCGACGAATTTGACGCTCTGGTTGCACGACGCGCACGGGACCGGGGTCCGGCCGCCGGCATATTCATCGAGGAAGCGGTCGATCACGCCTTCGCGGAAGCGGGTTTCATAATCGAGGACATAATGGGCGATGCCGAGTCGCTCGGCGACCATCTTGGCGTCGTAAATGTCCTGGCCGGCGCAACAGGCGCCCGAACGCTTGACCGCTTCGCCATGATCGTAAAGCTGGAGCGTCACTCCGATGACCTCGGCGCCGCTCTGTGCGGCGAGCGCGGCCGCGACCGAGCTGTCGACCCCGCCCGACATGGCGACGACGATTCGGGCGTCACCGGAAGGGCGGCGAAGGTTGAAATCGATATTCATCGGATTTGCTCGGCGCTCTTTACCCGAATTTCACTCCTCGCGGCTAGAGCAGCATCAAGGAACAGGAGTGGAGAAGTGCTTTGGCGCGTTTCGAAGGCGACATTCAGCCGGCATCGGGCAAGCCGCTCGAAATCGACGAGCTTCTGGCGTTGCTGCAAGAATGTACCGTCGGAACAGCCGGTCACTGGCGATGCCCGCGCTTGCTATCTGTCGTCGGGCGACGGCTGGCGCGACGCGGCCAAGCAATTGGGCGGTGCATTTGCCGACGACGTGACAAGGTTAACGCAGACGCAGGGGGAATGACCCGATCGTTAACCAGCTCGCTTCAGAATTTTTTCAACGGGTGGGGCTTAAGACGTTTCCAGTAGCAATGATTAAGCAGGTGCAATTCTAATGCTCGAGAACCAGAAGATTCGTCCGGCACAGGTCATCGGACCGCTCGGCGAGCCGCTGACCCTCGATAGCTTGCCGTTGGCCGATACCACTCGCTGGGTCGTTCGGCGCAAGGCCGAGGTCGTCGCCGCGGTTGCTGGCGGGCTACTGAGCGTCGACGACGCCTGCAAGCGCTACACTTTGAGCCTGGAAGACTTCACCAGCTGGCAGCGCGCGGTCGACCGCAGCGGGATGCCCGGCCTTCGAGTCACCCGAATCAAGCAATATCGCGACCATTACGAGCGCCAGCAGCGCTACTGATCGATTCTAAGACCCTCCCGGTCGCCGGCTCGATGTTCGTCGGGTCGGCGACATTTCCACGACTATTTTACACATAAACTGGACAGACCCTTCCGAATCCGGAACAACCGGGGGGCATCACGCGTCTGTGATGCCGGACGGACGCCGGCAGGCGGCCGCGGATACAGGAGGGAATGCACATGGGAATTCTTATTTGGCTGATCGTGGGTGGCGTTTGCGGCTGGCTTGCCAGCATGGTTATGCGCACCGATGCCCAACAGGGTGTCTTCTTGAACATTATCGTCGGCATCGTCGGTGCCGCGATTGCAGGTTATCTGCTCGGCGGCGCAGCGTCGCTGAACAACGGAATCACCGTTCAGAGCTTCCTTTATTCGCTGATCGGCGCGGTCGTTCTGTTGGCGATCGTCAATTTGGTTCGCCGGGGTTCGGTCCGCTAAAGCGGCCGAATACTAGCGTACAGGAAAGGCCGCGCGACCCCACCGGGTTGCGCGGCCTTTTTCTTATTGGAGTTCGAAGGTCATCGCGACGCTGATGTCGAGCTTCTGTTCGCCCGAATCGATCTTGCTGTCGGCCGAGGATTCCGCCCGCGCCATCATCATCGGCATCGGCGGCGGCGGGGAATAGCCCCCGCTTTCGCTGACCGCGACCACGCGCACCACACGCATCCCCAGCGACCGCGCATATAAATCGGCGCGCGCCCGGCCCAGTGCAATCGCTTTGGTCCGGGCCTCGTCGAGCGCCGTTTCGGGATGATCCAGCGTCAGCGTCGGGCCGTTGATCTGGTTGGCACCGACCGCGACCAGCGCATCGATGATCTTGCCGGCGTCGGCGATATTGCGAAACCGCACGCTGAGCTGGTTGGAGGCATTGTAGCCGTTCAGTTTGGGCGGCTGGTTGTTCTCGTACACATAATCGGGATTGAGGCTGATATTGCTGGTCTGAATGTCGCGATCGGCGACCCCTGCCCGGGTCAGTTCCGAGCGTACCCGGGCCATACGCGCCGCCGCATCGCGGATCGCTCCGCCGGCCGTTGCCGAACGAGTCACCACCCCGGCGCTGATCACCGCGATATCTGGCACCCGGGTGACCGACCCGGTGGCGGTGATGTCGAGCCTGGTCCCGGCGATCGCCTGGGTGATCGCCGCTTGCTGCGCTTCGGCGCTGGCGGCGGTAAGCGTCGCGGTGCCGAGCAACAGCGCGGTCAGCAGGATTTTGCGCATGGTCATGTCCTTTTCAAACCGTGTCGCCGGCGGGATGACCGGCCAGCGATGGCCGATTGCTGAACGGCGCCCGTCAGCGGCGGCGTCCGGCGATCAGCCGATAGGCGAGCAGAAGCACCAGCGCGCCGACGATCGCGGCAATGAATCCAGCGCCCTGGCTGTCCTTGTACCAGCCGATCTGCTGGCCGACGTATCCGGCCACGACCGCTCCAGCGACCCCCAGCAGGATAGTGATGATGCAACCGCCCGGGTCGCGGCCGGGCATCAGGAATTTGGCGATCGCGCCGGCAATGCCGCCGATGACGATCCAGGCGATGATTCCATGACTCTCGAGCATATTCTTACTCCTTACCCTGCCGACTCGGGTGCCGGCTCTTATGCACCAAAGCTTGCCGATGCGCGCTCGGCGTTCAAGTGGGGTCGTTCATCGAAAAGATGTGGCGGCGCATTCGCTCAACGGGTCTGTTGCCATTAGTGCCCTATTTGGGTAACACAGTAATTCGAATGCAAGGCGCTTTTTTGGACGGGCACGGAATGATGAACCGCGAAACAACGATCTATGCGACCGACGACCTGGTGGTGGTCGACCGCTCGCGACGGCGGCGCTGGATAATCATCATCAGCGTCGCCGCCTTCGTTCTGGCGATGATCGCTTTGGCCATGTTCACCGGCAAGAACGCCGCCGAGCCGGATGGCGCGGGTGCTCAATCGGCGCAAGGACAGGTGCCAAGCGTGACCGTGGTCGTTCCCGGCCGAAGCCAGGTCGGGCGGACGATCAGCGCCAGCGGCCCGCTTGCCGCCCGCCGCGACCAGCCGGTCGGAATCGCTGGCCAGGGCGGGCGCGTGGTTCGGGTGTTGGTCGATGCCGGAAGCTGGGTCCGCGCCGGCCAGGTGCTCGCCGTGGTCGATCGCTCAGTTCAGGCGCAGCAAGCCGCCCAGCTTGCCGCCCAGGTCGAGGCGGCGCGCGCCAATGCCGCGCTCGCCCAATCCAATTATGACCGTGCGCTCGCGCTTCAGGGCCGCGGTTTCGTGTCCAAGGCCGAAATCGATTCGAAGAAAGCGACTCGCGACGCGGCCAATGCCCAGGTCCGCGTTGCCCAGGCCGTTCTCGGCGCAACCCGGGCGCAGATCGGGCAGCTCAATGTCACCGCTCCGGCTTCGGGCCTGATCCTGTCGCGGTCGGTCGAAGTCGGCCAGATCGTCAGTTCCGGATCGGGCGCTCTGTTCCGCTTGGCCGAAGGTGGCCAGATGGAATTGCAGGCCCAATTGTCGCAGCAGGACCTGGCCTTCATCCACACCGGAATGCCGGCTTCGGTGACCCCGGTCGGGTCGGATCGAAGCTACGCCGGCTCGGTGTGGCAGATCGCTCCGGTGATCGACGCCCAGTCGCGGCTCGGTGCAGTCCGGATCACGGTGCCCTACGATAGTGCGATCCGCCCGGGCGGCTTCGCCGAGGCCAAGATCGGCGCTGGCTCGACCACTGCTCCAGTGCTTCCGCAAAGCGCGGTGCTGAGCGATGAAGACGGCAATTACGTCTATGTCGTCAACGCCAAGCACGAGGTCGAGCGCCGCGGCATCAAAATCGGTGAGATCAACGATTCGGGGGTGAGCATCGCCACTGGCCTGTCGGGCAATGAATCCGTCGTTCTGTCCGCAGGCCCATTCCTCAATCCGGGCCAGAAGGTCGCTCCCAAGCGCCAGAAGGCGCCGTGAGAACTCCAGGCGAAAGCAGTAACCGATGAACTTCCGCAATATTTCGTCCTGGTGCATTCGCAACCCGGTCCCACCGATCGTCCTGTTCGTCGGACTGATGCTGGCCGGACTGATCACCTTCGCCGGGATGCAGGTCAACAATAACCCGGACATCGATTTCCCGGCCGCAACCATCGATGTGGTCCAGCCCGGCGCCGCGCCGGCGGAAATGGAATCGCAAGTCACTCAGCGCATCGAGTCCGCGGTCCGCGGGGTCAGCGGTGTCGACGAAATCAACAGCAGCGTCCGCGAAGGCAATAGTTCGACCTTCGTCCAGTTCGAGATCGGAACCCCGACCGACCGCGCGGTCAACGATGTCCGCAATGCAATCTCGCAGATCCGAAGCAATCTGCCCGACGGAATCCTCGAGCCGCAGGTGACCCGGGTCGATTTCGCCGGCGATCCGATCATTTATGCCGGTGCAAGCACCACCGACATGAGTCTCGAGGAGCTCAGCTGGTACGTCGACAATACGGTCGCCCGCCGCTTGCTCAGCGTCGAGGGCGTCGCCGCGGTCGAACGCACCGGCGGGGTCGACCGCCGGATCCTCGTGGTCCTCGATCCGACCGCGCTGCAGGCGCAAGGGGTGACCGCCTCGCAGGTCAATGCCCAGCTGCGCCAGTCGAACATCAATGCCCCCGGCGGGCAGGCGCAAATCGCCGGGTCGCAGCAATCGGTGCGCGTACTCGGCAATGCCCGCGACGCCTATCAATTGTCGCAGACCCAGATCGCTCTGCCTGGCGGCCGCTTCGTCCGGCTGGCCGATCTCGGCGAGGTCAAGGACAGCTATGCGGAGCAAAAAACCCGCGCCAAGATGAACGGCCGTCAGGTCGTCAGCTTCGAAGTCAGCCGCGCCAAGGGCTCGTCCGAAGTTACCGCCTACGACAAGGCGTGGGTCGAATTGCGCAAGATCGAAAAGGACAATCCCGGGGTCAAGTTCAACGAGATTTTCAACGAGGTCGAATATACCAAGGCGCAATATACCTCGGCGATGGAGGGCCTGGTCGAAGGCGCCATTCTCGCCGTTCTCGTCGTCCTCCTGTTCCTGCGCGACATCCGCGCCACGTTGATCTCGGCCATGGCCATTCCGCTGTCGGCCATCCCCGCTTTCTGGTTCATGGATTTGCTCGGCATCAACCTCAATTTCATGTCGACCATGGCGATGAGCCTGGTGGCCGGGGTGCTGGTCGATGACGCGATCGTCGAGATCGAGAACATCGTGCGCCACATGCGCATGGGCAAATCGGCCTATCAAGCAT
>JACDEB010000039.1 GCA_013816595.1 Sphingomonas sp. | reverse complement strand
GTGCCGCGGGCGATTTTCGCGGCGAGTTCGACGGTAGTTGCGGCAATCAGCCCGACGACGCCGGCCGCGACTCCTTCGAGGAAGCGATGAAGCCGCTGATTTTCGACGACCAGCTCGAGCCGATCGAAAAACAGCATGGCGAAGGCGAAGGCGGGGAGGAAAATCCCGGCGGTCATCGCCAGACCTCCGGCCAAGCCTCCCGCCTGGTAGCCGACAAAGGTCGCGAAAATGATCAGCGGCGCTGGAATCACTCCAGACAACGCGAGTCCGTCGAGGAACTGAGACTCGCTGATCCACCCCCGGCCGACCGCATCGCCGCGAACGAACGGAATCGCGGTATAGGCTCCGCCAAAGGTCAACAGGCCGGCCTTGAGGCCCGAGAGGAACAGCGGCAAGGCCGCGATCGATCCGGCCTCGGCGAGCGCCTTGGAAGGCCCTGCAACCGCGCCGCTGTCGCCACCCGCGGCGGTCAGCAAGGCGCACGTGGCGGCGATGGCGAGAACGACGGCGGCCGCCAGATACCGCCGAGTCCCAACCAGCGCATAAGCCAGTCCGGCGGCCGGCAAAGTGATCCAGAAACTGATGTGGACATAGGCCGCGGCGCCGGCGGCGATCGCGGCGCCCCACAGCCAGCGATCTACCAGCACATGGCCGCCGATGCGGTGAACCGCGCGGGCAATCAGCGCGAGGACGCCGATTTGCGTCCCAAGGAACAAGGCCGCGAACGGTGGCCGGCTGAGGTCGAGCTGTCCGTAGAGCCAGGAAATTGCGAGGATCAGCACCAGGCCCGGGAGCATGAACCCAAGCCCGGCGAGCAAGCCGCCGATCCGGCCCCGTTTGAGCATTCCGAAATGGACGCAAAGCTCATGTGCTTCGGGGCCAGGAAGCACCTGGTAAATCGCTAGTAGGCGGCTGAAGCGGGCCGGCTCGATCCACTTCGACTCATCAACCAGATCGCGTTTGATCATCGCGATTTGGGCTACGGGGCCGCCCCAGGCGAGCAACCCGAAACGCAGGAACCGCCAAAAGATGCCAGCCAGGGTTTCGTCGTCAGGCGCCGCGGTGCTCATGGCCTATAGAACCTCGATTTGCTGACCGTCGCAACCCGCCGCCTGGGGAGGGGGTATGGGCAGGTCGCGTGCCGTAACCTGCCCCCGCGCCGCATGTACAGGGAAGTGAGCTGCTGCGGCGTTAGCCAAGGTCTAATCCCTAGTCATTGACTAGACAATAGGTATCATCACGCTTCGTCGCAGGTTCTGGTGGTCTGGTCGCAGGATGACCTTGGCTAAAATCGTTCGACCGGGATTAGGCCAGATAGCGTCTGACGAAGGCCAAAGTGCGTTTCCAGGCGAGGTCGGCGGCGGCCTTGTTATAGCGCTCGGCCGAGGTGTCGTTGTTGAAGGCGTGGTCGACGCCGGGGTAAGTGAACGCTTCGGCCTTCTTGTGTGCCGCCTTGAGCGCCGCGACCCAGGGGCCTGCGGTTTCGGCGACCCGGGTGTCGAGCCCGGCATAATGGAGCAATAGCGGAGCCTCGACCTTGACCGCTTCGGATGGGCTTGGGGCGGGGCCATAATAACTGACGCCGGCCGCGAGCGATTTACCCGCTGCGACCGCGAGCTGGTCGACGAACGCGCCGCCCCAGCAAAAGCCGATTGCGCCGACCTTGCCGTGGCGGCTCGACTTGGCGAGCGCGCGGACCATTGCCACGCCGGCGGCATTGGCCTTAGCGAGATCGAGCTTGCCAATTGCTTCGCGCGCGGTGTCTTCATTGGCCGGGGTCCCGCCGGTCGGCGAGAGCATGTCGGGCGCGACGGCGCGAAAACCGGCCAGCGCGAGGCGGCGGGCGATATCGCGGATATGCTCATTGAGGCCGCGATTTTCGTGGATCACCAAGATCGTCGGCTTGAGCGATTTTGAGCGCGGCTCGGCGACATAGGCCTTGTAGCCGCCGAGGGTGACGGTGCGGGTCGCAAGCCGCTTGTCGTCGGCCGGGACGATCGACGCGGCAGCGGGAGAAGCCGAAATCGCGGCGATCAGGCTTTCGGCGGCAGCAACGCTTCCGGCCAGCGCAATCATCCGCGCCATGAACGCGCGCCGTTCCATCAGCCCATGGGTGAAGCGGTCGTACAGCGTGATCGCCTGATGGCGTTGGTCCGTGGTCATTGCGCGTCCTCCTTGGCCTTCATTTCGGTAATTAGCTGGTTGTCGATGTCCTTGCCGCGCAGATAGGCCGGGCGTCGCTCCAGCCGGCCGGCATAAGCGACGAACGGATCGAGACTGGGCATGGTCCCGAACTGCGTTCCCCACAGCACCTGGCTGCCAACATAGACGTCGGCGGCGGTGAAGCGGTCGCCGCAAACGAAATCGTTGGCAGCGAGGTGAGCAGCAAGCGCCGCCATGGCGTCGTCGTAGCTGCCATAACCGAACATCCGCCGCCGCTCCTCGCTCGGGTCCCAGCCGTTGGCGTGGTTGGTGACGGCCTGCTCGATCGGGCCGGCGGCGAAGAACAGCCAGCGGTAATAATCGGCCTTTTCAGAGTCGCTCGGGGCGAGGCCGGCGGCGGGAAAAACGTCGGCGAGATAGGCGATGATGGCCGCGCATTCGGTCACTATCCGGCCGTCATGAACCAGCGCCGGGACCTTCATCATCGGGTTGACCAAAGCATATTCGGGGTCGTGCATATGCGCGTAATCGACGACGATCGTCTCGTAGGGCTGACCGACCTCCTCCAGCATCCAGCGGACGATCTGCCCGCGCGACATTGGATTGGTGTAGAATTTCAGATCGGCCATTGGTCCCTCCTGGCGGATTAGCGTCCCCGTTCGCCCTTGCTCGGTTGCGGCGCGGGCGCAAGCGGGGCCGGCGGCAGCGGAGTTCCGCCAGCACGATCGGCGGCGGTGGCGTCGCGCGCCGCCTTGAACTCGCTGTCGTCGCTCCATTCGGGCCACAGCCGCGAATTGGCCAATGTGCGGCCGAGGCTGTGCAACATGTCGGCGTCATCGGCCATTCCGGTAAAGTCCCATTCGCTCGACCATTCGTCGCTCGGCTGGTGGTAATGCTTGTCGACATAGGTCTTGCCGAGCGCTTCGCCGCGTTCGATCCCGCCGTTGACGAGGTCATTGCCGTCGCCAAAGCTGATCGCCGGGATTCCGACCTTGGCCATCGGGAAATGGTCCGAGCGGAAGAAATGGCCAGCCTCGGGATGCGGATCGGCGCTGTAATAACGGCCGCGCTTCTTGCCCTCCGCGATCAGCAGGTCGAGCAGGCCGAGCCGGGCATTGCCGGAGATGGTGAAGTTTTTCGCTTTGCCCCACAATTGGCCGCCGTCGGTGTTGATCACGCCCGCGGTCTTGCCCGGTGCATAGAGCGGATGGGCGGCATAATATTCGGAGCCGAGCAGGCCCTTTTCCTCCGCCGTCACCGCCAGGAACACGATCGAACGGTCGGTCCGCGGCTCATGCGCGAAAACCCGCGCCTGCTCGATCAGCTGGGCGATGCCGGTCGCATTGTCGAGCGCGCCATTATAGATCGTGTCGCCGGTCGCGTCGGGTTTGCCGATGCCGAGGTGATCCCAATGTGCGGAATAAATGACGGTCTCGTCGGGGTGTTTGGTGCCGGGCAGAAGGCCGACGACATTCTGCGAGGTGATGACCGAGGAATCCGCGGCGAATTTGGTGCTCATCCTGGCCTTGAGCTCGAGCGGCTTGAAGCCGCGGGTCCGGGCCATCGCCTTGGCCTGGCCGAAGGTCATCCCCGAGGCCTCGAAGATCTTCGCCGCGAGGTCGCTCTGGATCCACGCCTCGATCGGCGCATGGGCGGCATTGGGGTCGGCTTGGACGACGTCGAACTGGGTGTTGGTGTTGGAATTCTTGACCGTCGCCCAGCCGTATGAGGCGGGGTCGGTTTCGTGAACAATCAGCAGGCCCGCGGCGCCGCGCCGGGCGGCTTCCTCATATTTATACGTCCAGCGGCCGTAATAGGTCATCGCCTTGCCGCCGAAATCGGGTTGGCCATCGGCAATCGGGCCATCGAAATCGGGGTCGTTGATGAATTCGACAAGCAATTTGCCTTTGACATCCATGCCCTTGAAATCGTCCCAATTGCGCTCGGGCGCGGCGACACCGTAACCGACGAACACCAAAGGAACGTTGGGCAGATCGACCGATTTGGCGCCGTTGAGCGGCGCCTTGACCGAAATCTGCTCACCCTGGGTAAGGTTCAGCGACCGACCGTTGCCGAGGTTGAGCGTCAGGTTTGGAGTGCCGACGATGTCCGATTTGAGCAACGGCACCGCCTGGGTCCAGCCGCGCTGGCCAGCGACCATGTCGCCGCCGGGCTGGACGCCCGCGGCCTTGAACTGGTCGATGATGAAGGCGACGGTCTTGGTTTCGGCGCGGGTCGCCGGGCCGCGGCCTTCAAAGGCATCGGAGCCAAGCGTCTTGTCGATCGCCGACAAGCGCGCGGGATCGAACATAGCGGCCGGCTTGGCGGCAGCAGTTGTGGACAGGATCGCGGCTATTGCCGCGCCGAGCAGATAAGCAGGCTTCACGTCATTCTCCCGGGAAAAAGCATCGTTGATCGCGCATAACCCTAGACGGCCAGCGCGCGAAAAAGTTTCTCGGCCGTGCTTATTGGCCGGCGGTCGGGGGCGGGGCCTTGGGCGAACGGTAGCGGTCGAACCAGGCGATGATCGCGCTGGCCTTGGCCGCCGACTGGCTCGGTCGGGCGGCGATTCCGCCGTGACTGGCGCCCGGCACCTTGACCAAGGTCGTCGGAACGCCCTTGAGCTTGAGCGCGGTGTAGAGCTGTTCGGACTCGCTCACCGGGGTGCGGTAATCCTCGGCGCCGACCACGACCAGGGTCGGGGTCTTGACGTTGCCGATCAGGCTCAGCGGCGAGCGGGACCAATAGGCCTGGTAATTTTCCCACGGCATCGCGCCCATCCAATAAGGCGCGAAGAAAGCCGGACCGTCGGCGGTCAGCGCCATGCTGGTCCAGTTGATGACCGGTTTTTGCGCCGCCGCCGCCTTGAACCGGTTGGTCTTGCCGACGATCCACGCGGTCAGGATGCCGCCGCCCGAACCGCCGGTGACGAACAGATTATTAGGATCGGCGATGCCGGCCGCGACCGCGCCATCGACTGCCGCCATGAGGTCGTCGAAATCACTTCCCGGATAGGTCTTTTCAATACCGTCGGCAAACGCCTGGCCATAGCCGGTGGAGCCGCGCGGATTGGTGTAGATGACGGCATAGCCGGCGGCGTTGTAGAGCTGGTAATCGGTCGAGAAATGCGGGCCGTAGGACGCATAAGGGCCACCGTGAATCTCGAGGATCGCGGGGAGGGGGCGGTCCTGCTTGTAGCCCGGTGGCAATAAAACCCAGGTCGGCACCTTGCCCCCGTCGGGCGCGCGCACATCGAGGCTGGTCAGCCCGCCAAGCGCCTTGGCCGAAAGCGTCGTCTGGTTAAGATCGGTGAGGCGCCGAAGGCCGGTGCCGCCACGGATAATCGCGACATCGGCCGGCCGGCCCGGGGTGTCGGTGGTGAAAGCAATGGTGCCGTTGTTCGCCAGGCTGAACCCGCCGCCGGCATAGGGCCGGTCGAACCCGCCACCGCCGACATTGACGGTCAGCGGAGTGACCCGCCCGTCGAGCCCGATGCGCGACACGGCGACCGAGCCATCCTGCTGGTAAGCGCCGATGATCGAGCGGCCGTCGGCGCTCCATTCGATCTGCTCAAAGCCGCGGTCGAGCCCCGGAGCGATGCGCTGCGGAGCCGAGCCGTCGAGACCCATGAGGTAGAGATTGGCTTGATCGAAGCCCTTCTTGGTATCGTCGAAGCCGAGATAGGCGACGCGGCGGCCGTCGGGCGACACCTTGGGCGAGAAATCGGGGCCGTTCCTGCTGGTCAGCGCGGTGATCGATCCAGTGTCGAGGTCGAAGCGGTAGATTTCGCTGTCGAGCGCGATCAATTCCCAATCGGGCTTGCGCACCGCTCCGAACAGGATCGAGCGCCCGTCGCGGGTCCATTCGGGCTCACCGTCGCTATAGGCTCCGAAGGTCAGCTGGCGCGGCGCTCCGCCAAGCGCGTCGACGACGAAAATATGGTCGAAGCCGGGTTTCAGATAGCCGGCGCCGTCGGCGCGATAGGTGACCTTGTCGATGATCTCGAGCGGCTCGGCCCATTTCGCGCCCTCGGGCTTGGCCGGGGCCGCGCCGAGCTTCGCGCCGTCATCAGGGACGGTCATCAGATAAGCGATCTGGCGGCCGCTGGGCGACCAGGCGATGCCCTGCGGACTATCGGGTAGGCCGGTGATCCGGGCGCTGGCGCCACTGTCCATCCATTTGACGTAGAGCTGCGGAGCGGCGCCATTGGCGGCGACATAAGCGAGCCGCCGGCCATCGGGCGACCAGCGCGGGCTGAAGCTGTCGCCATCCTCGGCGACCGACGGGCGCTGCGACCCGCTGGCGACATCGATCAGCCAGATCGACGAGCGCGCCTTGTCGGTCATGATGTCGTTCGACCGCCGGACATAAGCGATCCAGCGCCCGTCGGGGCTGATCTGCGGGTCGCTTGCGAGGCTCAGGTCGAACAGGTCGCGCCCGGTAAAGCGCGGGTCCGGAGCAGTCGCTGGCGCGGCCGCTGCCGCCGCAGAAATGCCAAGCGCCAACGCGCCCAATGCGACTCGCCAATGGTTCATCTTGATGCTCCCCGATTTCGTGGGGAACAGAGGACGATTCAGCCGGTCATGCAAGCATTGGCGCTAAGCGTCCGGTTTCGCGGTCTTTTTGGCTTTCCGTGAAGCGACGGGCTTGACTTTGGCCGCCTTGGGCGGGGCGGGGGTGATTTCGAAGGCGGGGGCATTGTCCTTGATCCGCACCTTGACCTCGCCGCCGTTGATCAATTTGCCGAACAGCAATTCCTCGGCCAGCGGCTGCTTGATCTTTTCCTGCACCAATCGGCCCATCGGACGCGCTCCATAGAGTTTGTCATAGCCGCGCGTCACCAGCCACTGGCGGGCTTCGTCGTCGAGGTCGATATCGACCTTGCGTTCGGCCAGCTGGAGTTCGAGCTGGAGGATGAACTTGTCGACCACGCGCGCGACCACCGCGGGGGGCAGATAAGCGAACGGGACGACCGCATCGAGGCGATTGCGGAATTCGGGCGTGAACATCTTGCGGATGGCGTCTTCCTGGACATCCTCGCGGTTCGAGGCGCCGAAACCGATGCCCTCGCGCGCCATATCCGACGCGCCGGCATTGGTGGTCATGATCAGGATGGTGTGGCGGAAATCGACGGTCTTGCCGTGGTGATCGGTCAATTTGCCGTTGTCCATCACCTGGAGGAGGATGTTGAACAGGTCCGGATGCGCTTTCTCGATCTCGTCGAGCAGGAGCACCGAATGCGGCTGCTGATCGACGGCGTCGGTCAGAAGTCCGCCCTGGTCGTAGCCGACATAGCCCGGCGGCGCGCCGATCAGCCGGCTGACCGAATGGCGCTCCATATATTCGGACATGTCGAAACGCTGGAGCGGGATGCCCATGACATTGGCGAGCTGGCGCGCGACCTCGGTCTTGCCGACCCCGGTCGGGCCGGAGAACAGATAATTGCCGATCGGCTTGTCTGGTTCGCGCAGGCCGGCGCGCGACAGCTTGATCGCCGAAGCGAGCTTTTCGATCGCCATGTCCTGACCGAACACGACGCGCTTGAGATCGGCTTCAAGATGTTCGAGCACCTGCTTGTCGTCGGCCGAAACCGATTTGGGCGGGATTCGCGCCATGGTCGCGACCACCGCCTCGATTTCTTTGGTGGTGATAACCTTTTTGCGCCGCGACGGCGGCACCAGCATCTGCATCGCCCCGACCTCGTCGATCACGTCGATCGCCTTGTCGGGCAATTTGCGGTCGTGGATGTAGCGCGCGCTGAGTTCGACCGCGCTTTTGATCGCGTCGGCGGTGTAGCGGACCTTGTGGTGGCCCTCGAACGAGCTGCGCAGCCCGGCGATGATCTTGATCGTGTCCTCGATGGTCGGTTCGTTGACGTCGATCTTCTGAAACCGGCGCAAAAGCGCCCGGTCTTTCTCGAAATGGTTGCGGAATTCCTTGTAGGTGGTCGAGCCGATGCAGCGGATCGCGCCCGAACTGAGCGAGGGCTTGAGCAAATTGGAGGCGTCCATCGCCCCGCCGCTGGTGGCGCCGGCGCCGATGACGGTGTGGATCTCATCGATGAACAAAATCGCGTCGGGCAATTTCTCGAGTTCGTTGACGACCGATTTCAGCCGTTCCTCGAAATCACCGCGATAGCGGGTGCCGGCGAGCAAGGCGCCCATGTCGAGCGAATAGATCACCGCGCTCTTGAGAACGTCGGGGACGTCGCCCTCGATGATCTTGCGCGCGAGGCCTTCCGCGATGGCGGTTTTGCCGACCCCGGGGTCGCCGACATAGAGCGGATTGTTCTTCGAGCGGCGGCACAGAATCTGCACCGTCCGGTCGACTTCGGGCATCCGGCCGATCAGCGGATCGACCTTGCCGGCTCTGGCCTTTTCGTTGAGGTCGACGGTGAACTGGGCGAGCGCGCTTTCTTTTTTGCCTTCGCTTTTCTCGGTCTTCTCCTCGGCGCCTTCGGGCGGCCGGCTTTCGATCGGGGTCTCACCCTTGCCGACCCCGTGGCTGATGTAGGTCACCGCATCGAGCCGGCTCATGTCCTGTTGCTGAAGGAAATAGACGGCGTAGCTTTCGCGCTCGGAGAATAAGGCGACGAGCAGATTGGCACCTGTGACCTCGTCGCGGCCGGATGACTGGACGTGGAGGATGGCGCGCTGAACAACGCGCTGAAAGCCACTGGTCGCGGTCGGCTCGGTGGTCGAATCGGCGACCAAGGCGCCGAGTTCATGGTCGAGATATTGTTTGACGCTGGCGCGCAATTCGTCGCGGTTGACCCCGCATGAGGTCATCACCTTCGACGCATGTTCATCGTCGACCAACGCGATCAGGAGATGCTCCAGGGTCGCATATTCATGGCGGCGACGATTGGCCTCCCCAAGCGCATTGTGGAGGGTCTGTTCGAGTTCGCGTGCAAAACTAGGCATTGAGAATCATTCTCCGCGCCCGCCGAACCGCGACGGGCTCTTGACCGCCAATGTCGGGCGCACTTGGCCCGCGATCAAGGGTGCGACTCGCGCTTATCCCCAATTATAGTCGGTACAGCGCCACGGAGCGCCGTGTTTCAGCCCTTTTTGAACAATTCCTCGGCTGCGCTGCGGTGTTTGGCGCCGGCTTCGAGATGCGCTTCGACTCGCGCGATTTCGGCCTTCAGCGCAGCGATCCGCTCGGTCAGCTCGTCGACGCTGATCGGGTCGAGATCCTGGCGCGCGAGATCCTTGAGCGGATCGCCCGGTTTCGACGGGAACAGATCGTCGATGTCCATGACCGCCAAGTTGACCGGTGCCGCGGCCAAGTCAATAAGCCGCCGGGCCAATGACGGACCTCCCCAAAATGATGACCGCGGCGGTCGCTCCGCAACCCGGCGAGGCGGGCGAAATCGCTTTGGTTGAACGGCCAGTGCCGCGGCCGGGACCAGGCGAAGTGCTGATCAAGGTCGCCGCGGCGGGGGTCAACCGGCCCGACATCCTCCAGCGCCGCGGGCTTTATCCGCCGCCGCCCGGGGCATCCGACGTGCTCGGGCTGGAAATCGCGGGAATCGTCGTTGCTTCAGGCGCTGGCGCGGACAGCCTGGCGGGACAAAAGGTCTGCGCCTTGGTCGCTGGTGGCGGCTATGCTCAATATTGCGTCGCTCCGGCGGGAACCTGCCTGCCGGTTCCCGAAGTGATGACCATGACCGAGGCGGCGGCAATGCCCGAAACCCTGTTCACGGTGTGGGTCAATCTGTTCGAACGCGGCTTTGCCGCCGATGGCGACCGGGTGCTGGTCCACGGCGGCACCAGCGGTATCGGGACCATGGCCATCGCGCTTGGCAAATTGTTCGGGCTGACCATCATCGTCACCTGCGGCGACGACGCCAAATGCGCCGCCGCGATCAAGCTCGGCGCCGCCGCGGCGATCAACTACCGAACCCAGGATTTCGTCGCGGAGGTCGAACGATCGACCGCCGGAAAGGGCGTCGCGGTGGTGCTCGACATGGTCGGCGGCGACTATGTCCCGCGCAACCTCATGTGCCTCTCCGACGACGGCCGCCACGTCTCGATCGCGTTCCAGCGCGGGGCCAAAGCGGAGATCGCGATCGCCGATATCATGCGGCGCCGGCTGACCTTGACCGGATCGACGCTGCGGGCACGATCGGTCGAATTCAAAACCATGGTCGCGGATGAAATCGCCGAGACCGTGTGGCCCTATGCCGAAGGCGGGCGATTGAAGCCGGTGATCGACCAGATTTTCCCGCTCGAGCAGGCCGGAGCCGCCCATGCGCGGATGGAAGCCGGAAGCCATGTCGGGAAAATCGTCCTGACCATTGCCCAATAAGGCGGTCGCGGCTACACCATCGCCCAAGCGGCCGCTCCGGTAAGGGGCGGCCATTATTGTTTTTGGAGACTTTCGATGGTCCAGCCCCTGATGCCTCACGCGACCGCCGCCTGGCTGGTCGAAAATTCGTCGCTCACCTTCGAGCAGATCGCCCAGTTTTGCGGGCTTCACATCCTCGAGGTGCAGGCGATCGCCGACGACACCGCGGCGACCAAGCTGACCGGCCGCGATCCGATCCGCGCCAATGAGCTGACCCATGATGAAATCAACAAGGGCCAGGCCGATCCCGATTACGCCTTGAAGATGTTCAAGGAGCCCGATCCGGTCACCCGCACCAAGGGCCCGCGTTACACCCCGGTTAGCAAACGCCAGGACAAGCCCGACGGAATCGCCTGGATCATCAAGAACCATCCCGAGGTCACCGATGGGCAAATCTCCAAGCTGATTGGAACCACGCGCACGACCATCGGCGCAATCCGCGAGCGAAGCCATTGGAACATGGCCAATATCTCGCCCAAGGATCCGGTGACGGTTGGCCTTACCAGCCAGCGCGAACTCGACGCAGCGGTCGCTAAGGCGGCCAAGGCGAAGGGCCTGGAAGCGCCCGTCGACACCCGCTTCGAAGGCGACCGCGAAGCGCTCATCACCGAACTTCGGGCCGAACGCGAACAGCATGCCCGCGACGCCGAAGCAGCACTCGCCGCCGAGGCCGATGACGGCTCCGACGACATTCTGCCGGGCATCCGCGACCCCTTCAAGCCGCTTCCGACAGCCTGAAAATGACGGCCGTGCAGTTGATTTGAAGACCGCCGGGGACCAAGGATCGAACCATGGATGAGGGCCCAGAAATTTCCGCTGACGTCAGCCAGTTGAGCTTCGAAGCGGCCTTGAAACGGCTCGAGGAAATCGTTCGAACCCTGGAAAAGGGCGAAGCTCCGCTCGATCAGTCGATCGAGCTGTATCAGGAAGGCGACCGGCTCAAGCGCCATTGCGAGGCCCGGCTCAAGGATGCGCAGATGCGGATCGAGCAGATCGCGCTCGGCGGCAATGGCCAGCCGGCCGGCCTCAAGCCGTTCGATGCCGGTTGAGACCATCGACCGGCTCGCCCGCGAGCTCGACGCGGAATCGGCGCGGGTGGCGGCGGACGTCGACCGCTTCTTCGCCCAGCAGCTGGCACCGCCGGGCGACAGCCGCGACCGCCTCTATGAAGCCATGCGCCACGCCGCGATCGGTGGCGGCAAACGGCTCCGGCCGATGCTCACCATTGCTGCAGCACGGCTGTTCGCGATCGATGGCGAGCGTGCATTGCGCGCCGCCTGCGCGATCGAGGCGATCCATGTTTACTCGCTGATCCATGATGATTTGCCGTGCATGGACGATGCCGATCTGCGGCGCGGCAAGCCGTCGGTACACAAGGCCTTTGGCGACGCCGTGGCAGTGCTTGCCGGGGACAGTCTCCATGCTTTGGCGTTCGAAATCATCACTGACCCCGACACCCACCAAGATCCGTGGGTGCGCTCCGATCTGTCGCTCGAACTGGCGCGAGCGGTCGGGCCCGCGGGCATGGCCGGCGGGCAGATGATGGACCTTCATGCCGAGGGCCAGAAGCTCGATCTGCCAAACATTTCCCGGCTTCAGCAATTGAAGACCGGAGCGCTGATCGAATTTTCGGTCGAAGCGGCGTGCATCATGAACAAGATGCCGCCCGAAGCGCGAACGCCCTATCGCGGCTATGCCCGCAACATCGGCCTCGCATTCCAGATCACCGACGACCTGCTCGACGAATGCGGCGACGAGGCCGCCGCCGGCAAGCGCCTCGGACGGGACGCCGACGCGGGCAAGGCGACCTTCGTCTCGCTGCTCGGCCAGGACCGCGCCCGGCAGCAGGCGCAGCTGCTGGTCGACCAGGCGATCGAACATCTTTCAAGCCACGGAAGCGAGGCGAACCTGCTCCGAGCGATCGCCCGCTTCGCCATCGAACGGGACCATTGAGCAATGACCAAACGGATCGCGGTTTATCCTGGCACATTCGACCCCATGACCTTGGGTCATCTCGACATCGTCCGGCGCGGCGCCAACCTCGCCGATACATTGGTCATCGGGGTTACCACCAACCCGTCGAAGGAACCGATGTTCTCGGTCGCCGAGCGGCTTGCGATGGTTCGCCGCGAAGTCGCTGGCCTGGCCGCCAATATCAAGGTCGTGGAATTCGATTCGCTGCTGATGGATTTCGCCGAGGCTCAGGGTGCGCTGATGATCCTGCGCGGCCTGCGCGCGGTCGCCGACTTCGAATATGAGTTCCAGATGGCGGGAATGAACCAGCAGTTGAACGACGAGATCGAAACCGTCTTCCTGATGGCCGACGTCTCGCTCCAGCCGATCGCGTCCAAGCTGGTCAAGGAAATCGCCCGTTATCGCGGCGACATCGGGAAATTCGTCACCCCGGCGGTGGCCGCGGACGTCAAGCGGCACCTCAGCCGCGGTTAATCGCAAGCGGAGCCAAGGGAAACTATGTTCAAGTCATTCGCATTCGTCGCGCCGGTCCTGGCCGTCCTTCTCGCCGCAGCAGCGCCGCCGCCGGTGGCTGGCCCGCCGGTCATTCCCGAGCTAATCCCGCCGCCCGAAGTCGCCGCCAATCCCGCCAATCGCCTGACCGTGACCTTGTCCAGCGGCGGCACGGTGGTGATCCTTCTGCGCCCAGACCTTGCACCCGCCCATGTCGAGCGCATCCGCACCTTGGCCGCGCGCCATTTCTACGACGGGCTGACGTTTCACCGGGTGATCCCCGGATTCATGGCCCAGGGCGGCGATCCCAAGGGCACCGGCGAGGGCGGCTCCGAGCTTCCCGATCTCAAGGCGGAATTCAGTCAGGTGCCGTTCCTGCGCGGGACTTTGGGTGCCGCGCGCGCCCAGGAAAAGGACAGCGCCAACAGCCAGTTTTTCATCATGCTCGCGCCCAATCCCGAGCTCGATTTCGACTATACCGTAATGGGCCGGGTGATCAGCGGGATGGACGCGGTCGACCGCATCGCACCGGGCGAACCGCCGGCCGAGCCGACCAAAATTGTGAGCGCGACGATCGGCGGCTAGAGCGGCGCGCGATCATGCGTGTCGCCGACTTCGATTTCGACCTTCCGCCCGAGCGGATCGCACTGCGTCCGGCGCGGCCGCGCGATTCGGCGCGCCTGTTGAGCGTCGCCGGCGGTGAGATCAGCGATCGGGCGATGCTCGATTTGCCGGCGCTGCTCGAGCTCGGCGACGTGCTGGTGTTCAACGACACTCGGGTGATCCCGGCGCAGCTCGAGGGGCGGCGCGGGGAGGCACGGATTGGCGCCACCTTGCACAAGCGCGAGGGCCCGCGCGAATGGCAGGTGTTCCTGCGCAACGCGCGCCGAGCGCGGATCGGCGACGTGATCGATTTCGGCGCCGGGGTCGCGGCCTCGGTGGCGGAGAAATCGGGCGACGGGCAGGTGCTGCTCCACTTTCACGGCGAGGACCCGGTCGAGCTATTGCTCGAGCGCGCCGGGCGAATGCCGCTCCCGCCCTATATCGCCGCACGCCGCCCGACCGACGCGGCCGACCGCGACGATTACCAGACGATGTTCGCGACGGAGGATGGGGCGGTCGCGGCGCCGACCGCGGCGTTGCACTTCACCGAGCGGCTGATCGCAGCGCTCGACGAGCGTGGGGTGAAGCGCGAAACCCTTACGCTCCACGTCGGAGCCGGGACTTTCCTTCCGGTCAAGGTTGACGACACCGCAGACCATAAGATGCACAGCGAATGGGGCCGCATCGATGCCGCCACCGCCGCCCGGCTGAACGCGGCACGGGCCGCGGGTGGGCGGTTGATCGCGGTTGGAACGACCAGTCTGCGCTTGCTCGAAAGCGCGGCCGACGACGACGACCACATCCAGCCGTTCGAAGGCGACACCGCGATCTTCATCACGCCCGGCTATCGCTTCAAGGCGGTCGCCGGCCTGGTGACCAATTTCCATCTGCCGAGATCGACTTTGTTCATGCTGGTCAGTGCGCTGATGGGGCTGGAGCTTATGAAGGAGGCTTACGCTTATGCCATCGAGCGGGGCTACCGGTTCTACTCTTACGGGGATTCGTCGCTGTTGCTTCCTTAGCATGCCTTCCGGTGGGAGCGCGGTGGGTGAAGGGATTTATGTGGCTTCCGTAAGGGCTAATGTCCGCTTTCGACCCAAAGCGGACATTAGCGTCGTCGTACTGACTATCCATCGGTTGACACACCGTTGCGCAGGACAGAATCGAGCTGGCGATTGTCGAAGGCTTCAGACGCGTCCAAAAGGGTAATATTCCCTGCAATTGCATCGCTACGGGAGCTAGCATTATGCGCAATTCGTCGCACGAACCGATCCGAATTAGCCGGCGGACGGGGCTGCAACTCGGCGCTGCCGCGGCATTGGGTGTGTGGGCGGGGCGATCGCGGGCAACGCAGCCAGCATTAAGCCAGCGGGTCGTAGTGCTGGGTGCCGGCCTTGCGGGTCTGACCGCCGCCCTAGAACTGTCGCGCAGGGGGCATGACGTGCGCGTGCTGGAGTGGCAGCAGCGCGTCGGTGGGCGCGTATACAGCACCAGTCGCGGCTTGGCGCAGGGGCAAGTCGCCGAGCTCGGCGCCGCGCGCATTCCCGACATTCACGATTTCACTTGGCACTACGTGCGCCAGTTCAATCTCGCCACCGGCCAGTTCCCCGTGGCACGCGCCCGCTATCAGGTGGATGGCAAGGCATTTCTGGGACCCGCCAAGGGGCAGGCGTGGCCATTGACGCTGCACGGCGATGAGGCGCGCGATCCGGTGCATTTTGCGGCACGGAGGTTGGCCCAGGCGTCGCGCGATTTCAATAACTTCAAGCCGGGCTGGCCATCCCCGGAGCTTGCAGCCAGATTCGACCGCCTGACCGTCGTGGACTGGTTGCGCCTAAGCCACGCGACTCCGGACCTTATCGGACTCTTCATCGCTGCCAATGGTGGCCGGGTGCGCGAAAACGGCGCATTGATGGAAGGCATCCAGGAAGTCCTCGAAGAGGACATCAAGACGTTCGCCGCGATCAGGGGCGGCAATGACAGCCTACCCAAGGCCATGGCGGACGAACTGGGCAAACGCGTGCTGACTGGGGTGCGGGTCCAGCGCATCCAGCGATTCGACAATCGAATAGAGGTCGTTGCGCACCACGAGGGCGAGGAAGATCGACCGTATCGGTACGTCGCCGACCAGGTCATCTGCGCGCTTCCGGCCACGATCCTGCGCGACATCCCGATTGAGCCGGCGTTGCCGCCGCTGCGCCGGCACGCCATCGAGGCGGTGCAATACAGCCGCGCATCCAAAACCGTGATCCAGACGCAGACGCGATTCTGGAAGGAACTAGGCGTGACCGGACTGATGATCGCGGGTACCGATACCTCGGCCGAACGTGTGTGGGATGTCGGCGTGCTGCAGGATGGATCCATGGGGCTGCTGCACCAGTACTGTATGGCGGGGCACGACGATCTGGATCGGCTGTCGGCGCCCGCACGCTGGCAACGTACCTTGGCCTTGCTGTCGGAAGTTCTGCCGGGCCTTGCGGAGCAAACCGTTTACGCCAGTCACTGGGATTGGTCGAAGCAGCCGTGGGTAAAGGGTGGCATTCCGAATCTGCCACCGGGCACCGGGGCCTATTTACGGATATTGCCGCGCGCGGCCGGCCGGCTGCACTTCGCTGGCGACTACACCACAATCTGGGCGGGATGGATGCAGGGCGCCATCCAGTCTGGTGTGCGTGCTGCGCAGGAAATCGACCCCGCGATCGGATGGGTTCTGGCACCGCAAAGCGCATCGAAGCGCGCGAAGGAGCTGCAGGCAGTAGCAATGCTCTCGCAGGATCGCCTTGCCGCTGTGGTCCGGGAGCCGTCCCGCAGGGCTATACTGCTCCCCTGCTGAGCCGCTGGTTCTCGGAAATGTTGATCTGGCTGGCTCAGTGGTTCCCGTCGATCGAGGACATGACGGTTGAACTTTTTGATCGGAATATCTTTCCACAATATATGCGCCCGAAATTTGGCGCTTTTGTTAGATGCTTGGCCACATAAGCCTCTCCCTTGCGCAAAATGCCGTAACCGCACAGAAATGGCCGCGACGCTTATTGTGAGACCGAAATGCCAACTGCCACGCAAACAGAAAGAACGGCCCGCGAAGCAAAGCGCGATAGCCGCCAGGCCGATGGCCGTGCATCTTTTTCGCTGGCGCTTTCCGCCCTTGCATTAATGGCCAGCGGAATGTCGGCCTGGACAGCTAACCGGGCGCTGGATTTCAACCGCAAGACCAGCGCCGAAAGCCAGCGTGCCACATTGTTCTGGCAGTTTCAGGGCCAATATAATGCGGTTTCAGGGCGCTTCCCGCCGCAATTGCTCAACTCCCGGTTCCAACCCGCAGATGGAAGCGAAGCTTATGCCAAGCTAGAGGCGTATTGGATGTTTTGCTTCGCCGAATATTACGCGACGCATCAGGTCAATCCGGAAGCATTCGGTGAGTTGTGGGACGGTTATTACGTGCCGTTGATTGCAGACAGCCTCGAGATTCCTTCCCTTCGGTTCGTTCTCGAGGACATGATCGTTACCGACAAGCTTAAGCGGGGCGACTGGAACAAGTTCCTTGTCGAAATGGCACGGATCGCGCGGCTTAACGACATTCCGTTAGGCCCGGCGGCCGAACGGAAAGTCGGCGAACTCAAGCAGTCCGCGAGCGGAAATTAGACTGAGGTTTAACATCCGCATTGTCGCACAAACACGGCCCTCGCTGGCGGGCATCGTCAGAGCAAATGCACGCAGCTTGCGGCGTGATGGAGATTGGGAGCAGAGAAAAAGAGGCAAGGGCGAGGATAATGTCAGCTTTCCACCATTGCGGAAGCTAAGCGCTAATGTCCGCTTCTGTAATGGGCCTTGAGTCAAGCTGCCCCGGTTGGTCCTGCCGCTGGTTACTTGCTTCTGTCCGTGGTCAGCTTGGAGCTGCCACATCATACGGTCAGAGGAAGTGGTGAGCCCATCTTT
>JACDEB010000038.1 GCA_013816595.1 Sphingomonas sp. | reverse complement strand
GCTCGATCCATTCATCGAGATCGGGAGCACGTTCGAGGCCAAGCAGCGCAAGCTCGCCGATGCGGCGGTTGGTCAGCCCCTCGGTCAGTGGATAAATGGGCTCGCGCAGCGCCGGCTCGGGACCCTTGCCCAGTTCGGACACCTCGGGATGGATGATCTGCCATTCATCGCCATAGGCCTCGAGCTTGCCCGAGACGGTGCGCTCCTCGCCCAGCGGCAATTGCTTTTTCGCCCAGCCGGGGTTGTTGAAATAAACCAAAGCGATGCTGTTGTCGGCGGAATCGCTGGCGAAGATCCGAGTCGGCCCCCGTCCCGAATGCGGCGAGCGCTTGTCGAATGGCACCAGATCGACGATCACCGTCCGGCCGATCAGCTCCGGATTGAGCGATGGCGCCCGAACCCGCTCGATCGACCCGGTCGGCAGATGGTATAACAGGTCGATCGCCCGGCTGATCCCGAGCTTCGCCAATTGCGTGGTCAGCTGCGGCCCGACGCCCTTCATCGCCTCCACTTCGGCGAACAAGGGATTGAGGATTTCGGGGCGCATGTCCCTTCTTAGCGTGCCCCGCAGACGAAGAAAGCGTCACCCTGAACTCGTTTCAGTGTCCATTCGTCCACCCGCACCAACGTTCCCGACCATGGATGCTGAAACAAGTTCAGCATGACGGGTTGGAGTCACTGGCGCTTCCCCCTAAACGCACCCCATGCAATCGGACCCCGAACTGAAACGCCTTCACTGGCGCGCGCATCATCGCGGCACGCGCGAGGCGGATTTCATGGTCGGCGGTTTCTTCGACGCGCATTGCGCCGCCTGGAGCGCCGACGAGCGCATATTATTCGATGCGCTGCTCGATGAGCAGGATGTCGACATCATGGCGTGGGCGGTGGGCAAGGCCGAAGCGCCCGAGCATTTCCGCGGCCCGCTGCTCGATGCGCTGCGCAAGCTCGATTACATCGTGGTGCACAAGTGAGCGCCAACCTGCCCCTACTCCCTCGGGGAGAGGGTCAATGAGCGAGCCGCTGCACCGTGTTCTCGCCGCCAACGCGCCGCTGACCCTGGCGGGGGTTCCGGCGGGGTTCCTGCCGTGGCTCGCGGCAGACCTTGCGCGCGCGGCCTTTGGCTCTGGCGCCGGTGGCCGGGCAGTCGCGATTGTCGCCGACGAGGCCGCGATGCGCGCTCTGGCTGACACCGCGCCTCTGTTTTCGCCCGACGTCGAAGTTGTGACCCTACCCGCCTGGGACTGCCTGCCCTACGACCGCGCATCCCCCGCGCTCCGGGTAATGGCCGAGCGGCTTGCGGCACTCAACGCGCTGCAGGAAAAGCAGAAGCGGCCGCAATTGCTGGTCACCACCGCGAGCGCCGCCACGCAGCGACTGCTGACCCCGTTCCGGGTGCGCCAGCTGACCCGGCGCATCGACCGCGGCGAACGGATCGACCGCGAGGCATTGATCGGCCAGTTGAACGCGCTCGGCTACCAGCGCAGCGACACGGTCGCTGAACATGGCGAATATGCCGTCCGCGGATCGCTCATCGACCTCTTTCCAGCAGGCGAGGAGCAGGCGCTCAGGCTCGATTTCTTCGGCGACGAAATCGATAGCATCCGCCGCTTCGACCCGGCCGACCAGCGCTCGACCGACAAGGCGGACAGCTTCACCCTCCTGCCCGCCTCCGAGGCCTTGCTCGATGCCGAAACTATCAGGCGTTTCCGTTCCGAATATCGTGAGACGTTCGGTGCCACCGCAACCCAGGATCCGCTGTATCAGGCGCTGTCTGAAGGGCGGCGGATGGCGGGCATGGAGCATTGGCTGCCGATGCTCGAGGAGCGGCTTGCGACTCTGTTCGACCACCTCGGCGAGAACGACCTGATCCTGCGCGATTCAAGCGCCGACAAAGCCCTTGACGCGCGGCGCGAGGCAATCACCGATTATCATCAGAACCGGGTTCGAGCGATGGAGGCCCAGCCCGGCAATTACCGCCCGCTGAAGCCGGATGCGCTTTATTTGTCGGCCGCCGAATGGTCAGGCGCAGTCGGTGCTCGACCGATCCATCTCGCCTCGCCTTTTCCCGAACCCGAATCGACCTCGACCATCGATTTCGGGGTCCAGCCGGCGCGCGATTTCGCCCCCGAACGGGCCCAGCAGGCCAATGTCTACGAGGCGGTCTCGGAGCATATCGCCAAGCTCCGCCGCGCCGGCAAGAAGGTCGTGCTGGCGAGCTATACGATCGGCGCGCGCGAGCGGCTGACCGGGCTGCTCGAGGATCACGGCCTCGCGGCGCATAGCAGCGCCGATACGTGGCAGGGAGCGCTCGGCGCCAAGGTCCAGCCGGCGATGCTCGTCCTGCCGCTCGACCACGGCTTTTCCACCCCCGACGTCGCGGTCCTGACCGAACAGGACATGCTCGGCGACCGGCTGGTCCGGCGGCGGCGCAAGCGCAAGGCGGCGGCGGCGTTCCTCGAGGAACTCGCGACGCTCTCGCCCGGCGACCTCGTGGTCCACGCCGAACATGGCATCGGCCGCTACGAAGGGCTGACCCAGATCCCGGTCAACAAGAGCCCGCACGATTGCGTCGCGCTCGAATATGCCGGCGGCAACAAGCTCTACGTTCCGGTCGAGAACATCGAATTACTGTCGCGCTACGGCAGCGAGAACGAGCATGTCGCGCTCGACCGCCTCGGCGGCGAGGCATGGCAGCGGCGCAAGTCGCGAATGAAGGAGCGGATTCGCGAAATCGCCGGCGAATTGATCAAGCTCGCCGCGCTCCGCGCCACCCGCCCGGGCGTAATCGCTGAGCCCGACGCCAGCTATCCGCAGTTCGTCGACCGCTTTCCCTATGAGGAAACCGAGGATCAGGACCGAGCGATCGAGGATGTCATCGCCGATCTTGGCGCGGGCAAGCCGATGGACCGGCTGGTGTGCGGCGATGTCGGCTTCGGCAAGACCGAGGTCGCGCTACGCGCCGCCTTCATCATGGCGATGACCGGCAAGCAGGTCGCGCTGATCTGCCCAACGACATTGCTTGCGCGTCAGCATTACCGCAATTTCCTCGAGAGGCTGCACGGCTTCCCGATCCGCGTCGGGCGGCTGTCGCGCCTGGTCCCTGCGGCCGAGGCCAAGGCCACCAAGGAAGGGTTGGCGAACGGCCAAATCGATATCGTCATCGGAACCCATGCGCTCCTCGCAAAAGCCATAGAATTCAAACGCCTCGGACTGGTTATTGTCGACGAAGAACAGCATTTCGGAGTGGTTCACAAGGAACGGCTGAAAAACCTCAAGGCCGACGTCCACGTGCTCACGCTGACCGCGACCCCGATTCCGCGAACGCTGCAAATGGCGATGTCGGGCCTGCGCGATTTGTCGGTCATCCAGACCCCACCGATCGATCGGCTGGCGATCCGGACCTACGTGTCGCCGTGGGATGCGGTGGTGCTTCGCGAGGCGTTGCTGCGCGAACATTATCGTGGCGGGCAAAGCTTCTTCGTGGTGCCGCGGATCGCCGACCTCGCGGCAATCGAAGAATGGGTCGCTGAGCAGGTTCCGGAGGTCAAAGCGGTGACCGCTCACGGCCAGATGAGCGCGACCGAGGTCGAGAACCGCATGAGCGCCTTCTACGACCGTAAATATGATGTCCTGCTGTCGACCTCGATCGTCGAAAGCGGGCTCGACATCCCAAGCGCCAATACGTTGATCGTCTATCGCTCCGACCGCTTCGGTCTCGCCCAGCTCTATCAGCTGCGCGGGCGCGTCGGCCGCTCGAAAACCCGCGCTTATGCCTACCTCACCATGCCAGCCGACCGCATTGTCAGCGACGCGGCGATGAAGCGGCTCCAGGTGCTGGCCGATCTCGACAGCCTCGGCGCCGGTTTCCAGCTGGCGAGCCACGATCTCGACATTCGCGGCGCCGGCAATCTGCTCGGCGACGAACAATCGGGGCACATCAAGGAAGTCGGCTTCGAATTGTACCAATCGATGCTGGAGGACGCGATCCTGACGGTCAAGGCCGGTGGTGGCGAGCGCACCGAGGACTTCTCGCCGCAGATCAGCGTCGATGCGCCGATCCTCATCCCCGAAGCCTATGTCCCCGACCTTGACCTCCGAATGGGCCTCTATCGCCGGTTGGGCGACCTTGAGGACCGCGCGGCGATCGATTCCTTTGCTGCCGAACTGATCGACCGCTTCGGCACTTTGCCCGAGGAAACCGCCAATCTGATGAAGATCGTCGAGGTCAAACTCAACTGCAGCGCCGCCAATGTCGCCAAGCTCGACACAGGCGCGCGTGGTGCGGTGGTCACCTTCATCGCCAGCGGCCCGCCCGACCTCGCCGGCCTGTTTGCATATGTCGACCGGTTGAAGGGAGCAGCCCGGCTTCGGCCCGACAGCAAGCTGGTCCTGTCGCGCGAATGGACCAGTCCCGAAGCGCGCCTCAACGGGGCGCTGCAATTGTCGCGCGGCCTGGCCAAGATCGGCTCCGGGGCCGCCGGGTCAGGCCGAAGGGTCCTCGAGACCGTCTGATTCGTCGCTCTGGTGGCCGGCGACGAAGCGCTCCAATTCCTCTTCGGACATCGGCCGCGCGCCAAGGAAGCCTTGGTAAAGGTCGCAGCCCCATTCGGTCAGAATGTCGAGCTGGCCCGCGGTCTCGACTCCTTCGATCACCAGTTCCAGCCCGAGTTCGCGCGCGATGCTGATGATCCCGCGAACCACGATCCGGTCGCGCTGTCCGGTTTCGATCCGCGCGATCAGACCGCGATCGATTTTGAGCGCATCGAGCGGCAGTGAACTCAAATAGATCAGGCTGGCAAAACCGGTGCCGAAATCGTCGACCGCGATCTTGACCCCGCGCTCGCGCAATCGGGACAATCGGGCGGCGATCCGTTCGTCTTCGGCGATCAAGGTATTCTCGGTGATTTCGACGGTCACCCGCGCCGGATCGATCCCCGCCTCCTCGATCTCGGCGAGCAGGGCCTGGTCGAAACCGCCGCGCGCAAGATCCTCGGGCAGGAAGTTGATCGAAATACCAAGGTTGGCGAGTGCCCCGTGCCAGGTGCCGACGATCCGCAACGCCTTGCGCTGGACCATGTGCGACAAGCGCTCGGACAGTCCTGCGGCGGTCGCTCGGGCAAACAGGTCCTTGGCGTCGTCACAGCCGGGCAAGCGGGCAAGCGCTTCGACGCTGACGATGCGGCCGCTGACGAGGTTGAACTGGGGCTGGAACACGGTCTGGACGCGGTCGTTGGCGATATGCGCTTCAAGCTCGGCATCGGCGCTGATGATCGGCACGCATATGCCCGCCGAATCCGATGCTCGACGCTGCGCGCCTTGTGCCCGCTCACCGCTGATCGTCTTCCCCATTGGCGACTAATAGGCCACCAACCCGCCTATCGGAAGAGCCGCGGCCCAAGGCGCGCCGAATTGGGACAGTGACGCATCGGTCCGGAGCATCTATCCTCGTCGCGATGAATGCTGACTCGCCCCGATCCTCGAGCGCGCCTGCGATCCAGGACCTGCGACCGCTTAAGATCGGCCTGCTGGCGTCCAACCGTGACGTCGCGGTCGCGGCCGAGGACATGCTCCGCCGGCGCTATCAGTTCGCCGGCGAGCAGGAGGCCGAGACTTTCGTCGCATTGGGCGGCGACGGCTATATGCTCCACGTCCTCCACGACATGCTCGACCGCGGTGTCGCCCGGCCGGTATTTGGAATGAACCGGGGAACGGTCGGTTTCCTGATGAACGAATGGCGGCTCGACCGGCTGGCCGAGCGAATCGCCGGGGCCAAGGCGATCCGCGTTTCGCCATTGCAGATGAGGGCGACGACCCTGTCCGGCGAAATTTTCACTCACGCGGCGATCAACGAAGTGTCGCTGCTGCGCGAAACCCGGCAGTCGGCCAAGATCGAAATTGCCGTCAACGGCCGCGTCGTGCTGCCCGAACTGGTGACTGACGGCGTGCTGGTGGCGACTCCGGCAGGCTCGACCGCGTACAATCTCTCCGCCCACGGCCCAATCCTGCCTTTGGCCGCCAAGATGCTCGCGCTGACCCCGATCAGCCCGTTCCGCCCGCGCCGCTGGTCGGGCGCGATCCTGCCCGACGATACGGCGGTCACGTTTCGAGTCATCGATCCCGCCGAACGGCCGGTGTCCGCGGTCGCCGACCAGTTCGAGGTCCGAGACGTGACCCAGGTCGACGTGACGCTCGACCGCGATAATTCGCTGACCTTGCTGTTCGATCCCGAACATGCCCTAGACGAGCGCATTTCGATGGAGCAGTTTCTCACTTGAGGCTTGCGCAGTCGAACGGCCTTTGTCATAGGCGCCTTCGTCCGATGAGGACCGCTCCCCGATAGCTCAGCGGTAGAGTAGGTGACTGTTAATCACTTGGTCGTTCGTTCGAATCGAACTCGGGGAGCCATTTCTTCCATTCAGCCTTCCAGCCCGGCCATCAGGCTTGCGTTGCCGCCCGCAGCAGTGGTGTCGATGCAGGTCACGCGTTCGGTCGCGAACCGCGCCACATAATGCGGGCCGCCGGCCTTGGGTCCGGTTCCCGACAGCCCTTCGCCGCCAAAGGGCTGACTTTCGACTACCGCGCCGATCTGGTTTCGGTTGACGTAGAAATTGCCGACCCGGGCGTGCTGCTCGACATAATCGCGGACGCTGTCGATCCGGCTGTGAAGCCCAAGCGTCAAGCCATAGCCGGTGGCATTGATGTCCTGGACAACCTTATCAAGCCCGTCCGCCGGGAAGCGGATGATATGAAGGATCGGCCCAAAATTCTCCTGTTTCAATTGGCTTAGCGACTTGAGCTCATAACAAGCGGGAGCAACAAAGCAGCCGTTTGGCAATGCTTTCGGCTGGGGTAGCTCAACGATCTTCTTGGCATTCTTACCGAGCCATTTGAGATGCTCCTCGAGCAGCCTCTTGGCATCCCCGTCAATCACCGGTCCGACGTCGGTAACGAGCGCGCGCGGGTCGCCGACCGTCAATGCGTGCATGGCGCCCGCGATCATCGCGATCATCTGGTCGGCGACGTCCTCCTGGACGAACAGCACCCGCAACGCCGAGCAGCGCTGACCCGCACTCTGGAAGGCGGAAGAGATGACATCGCGCGTGACCTGCTCGGGCAGCGCCGAGCTATCGACAATCATCGCATTCTGGCCGCCGGTTTCTGCGATGAACGGGATGATCGGCCCATCGCGGTCGGCCAAGGTACGATTGATCATCCGCGCGGTGCCGGTCGAGCCGGTGAACACGACGCCGGCCAAAAGCGGATGCGCGGTCAGCGTTCCGCCGACCACCCGGCCCTCACCGGGTGCGAGTTGGATAACGTCGTCGGGAATGCCCGCCTGATGCATCAATTTGACCGCAAGCGCGCCGATCAGCGGGGTTTGGCCGGCCGGTTTGGCTATAACCGCATTGCCAGCGGCAAGCGGCGCCGAAGCCAGGCCCGTAAATATCGCCAGCGGGAAGTTCCATGGTGAAATGCTTGCAAAGGCTCCGCGCCCCTGGAGCCGCAATTCATTCTGTTCGCCGGTCGGCCCCGGGAGGATGGTCGGATGCGCGAACTGGCGCCGCGCCTCGGCCGCATAAAAACGCAGGAAATCGACCGCCTCGCGCACTTCGAGCACTGCGTCCGGAAGCGTCTTGCCGGCCTCGCGCATGCACAAGGAGAAGAATTCCTCGCGATGTTCCTCGTAGAGGTCGGCGGCGCGGTCCAGCAGCTTCGCCCGCCGCTCACCGCCGAGCGCATCCCAGGCCGGCTGGGCTGCCTGCGCCGCCCGGATCATCGCATCGACGTCCGTCGCGCTGGCCTCGGCTACCGATCCGACAATGATCCGGCGGTCGAACGGTGCGGTCACGGGACGCTTTTTGCCCTTGCCGCGGGTCGGAACCGCCGACCATTCCCGTTCTTCAAGCGCGCGCAATCGTTCGAGCAGCGGTTCGCGCACCAGCGGGTCGCTCAGATCCAGTCCGGCGCTGTTGCGGCGCTCAGGCCCGAAAATCGCGGTCGGCAGCGGGATCGACGGGCTGTGCTTGACCGACAATGCGCCGAGTTCGGCGACCGGATCGCGGACCAACTCCTCGATCTGCACCTCGTCGTCGGCGATGCGGTTGACGAACGACGAATTCGCGCCGTTCTCAAGCAGCCGCCGGACGAGATAGGCGAGCAATTCCTTGTGGCTTCCAACCGGCGCGTAAATCCGCACCCGGGTCGGTTCGTCGCTAACGTGGCGCTCCAATTTGGAAAGCTCGTCATATAACCCTTCGCCCATCCCGTGGAGGCGCTGGAATTCGAACTTCTTGCCGCGGCCGAGCGCCTTAATCTGGCCGATCGTATTGGCATTGTGGGTGGCGAAAGCGGGGTAGATTACATCGTCCGACGCCAGCAATTTGCGCGCGCAGGCGAGGTAGGAAACATCGGTCGCAACCTTGCGCGTGAAGACCGGATAATCGTTCAGCCCGGCGACCTGCGCGGCCTTGATCTCGGTGTCCCAATAGGCGCCCTTGACCAGCCTGATCATCAGTTTGCGGTCATAAGCGCGCGCCGCCTCGATCACCCAGTCGCACAATGGCGCGGCGCGTTTCTGATAGGCCTGGAGTGCGAGCCCGAACCCGCCCCAGCCGGTCGCGAATATCGAGTCGTCGGCAAGCAAGGCTTCGAACACGTCAAGCTGCAGCTCGAGCCGGTCGGCTTCCTCCGCGTCGATGGTCAGATGGACGTCGGCCTTGGCCGCTTTCAACGCCAGTTCGCGCATGATCGGGACGATCGCCGCAAGCGCCTCGTCGCGGTGGGCGAATTCGAACCGCGGATGAAGCGCGGACAATTTGACCGAAATGCCCGGCGCCGACTTGAACCCGCCAGCCGCGTCGGTGGCGATGCGGTCGAGCGCGTCGTGATAGGCTTCGGCGTAGCGCTTGGCGTCGGCCATAGTCCGCGCCGCTTCCCCCAACATGTCGAAGCTGTGGCTGAGCCCCTGCTTGCGTTCGGGCCGGGCCCGTTTGAGCGCTTCATCGATGGTCCGGCCGAACACGAAATTGCGGCCGAGGATCTTCATCGCTTCGGCGACCGCGGTGCGAATGACCGGCTCGCCCAGCCGCCCGACCGCGCGCCCGATCGCGGCCCGCCAATTGTCCGACCGGTCCTGGGCACGTTCGATGACCTTGCCGGTCAGGAGCAGCGAAAAGGTCGCGGCATTGACGAAGGCCGAACCCGAATCGCCCAATTTCTCCGACCAATCGGGACCGGCGAGCTTGTCGGCGATCAATTCGTCGGCGGTGTGGGCGTCGGGGATACGCAGCAGCGCTTCGGCGAGGCACATCATCGCGACGCCTTCGTCCGACCCGAGATCATAGGCTTGCATGAACGCATCGATGCCCGCCGCTTTGTGCGCTCGGACTCCCTTCACCAGAGTTCGGGCAATAGCCGTCGCTTCGCCCAGTTCGCCCGCACTCAGCTCGGCCTCACTCAGCCGCTCGGCGACAACTTCATCTTCGGCCGGGCGATAGGCACGGCGCAACGCAGTCCGGTCGACCGCCCTGGCGGCAGCTCGCGGGGTTACGCGATCTGGCCGTGGCAATGCTTGTATTTCCGACCCGAGCCGCACGGGCACGGAGCATTTCGGCTGACTGGCGCTTCGGCCACATCGCTTGCTCCCCGCGGCATGGCGGGTTGGGGAATGTTGAGTTCGGGCGGACCGGTCACGAACCCGCGCGTCCCAAGATCGACATCGTCGCTATTATCGTCGCCCGACAGCGGATCGATGTGCTGGGTGATGAAATCGGGCAATGGCGGCGGCGGCGCTGCTTCAAGCTGGACCTGGGCGCGCATCAGCAGGCGGGTCACCTCCTCGCGGATCGACACCAGCAAGCGCTCGAACAGCGCGAAGGCTTCCTGCTTATATTCGTCGATCGGCTTCTTCTGCGCATAAGACCTGAGGTGAATCACCTGGCGAAGCGCGTCGAGCGTCCCGAGATGTTCTTTCCAGTGATGGTCGAGGGTCTGGATAAGCAGCTGCTTTTCGACCTCGTTCCAGCGATCGGAATCAATGTCGCCGCTTTTGGCGGCCATGCTCTCGTCGGCCAGCGTGCGCAGCCGCTCGGCGATCATGTCCTGCTCGACCGCCTCTTCCTCGAGCCAGTCGTCGATCGGCGGGGTCAGTCCGAATACCGCCTCAATGCTCTCCTTGAGGCCCGGGACATCCCATTGCTCGGGATAGGTGCCCGCGGGGCAATGGACCATGACCAGCGCATCCGCGGTTTCGGCGCGCATGTCGGTGATGATCTCATTGACGTCGTCGGCGTCCATGATGTCGGCGCGCTGCTCGTAAATGACCTTGCGCTGGTCGTTCATCACGTCGTCGAACTCGACGACCTGCTTGCGCACGTCATAATTGCGCGCTTCGACCTTTTTCTGGGCGGTCTCGATGGCCTTGGAAATCCACGGGCTGACGATCGCCTCGCCATCCTCGAGATTCTTGTTCATCAGCCGCGAGAACATCGTCTCGGGCCCGAAAATCCGCAGCAGATCGTCATCGAGACTGAGGTAGAAGCGCGACAGGCCGGGATCGCCCTGACGGCCCGAGCGGCCGCGCAGCTGATTGTCGATGCGGCGGCTTTCGTGCCGTTCGGTGCCAAGGACGAACAGCCCGCCGGCCTCCAGCACGAGCTTCTTTTGCTCGGCGAATTCGCTGCGAATTCGGGCGACGTCCTTTTCCCATTTGGGCGAGCCGACTTCGAGGTCCTTGAGCTCATCCTCGATTGCGAAATCGACATTGCCGCCCAATTGGATGTCGGTTCCGCGGCCGGCCATATTGGTGGCGATGGTGACTGCCCCAAGCCGCCCCGCCTGGGCGACGATATGGGCCTCGCTCTCGTGGAAGCGGGCGTTGAGGACCGAATGCTTGACGCCTTCCTTTTCCAGGAATTCGGAGAGCATTTCCGACTTTTCGATCGACACGGTGCCGACTAGCACCGGCTGGCCGATTTCCTGCTTGGCCTTGATCTCGGTCGCGATGGCGGCGAATTTTTCCGGCATCGACTTGTAAAATACGTCATCGTCGTCCTGGCGCAGGACATCGACATTTGTCGGGATCGACACCACGTTCATGCGGTAGATGTCGAAGAATTCGGGCGCTTCGGTCATCGCCGTCCCGGTCATTCCCGACAGCTTGGGATACATCCGGAAATAATTCTGGAAGGTGATCGAGGCGAGAGTCTGGTTCTCGGGCTCGATATTGACGCCTTCCTTGCCCTCGACCGCCTGGTGCAGGCCATCGGACCAGCGGCGCCCGTCCATCATCCGGCCGGTGAATTCATCGATGATGACGATTTTCCCGTCCTTGACGATATAGTCAATGTCCTTCTTGAACATGACGTTGGCCTTGAGCGCCTGGTTCAGGTGATGGACTGTCTGGGTATTGTTGATGTCGTAGAGGTTGCGGCCTTCGATCAGTCCGGCATCCTCGAGCATCCGCTCGGCTTTTTCGGTACCGTCTTCGGTGAGCACGACGCTGCGCTGCTTTTCGTCTTTCTCATAATCGGCTTCGACGAAGGTTTTCACGATCGCATCGACCGACGTGTAAAGATCGGACTTGTCGTCGGTCGGGCCGGAAATGATCAGCGGGGTGCGCGCTTCGTCGATCAGAATCGAGTCAACTTCATCGACAATGGCGTGGTTGAATGGCCGCTGGACCATCTGCTCGCGCGAATATTTCATATTGTCGCGGAGGTAATCGAAGCCGAGCTCATTATTGGTCGCGTAGGTGATATCGCACAGATAGGCGTCGCGGCGCTCACCGTCGGACAGATTGGGGACGATCACGCCCACCGTCAGCCCCAGAAAGCGATAGACCTGGCCCATCCAGTCGGCATCGCGGCGGGCAAGGTAATCGTTGACCGTGACGACGTGCACGCCCTTGCCCTCAAGCGCGTTGAGATAGACCGCGAGCGTCGCCACCAGGGTCTTGCCCTCGCCGGTCTTCATTTCCGCGATTTCACCGCGATGGAGCGCGATCCCGCCGACCAGCTGGACGTCATAGTGCCGCTGGCCGAGCGTCCGCACCGCCGCTTCGCGCACCGTCGCAAAGGCTTCGGGCAGCAGACTGTCGAGCTTTTCGCCATTGGCGAGCCGTTCGCGCAAGCGCAGCGTCTGCCCCGCCAGATCGTCGTCGCTGAGCACCGAAATCTGGGGCTCGAGCGCGTTTATCGCGTCGACATGTTTCTGGAGACCGCGAACATAGCGGTCATTGGCCGATCCGAAGATACTCTTTGCCAGCGAGGCGAACATGAAAATCCCTTAAAAACCCGCGCGTTCAGTGTGGTCGAGACGCATATGATGACGCTGCAGGAACTGCGCGGGCGATGTAGGCAGCGACCCTCGCCTAGTCAATTAACCCGCGGCTGCGGCCGATCCGTCGAGCTGGGCCTCGATCCACTGCTGAATCTGGCTGCGCGGGGCGGCGCCGACCTTCTGCGCCACCGGTTGGCCATCCTTGAACAGAAGCATGGTTGGAATGCCGCGCACGCCATAGCGGCCCGGAGTTTCCGGATTTTCGTCGATGTTGAGCTTCGCGATGGTGATTTTCTCGCCCATTTCGCCGGAAATCTCCTCGAGCGCCGGAGCGATCATCCGGCACGGCCCGCACCATTCGGCCCAGAAATCGACCAGCACCGGGCCTGAAGCGCCCAATACGTCGGCTGCGAAACTCTGGTCGGTGACCGTCTTGGTGGTCATGCTCTGCTCTCCTGAAACTGTCGGTTGATGCCCATATGGGGACTGCATCCCCGCCCCTCAAGTTTCAAGTTCGAACAGCCGCGGCCCGCTCGTATAGAGCAAGGCCGATCGGACCGCCCGGCCGGGGAAAATCACCGCCAGCGCCGCTGCGTAAGCCACCATTTGAGCGCGGTGCGCCGACGGTATGTCGCGGTCGTTCTCGGGCACTCGTCCGGTCTTGAAATCGACGACCGAGACCCGGTCCTTCTCGACCAGCAACCGGTCGACCGTTCCGGCGATGACCTGGCCGTCGGCAAGGGTCGCCGCGAGCGGTGCTTCGCCCAATGATCCGGGGCCAAACAAGCTCGCGTAACGGGGATCGGAAAGAATGCCGCACACCTGGTCAGCGATGTCGGCGCGTTGCGGGCCATCGGCGACCCCGGCCGACTGCTCGAGCCAGCGCAGCCCGGCGGCGCGGCGCTGATCCGGGACCACCTCGACCAGGCGTTCGAGCAAAGCGTGGATCCAGATCCCGCGCTGCGCCGCATTGCGCTGGGCGATGCTTGGCGGCGGGGCAGCGACATCGTCCTTGGCGATCGCCGAGGGCGCCAGTGGACGCGGCGGGCGCTCTTCCTTCGGCGCCGGACGATTGGCCCAGGATGGAATGTCGATCGCCGCGAGTGCAGCCGCCACCGCACCCGACTTGCCACCGGCCTTCGCTGGCGACCTGCCGGCACTCGAATAGCGCCGCACCGAGCCCCATAAGGCATCACGGTCTTCGCTCGCCTTGAGCCGGTCCATCGCCTCGCCCATTTTCGAATGCCAGCTGGCGAGCGGCAATTTGCCATTCGATGGTTCCAGCCCGGCCACCACCAGCCGGTCGATGGCGCGGGTCAGCCCGACGTAAAGCAAGCGCCAATGCTCCTGCAGCGACGCCACCTGAGCGTCGGCGATGATCCCGGCGAATGGTTCGACCAATTCATCCTTGCGCGGCCGAATGACGGGCACACGCGCGCCGTCCATCTCGGCCTCGATCGGCCCCAGCTGACCCAGTTTCGCGGGATCGGCATGGGCGTCGGCGATGATCACGATCGGCGCTTCCAGCCCCTTGGCGCCGTGAACGGTCATCACCCGCACCTCATTGGCCGGAGCCGAGGCATCGCGGGAAATCTCGACATCGCCGCGGCGAAACCAGGCAAGGAACCGCTCGAGCGAGGGAATGTCGTCGCGCTCGAATTGAAGCGCGCTCGACATCAGCTCGTCGATCGGGTCGCGCGCCGCCATGCTCAGACGCTTGGCGAGCTTGCGTCGGCCGCCGATCGGCCCCGACAATATGGTCTCCAGGAATCGCGCCGGGGTGGTGTAATCCGCCATGTTGAGCAGCTGGAGGAGCAGATCGCGCGCCTCCGCCGCTCTGGCATTGCCACGAGCGCGGTCGCGCAGCGCCGGCCACAGCCGGCCCTGGCGGTCCCAGGCCAGGTCGAGCAGCTCTTCCTGGCTCCACCCGACCAACGGCGACACCAAAAGATTGGCGATGTTGAGATCGTCGAGCGGCTGAACCGCGAAGCTAATAGCTGCGAGCAGATCCTGAACCGCCAGCGGCTCGTGCAGATGAAGCCGGTCGATCCCGGCCACCGCAACCCCAGCTTCGAACAATCGAGCGACAATCAGCGAGGCAAGTTCCTTGCGGCTCCGGACCAGGATGAGGATGTCGCCCGGCTTGATCGGCGCGCCGGTCGAATCCAGGCGCTCGCCCGAGGCAATCCATTGCTTGACCTGCTCGGCGATGCGTTCGGCATAACGCCGTTCGCGCAGGTCGATCCAGCCCTCGTCGTCATCGTCATTGGCGGCGACATCGTCACCGCTGGCAAGCGCGAACGGCGCCCATAATTCGACGGTTGCGGCAAAGGCCGCGTTTTTCGCTGCCGAGCGATGGGGTTCGGGCGCGCGCGGCAGGCCCATCGCCTCCCACCCCGTCACCGCGATCATCGCATCGACCGCGTCGAGCACGCCCTGCGCCGAGCGAAAACTAGTCGACATCGACAAATCGTGGAAGTCGCGCGACTGCCGGACGCCGTCATCGGCCGCGTCCTCGGCGGCGCGAAAATCGTCGGCTTTGCCCTTGAACAGGCTGCGCATGCGCTCGAATTCGCGCGGATTGGTGCCCTGGAAACCGTAGATCGCCTGCTTGAAATCGCCGACCATCAGAAGGGTCCGCCAGCGAGCCTCGCCGTCGCTCGCGCCGCTGTAGAAATCCTCGACCAGGGCGCCGATGATCGCCCATTGGTCGGCGTTGGTGTCTTGCGCTTCATCGACCAGCAGATGGTCGATCCGCCGGTCGAGTTTAAAGCGCACCCAATCGCCCATGCCGGGTTGATCGAGCAGTCGCCGGGTCCAGCCGATCAGATCGTTGAAATCGGCCACCCCGGCGGCGCGCTTGGCCCGGGCATAAGCCGCTGCAAACGCCTGGCCGGCGCGCAATCCCGCAGCCATGTCGGCGGCCAGCGCACAGGCGCTCTGGATCGCCAGCAGCCCTAATATCGAATTGGCCAGCTCATCGGCTCTGTCCTGATAGTCGGCGTCGTGTTTGGTTTGGCCCTGAGCCTTGCGCGGCGCATTGTCGCCCGTCAGCACGACCTTCCGAATGAGGTCGATATTCCGTGCTCGTTCGGACGCTGGAAGCGCGAGCCATTCCTCGATCGCAGCGACATGGCCAAGGCCCGACTTCGCCGCCCAGCCGCGGTTGGCGTCGGCGATTGCGTGGAGCAAGGCGCAGTCGAACTGATTGTCGCTGCAATGGTCGGCGAGATAGGCGTCGACGTCGCAATCCGGGGCACCCATCCGAACTCGCAAATCGCGCTCGATCGTCGCTGCATCGAACTTGCGCATCTCTTCCTCGCGGCCCGCGCACAGCCGCAAATAGGCGATCGCGTCCCGCTCCCCCAGCCGCCTGCTCAACGCCTGGACATCGCCGATCAGCGCCTCGTTACCATCTGCCTCCGCATCGGCCATGAGGTCGGCGAGCGTGCGATGGACCAATTCGTCCGCTGCCCGGCCCTCGATCGGCTTGAAGCTCGGCGTGACCCCGGCTTCGGCGGGAAAGGCAGCGAGCAGCGACTGGGCATAAGCATGGATGGTCTGGATCCGGATCCCGCCCGGAGCATCGAGGACCCGGGCGAACAATTGCCGCGCCCGCTCGCGGGTCGCCGGGCCGATGTCCTCGCCCAGCTCGCCGAGTTCGCGGCCGAGTTCAGCATTGCTCAACCTTACCCAGCGGGCAAGGCGAGTGCCGATGCGCTCGGCCATCGCTGCCGCCCCCGCCTTGGTGAAGGTCAGGCACAGGATGCTTTCCGGCGCCGCGCCGTTGAGCAACAGGCGGAAGACGCGGCTGGTCAGGACATGGGTCTTGCCAGTTCCGGCCGACGCCGACAGCGTCGCATCGGCAAACGGATCGGTCGCCAGCGATTGCTCGCTGCCCAGCGTGGCTCCGGTCTGGCGCGGCCCGGCCATCAGCCAATCCCTTCCCAAGCCGCTCCGGAACCCATAGAAATGGCAGCGACAATATGCAGGATGAGCGAATGAGCAGCGACAAGTCCGACAAAGCGGAAGCCGAACGGCGCGACAAATTGGTCAAGGCCGGGGTCGCGGTTGGAGTCGGCTCGGCGGCCATCGTCGCGGCCTTGCTTTATGCCTCCAAGGTCAAGAAGAAAAAGCCGTAGGGGGCGAAGCGCGGTCAATTGCGACCGTACCATTCTTCCAGCCGCATCAGCTGGTCGTAATCGCCATAAGGCGCGAAGGTCGGATTGAGCTTCGCGGTGAAGGCACGGGTCCCGGTTAACCAGTCGCCCGCGGCTTTTCCAAATACATTCTCAGTCATTGTCAGAAACGCCTCGGCGCTTTGCTTGCCCGGTGCCGAGCGGCGATAGCCGAAGGCGCGTTTGTCCTTGGCCAGCGACCAATATTCGAGACAGTCGGGAGCGGCGAAAGCGGGCCCGAACCCGCCGGCTTTGGCGATCAGTCCTAGCAATCCAAGCTGGAGTGCGAACCCGCTGGCGATGACGTTCGGTTTGGGCGCGTTGCCGGTCTTGTAATCGATGATCGCGCTTGCGCCGCCGCCGATGGAATCGATCCGGTCCGCTTTGCCGTGGAGCTTCACTCCGGCGATTGTGACTTCGCCGCTGACTTCCGCGGCCGCCGGAGACCGGCCCGATGCGCGGTCGGCGACGGTTTGATCGACGACCCATTGCACGCCCTCGATCAGTCGCGGCTCCCACAAAGCGCGGACGAGCGGATGGACCGCGGGGTCGCGAAGCATCGTCCTGACCCGCGGGATCAACGCATCCCGAGCGCAGTCATCCTCCTTGAACCAGCATTCCAGCACGTCGTGAACCGCTGTCCCCTTCCACGCCGCGGTCGGATCCTGATCGAGCGGATCCCATGAGCGCAGTCGAAGGATCGTCTTGGCATAGAAAGCAAATGGGTCGGCCTTGAGCCGATCGACATCGGTGACGGAAATGACTTTGGGTCGCTGATGAGGTTCGGGGACCGGCGCGGGCTGGTTCGCCGGGGTCGGGCGGCCGGGATCGTCCAGCGCAATCGCCAGGCGCGGCAGTTCGGTATCGATCGCCAGTTCGGGATCGACCGCGCGCAATCGCAACCAGAAGCGCGACGCGACGGTCGGCGAGCGGCTGTCGCGGCGGGCGCGCGTGATCAACACCTCGGGCGCCCCCAATGCGCTCGCGAAATCATGCGCGGTCAACCCGATCCGGCTTTCCAGCGTCGGCATCTCAAGCTTTGCCCGGACCCGCGGCGGAAGCCACGGATCGGGCGCCGCAAGCGCCGGCCAGCTGCCCTCGTTGAGGCCGCCCATGACGATCAGATCGGCCCGCTGGAGCCGCGCTTCGAGCAAGCCCCAGATGAAGATTTGCGGATGTCCACCGTAAGGAGGGCGAACCGCGCGCGCGTCGAGCAACTGGCGCAGCAGCGGCACCGCGTCCGCCGCGGTCACATTGAGAGTCTGTGC
>JACDEB010000037.1:4041-17921 GCA_013816595.1 Sphingomonas sp. | reverse complement strand
CCTGCCATGGCGCCAAGGGCGAGGGGCCGAGCGGCGCCTTCGCCAAGCTCGATCCGGCGCCGATCGCGTTCGTCGACCGCAACCGCGCCCGCGCACGCAGCATCTTCGGGCTTTATCAAGTGATCTCGCAGGGGCTCGAAGGCACCGCGATGCAAAGCTTTGCCGCATTGCCCGAGGAAGACCGCTGGGCGCTTGCCTTTCATGCCGGCGGCCTCGCGTATCGCGACAGTGCGCAAGGCGAGCGGATCTGGCGCAGCGATCCGTCAGTCCGCGCGCTCGTCCCCGACATGGCTGCGCTCGTCGCGCTGACCGCGGCCGATCTCGAAGCGCGGATCGGACCCGCCAAGGCCGCGGCGGTGATCGCTTTTTTGCGGTCCAACCCGGGCGCTCTGACGACCGAGCAGCCCGGGTCGCTGCAATTGGCCCGCGACCGCCTCCACCAGAGCCTCGCCGCTTATTCGGCCGGGAACCGCAAGCAGGCCGGGGAACTTGCTCTGTCCGCCTATCTGGATGGGTTTGAGCCGGTCGAGGCGGTCCTGGCGACGCGCGACGGCGCGTTGATGCGCCAAGTCGAGGAATCGATGGGCGCGTTCCGCGTCGCGATCACGCGAGGGGAGAACGAGCAAGGCTTGCGCGAGCGGCTGGCAGCCACCGATGCGCTGCTCAATCGCGCCGAGGCGGCGCTCGCCCCCGAAGCTGCAAGCAGCCTGTCGACCTTCCTTGGCGCCTTCGCGATCCTGCTTCGTGAGGGACTCGAAGCGCTGTTGGTGGTCATTGCGATGATCGCGTTCCTGCGCAAGGCCGAGAGGACCGAGGCGCTGCCTTATGTCCACGGCGGCTGGATCGGCGCCCTGCTCGCCGGTGGAGCGACCTGGGCGGTCGCCACCTATGCGCTTGAACTCAGCGGCGCCAGCCGCGAGCTGACAGAGGGCTTCGGATCGCTCCTCGCGGCGGCGATCCTCCTCTCGGTCGGAATCTGGATGCACGGCAAGAGCCAGGCGGAAGAATGGCGCCGGTACATAGCGAAAAAAATGGAAAGGGCCTTGTCGCGCGGCTCGGCCTGGTTCCTGTTCGGGCTGGCCTTCATCGTCGTCTATCGCGAGGTGTTCGAGACGATCCTGTTCTTTGCCGCGTTGTGGACCGCCGATAACGGTCTGACGATCCTCGCCGGAGCGCTGTCGGCAATCGCACTTCTGGGGCTGATTGCCTGGGCTATGCTGAGTTACAGCCGCAAGCTGCCCATCACCCAGTTTTTCAAATATAGCGCAATTCTGATCGCCGTTCTCGCGGTGGTCCTGACCGGCAAGGGGGTTGGCGCGTTGCAGGAAGCGGGCATCATTCCGGTGACGCCGCTCGCCGGCGTGCCGCGGATCACGATCCTCGGCCTGTTCCCGACCGCTCAGGCGATCGCCGCCCAGCTGCTCGCGCTGGCGGCGGTGGTCCTCGGCTTCCGCTCGACCCGCCGCGCCCACGCGCATCCCATGCCCGCCGGCTAGGCTTCAGCCGCGCGCCGTTCGGTTCAGCTTTTGGCCTCCCGCGCTTCGCGCAAAATCCCGACCGCTTCCGTGATGACATAGACACCGATTGCGCCGCCGATGGCGAGGTCGAAGAATCGAATGCCGGTCACGATGACGGCGATCCCCGACAGGATCACTGCCATGTTGGCAATCGCATCCACGCGTGTGAAAAAGACCCCAGGTCGAATAGGTAAAGCGAGGCCAAAAAGCATGGTGGCCAATCATTTTGCCCTAGCCTATGTCGCGGCCGTAATCACATACTGTCCGCGGCCGCATTAGGCTTCGGGTAGAAATTGGGAGAGCAAGCATGGCGGGCGTGAACAAGGTGATTCTGGTCGGCAATCTGGGCACCGACCCCGAAGCGCGCAATCTCAACAGCGGCGGCGAAGTGGTCAACATGCGCGTGGCGACATCGGAAAGCTGGAAGGACCGTGACGGCAATCGCCAGGAACGCACCGAATGGCATAATGTCGTGATCTTCAACGAAAACCTCGGCCGGGTCGCCAAAAGCTATTTGAAAAAGGGCTCCAAGGTCTATCTCGAAGGCCAAATCCAGACCCGCAAATGGACCGACCAGACCGGCAATGACCGCTACACCACCGAAATCGTGCTGCAGCGGTTTCGCGGCGAGCTGGTGCTGCTCGACAGCCGCGGCGAAGGCGGCGGGGGCGCCTATGCAGGCGGCGGCGGATCGAGCAGCTACGGCGATGACGAATCGGGCGGCGGCTCATCGCGCAACCAGTCGCGGCCGCAGCCGGCGGCATTCGACACCGACCTCGACGACGACGTTCCCTTCTAAGTCTTAATTGCCGCTTTCGAGTTTGCCCTTAAGCGCCGCCAGCGCGGCGAACGGGCTGGCTTCGGCTTCGGTCATGATCCCTGCTTCCTTTAACGCTGCATCCGCGCCGGCGCTGCGTGGGAACGGATCGATGCTCAACTCCAGGGTCTCGACTGCCGCTTGGCCAAGGTCGATCGCGCCGCCGTCATAAAAGATCGTGTCGCAATCCTTGGCTCCAAGTTCGATTTCCGAATCCGGGTCCTGGGCCGGCCTGTCGGGAGTGAAGGTGACATCGAAGGGCTCGTCGACGTGGGCGGCAATGGGATCGCCGGTGACGACGCAACATTGGGTCAGCGCCGCCTGGACCCGGCCAGTGGCGCGAACCACCCCGCCCGATCGTTCGAGCACCGCATGGGCAGCCAGACGGGCCAGTGCCTCCAGGCCCAGGCCCTTCGCGATCGTTCCGCGCTCGCTGTCATTGGCCACCAGGTCGACGCGCTCGCCGTCGCGAATCTGGTCGAGCCGCAATTGGTGGCTGAAGCATTCGCTCATCCAATGTCTCCCGAGTCGATGGCCGCCAAGTCGGCCGCAACAAGCCTTTCCCATAGCGCCCTCAGCTCGGCAGCGACGAATTGCAATGCCGCCGGATCGGAATCTTCGGCAAAGGCGCTGGTTCGCGTGGCTGCCTCCCAATCGCCGTCCGACGATGTGGTCGAGCGCCACAATTCGACCCTTTTGGCGAGCGCTCCGACGAGCTTGCGCACCGTCTTGCCCAGGGTTGGATCGCCGAGACCCAATTCGCGATGCTCCGATTCCATCGCCGCGATAAAACGCTCGGTCAGCGCCACCGACAGCGGATTGCCATCCTCGCCGTCGCGCTCGATCCGCACTAGCAGCAGCGCCAGGATCGTCGCCAGCAGCGCAAAACGGCCGTCGAGCGTGTCCGGCACCTCGCCCCGGCGAAAGAACTCGGGCGTGCGCGCGATCGCGACCGCTGCGTCGAACGCTGTGGCTCCGCGGTCGCTTTGGCGCTTGGCCGGGGCGGGCGTTAATCGTGCGAACAGGAAGTCGAGCATAGAGATGATTGGCACCTGACTGATGGCGACGATGTCGGTTCGTGATCCCAAGGTGGGTTGCGCCTGTTGCGCGCCGCCAGCATATGGAGGTCGCGACGCGTCGGGCAAGACCGGCGGTCGTGCGCAGGCGATTTCTAGAAAGGTTACCGCCCATAATGACTGTTGCGAAATCTGCCGGCCTATTGTCGGTCCTCGCCGCCGCGGCGCTCGTTTCGGGCTGTACCGCCTATCGCGCGCACAAGGGCGCGGTGGTCGATCCCCAGCTTGCAATCGCGATCCAGCCGGGCATCGACAATAAGGATTCGGTGGCCAAGACGCTCGGTCGCCCGTCCTTCACCGGACAATTCACCCCCAATGACTGGTATTATGTGTCGCGCGACACGACTCAGTTTGCGTTCGGCAATCCGCGCGTTTCGAAACAGACGGTGTACCTCGTCCGCTTCGATCCCGCGGGCAATGTCAGTTCGGTCGGCCAGCTCGGCAAGGAATGGATTTTCGCGGTCAGTCCCAACGGCAGGCGGACTCCGACGCTCGGCCGCAAGCGCGGCTTCTTCGAGGAACTGTTCGGCAATATCGGCACCGTCGGAAGCGTGGGTAACGGCCCCCAATAAGCGCCGCGCCGCTTGGCGCTTTCGAACCGCTTGGCTTTGGCTTAAGCCGTCGGCATGACCGCGACCCCTGCTGGCATTACCTATGCCCAATATCTTGGCCTCGACGACTTATTGTCGGCACAACGTCCGTTGTCCGGACTGCATGATGAAATGCTGTTCATCGTCATCCACCAAACGATGGAATTGTGGATGAAGGAAATGCTTCACGAGGTCGATTATGCGATCCGGCTGATCGGCAAGGACAGTTTCGCGGCGGCCTATAAAGCGCTTTCCCGGGTAGGACGGATCCAGTCGGTGATGACCTTGTCGTGGGATGTCCTCTCGACCCTGACTCCGGTCGATTATCTCGCCTTTCGCGATGTTCTGGGGACATCCTCGGGCTTTCAGTCGGCCCAATTTCGCGAGCTTGAATATCGTCTCGGGCTCAAGGACGAAGCCTATCTCAAGCAGCATTCGCCGGGCAGCGACGATCGAGCCCGGCTCGATCAGGCGCTGCTCCAGCCAAGCTTGCGCGATGCCGCGGCAGAGGCGCTGAAACGGGCTGGTTTCGACGTCAGCGGCGGGACTGATGCCGCGTGGCTCGAGGTATACCGCAACGCCGACGCCTATTTCGAACTCTACCAATTGGCCGAAAAATTGCTCGACCTCGACGATGCGATGGCGATGTGGAGGCACAAGCATGTGCTGACCGTGGAGCGGATCATCGGCAACAAGCGCGGCACCGGCGGGTCTGCAGGCGCATCCTATCTGCGCTCGACCCTCGAGAAGCGCCTGTTCCCCGAATTGTGGTCGCTGAGGACCGATCTTTGAGCTTTAAGCCGTTGTTTTCGCGCAGCCTTGAGGCCGATCCGGAGCGGCTCCATTTCGCTGCCCACAGTCACCATCTGTGGCCCGACGCCAGCTACCAGGGACAGATTGAGGCGTGGCAGGATTCGGCTCGTCTGGCCGACTGCAAGTGGGACCGGATCATGGGCGAAGTGTGGCCCCAGGCGCAGGCCCATGTCGCTCGCGAACTCGGCACCGGCGATCCCTCGGCGATCGTCTTTGCACCCAATACGCACGACTTCATTCTGCGCATCGTTTCGGCCTGTCCGCGGCGCGATGGAAGGCTCAGGGTCCTGACCAGCGACGGCGAATTTCATTCGGCCCGGCGTCAGTTCGCGCGCTGGGCGGAAGACGGCTGGGTGGCCGAGGAACAGGTCGCGGCCGAACCCTTCGACAGTTTCGCCGAGCGCTTCATGGAGCGCGCTTCAAGCGGCGACCACGACCTCATCTTCGTCAGCCAGACATTGTTTTCCTCGGGCCGGACTTTCGCCGCGATCGACCAGCTCGCGGAGCTCGCTGATCCCGCTGGACCGTGGGTGGTGATCGACGGCTATCACGCATTCATGGCGCTTCCCGAACCGTTTGGCGGGGCTGCGCCAGCCTCGGCTTTCTACCTCGCCGGCGGCTATAAATATGCCATGGCGGGGGAAGGCTGCGCGATTCTTCACGCACCGCCGGGCTTTGGTCTTCGGCCGGCGGTCACCGGCTGGTTCGCCGAGTTCGAGGATCTGAGCCTGCCGCCCGGCACCATCGGTTACGCCCCAGACGCCGGCCGCTTTCTGGGCGCGACATTCGATGCCTCGGGACTTTACCGGTTCAATGCTGTCCGCCGCATGCTCGACGACAATCAACTGACCACCGCTTCGATTTCGGCCCATGTGGCGACGCTCCAGCAGCGATTTGTGGCGGCAATCGACGGCACCCAGTTCAGCCACGCCCAATTGCTCAACCCGCTTGGAGACGGCGATCATGCGCGCTTCCTCGCCTTTCGCGATCGGCGCGCGCTTGGCTGGGGGGATGCGCTCAAGGCGCGCAACGTCATCACCGACGTGCGCGGCGACGTGCTTCGGATCGGGTTTGCAATCTATCAGGACGAAAGCGACGTTGATCGACTCGCCGGAGCAATTAGGGAACTGACATGATGGCTCCAGCGAAATCGCTGCCGCGCAGCCGGAACCTGGTGCTCGCCTTCCTGCTCATCGGCTACATCTTCAATTTCCTCGACCGTCAGATCCTCGGCATCCTCGCCCACCCGATCAAGGCCGATCTTCACCTTTCCGATACCGAATTTGGAGCGATTGGCGGCCTTGCCTTCGCACTGCTTTATTCGGTCCTTGGAGTTCCGCTCGCCTATCTCGCCGATCGCACCAGCCGCAGCGCGGTGGTCGCTGGCGCGCTTGCAATATGGAGCGGTTTCACCGCGTTGTGCGGCACCGCGACCGGCTTCGGCCAATTGTTTCTCTATCGGCTTGGAGTGGGGGTCGGCGAGGCCGGTGGGGTGGCCCCGTCTTATGCCCTGATCGCCGACTATTTCCCCCCCGAACGGCGCGCCCGGGCATTGGCGATCTTTTCCTTGGGAGTGCCGATCGGACTCGCTTCGGGAACCTTGCTCGGCGCCTATATCGCTGCCGTGGTCAACTGGCGCGCGGCGTTCCTGATCATGGGGGTTGCGGGGATCATCTTCGCCCCGGCGATGCTTTACGTGGTGCGTGACCTGCCGCGTCCGGCAGCGGACCGGGACAGCGCCCCGATCGGCCAGGTGTTCGGAATGCTGGCGCGAAAGCCTGTCTTCTGGCTGCTCGCTTGCGCCGCTGCGAGCAGTTCCCTGTGCGGCTATGGTCTGGCGCTATGGACTCCGTCGGTAATCATGCGCAGCTTCGGGCTCGATCTGATCGGCACCGGGCAATTCCTCGGCTCGATCCTGCTCGTCGGCGGAACCATCGGGGTGTATTCGGGCGGCTGGCTCGCCGATCGCCTCGGGTCGAGCGATCGCGGCTGGTATGCGAAGCTTCCGGCAATCGCCTGGCTGGTGACTGCTCCGACCTTCGCAATCGGGCTGATGGCTCCGAACCTGGTGGCTGCTTGGCCGTTTCTGCTGGTCGCCAATGCGCTCAATATCCTGTGGCTCGGCCCGGTCACGACTGCCGTCCAGCACCTCGTCCCACGACGCATGCGAGCGACGGCCTCGGCCAGCTTCCTGCTGATCAATAATTTTATCGGACTTGGCGTCGGCCCGTTGTTGATCGGCCGCCTGTCCGATGGGCTGAAGCATAATTATGGGATTGAGTCGCTGCGCTATGCGGCGGTTGCAACTACCGGATTCTATGCCGTTGCCGGTCTGCTCATGCTGCTCTGCGTGAATCGCTTGAGAAGCGATTGGATCGATGACGACTGACGCAGCTGGCCGAGACTCAAACTCCTGAATTTAAACGTTTTTATTTTGTACGAATCCGGTGAGTCGAGTATTGTTGTAGGTCAATGGTGGAACGTCGAGCTTCACGAGTCGTTGGGCTGACAAAAGGAGTATTTCCAATGACCAAGCTATTTCTCGCTGCCGGCGTTGCGGCGCTGGCGATCGCCGTTCCTGCGGAAGCCGGCCCCGGCGGACACGGCGGCAAGACCGAGCGCGCGCAGGTTGATCGCGGTGGCGCTCGTGCGACTGCTCGTGTCGAGCGTCAGAGCGCTCGTCCCGAACGCCAGACCATGCGCGCCGATCGTCAGACGGTTCGCGCCGATCGCCAATCCATGCGCGCTGATCGCCAGACCATGCGCGCTGACCGCCAGGCGATGCGGACCGATCGGCAGGCTATGCGCGCTGACCGAACCGATAACCGCATCACGCAGATCGACAATCGCGCTTCGCGTAACCTGCAAAGCGGCGTCAGCTTTGCTGGCGACAACGGTTGGAGCAAGGCCAAGGGTCGCGGCTTTATCGAAGGCTGCCCGCCGGGACTGTATATGAAGATTAACGGTTGTCTGCCGCCCGGGCAGGCAAAGAAGCTGATCGGTTCGGTTCTCCCGGCAGCGATCGTTTCGAGTTCGATGCCGTTGGGCCTGAGTTCGCTCTATCCCGACAACTCGAACTATTATTACCGCTATAACGACGGCTATATGTATCAGGTCGACCGCGGTTCGAACCTGATCAACGCGCTGCTACCGCTGCTTGGCGGCGGCTATCTTCCGGGCCAGTATCTCCCGTCGAATTACATGAACAGCTACGTTCCGTCGGCCTACAGCTCGTTCTATCCGAACAATCAGTCGCAGTGCACGCGCTATGCCAATGGCGTGATCTATTACGTCGATTGCGGTTCGGGCCTAATCGAAAATTTCATGCCGCTTTACGACAATGGCTATGGAGTCGGGCAGATGCTGCCGTCGAGCTATGGCTATTACAACGTGCCGCAGCAGTATCGCGACATGTATCATAACAGCGCGGATACGGGCTATTGGTATGCGCCTGGAGCGATCTATCAATATGACCAGCGCACCAGCCTGATCACCTCGGTCGCGGCGTTGCTGTCGCCGGGGATGTCGATCGGCCAGCAGCTGCCGACGGGTTATAATGCCTATAATGTGCCGCTCGGCTATCGTGATACCTATTACGATACGCCCGATAACTGGTACCGGTACAGCAACGGTAACATCTATCAGGTCGATCCGATGACCCAGTTGGTCACTGCGCTGGTTGCTTCCGCGCTTACTTGATCGCCTGTTTGATGATGACGATGGTCCGGTGGCTGAAGTCGCCGGACCATTCGCATGAGATTTTGAAAGAGGAAGAAACCGCATGAAAAACATGACCGCAACCGTCGCGCTTAGCGCGGCGTTCCTCGCCCTCGGGGCCTGCAACAACAACGGTAATGCTAATGGCATGGACAACGCCCAGACAAGCGAAGCGCAAAAGGCCGCGGGCGACAAGACCGTCGCTGCCGGGCTGACCGCGAATGGCAAGTTCCTGGCCGCGGCCAAGGCCGCTGGTCTCGATCAGACGCTCGCCGGTCCGGGGCCCTATACGGTGATCGTCGCTGACGACGCTGGCTTCGATGCACTCCCTGCCGGCACCTATGACAATTGGCTCAAGCCTGAAAACCGCGCCCAGCTGACCGGGGTAATGACCAATGTCATCCTCCCCGGCACCGTTCTTGCCGACGACATTTCCAAGGCCATCGACAATGGCAAGGGCAAGGCCGTTCTGGCGACGATGGGCGGCGGAACGCTGACCGCGACCAAGGATGGCGACAAGATCGTCCTGACCAGCGCCGACGGCAAGAAGGCCACCGTGACCAAGGCCGACGACAAGTTCTCCAACGGCGTCGTTCACCATGTCGATGCGGTGCTGATGTAGTTCGGGGCAGGGTAACCGCGCTCGTCGTCACCTCAGCAATAATTCGCTCTTGTCTGCGTCAACCCCACTTCCGCGCGCGGAACGGCTCGCTATAGTGGCGCGCAACACGCGGTTGATGGGGCATTGCAAGCATGAAGGCGACGATTGAGCGGGTAACATTGCTAAAAAGCCTCAGCCACGTGCAGTCCGTGGTCGAGCGCCGCAATACCATTCCGATCCTCTCGAACGTTCTGATGGAGGCCAAAGAGGACGGGTCGTTGCGTCTGATGGCCACCGACCTCGATCTCCAGGTCGATGAAAGCATCCCGTGCAATGTCGAGCAGGCCGGAGCGACGACATTGTCCGCTCACACCTTGTTCGACATTGTCCGCAAATTGCCCGAGGGCAGCCAGGTCGAGATCGCTGCCGCCGACGGCAAGATGCAAGTCAATGCCGGCCGTTCGCGGTTCAACCTTTCGACCCTTCCGCGCGACGATTTCCCCGTCATTGCCGAGGGCGATCTCCCGACCAAGTTCGAGCTTCCGGCAGCGACCCTTCGCGAGATCATCGAAAAGACCCGCTTCGCCATCTCGAGCGAGGAAACCCGCTATTATCTGATGGGCATCTTCTTTCACGTCGTCGACGAGCAGTTGCGCGCCGCCGCGACCGACGGCCACCGCCTCGCCCGAATCACCATCCCCAAGCCCGACGGCGCCGAGGGCATGCCCGACATCATCGTTCCGCGAAAATGCATCCATGAGCTCTATCGCTTGCTCGAAGAGGTCGAAGGGACGGTCGAAATCTCGCTCTCGCCGACCAAGATCCGCTTCGGCTTGGGCAGCGCGGTGCTGACCAGCAAACTGATCGACGGGACGTTCCCCGACTACAACCGGGTCATCCCGACCGGCAATGACAAGCTGCTCAAGCTCGATCCGAAAAGCTTCGCGGCGGGGGTCGACCGGGTCTCGACCATCGCCAGCGAGAAGACCCGGGCGGTCAAGATGAGCGTCGAGCGCGACAAGATCACCCTGTCGGTAACCTCGCCCGAAAATGGCCTGGCAACCGAGGAAATTCCCGCCGATTATGGCTCGGACGGGCTCGAGATCGGCTTCAACGCGCGCTACCTCCTCGACATATTGAGCGAAATCGACGGCGACATTGTCGAGGTTCACCTCGCCGACGCCGCCGCGCCGACGTTGCTGCGCGAGAATGACAAATCGAACGCGCTCTACGTCCTGATGCCGATGCGGGTGTGATCTGCCGCTTGTGGCGCGGGTGGACAACCGCGGACAATGCTGAAGCGTATGAACGGATCGTCCGAGGTGAAGTGATTCCGGGAATCGAGGCGCGGCAAATCGACGGCTTCCGCCACATCGACCTGATGAAGACCGATCGCGGCGACGAGATCGAGTTCCAGACCCTGATGTGGTTCGACAGCCTCGATTCGATCAAGGCATTCATCGGCGAGGATTATGCCGCCAGCCATGTCCCGGCCTCCGCTCGTGCCGTCCTCTCCCGCTTCGACGACCGCGCTGCCCATTACGAGGTTATCGACCGGCGCGACCAGTAAGCGCTAAGCATCACCCCGTGTCGCTTCGCCGCCTTCTCCTGACCGACGTTCGCAACCATGCCTCGGCGCTGATCGAGCCGGGGCCGGGCTTCGTCCTGCTGTCCGGGCCCAATGGCGCGGGCAAGACCAATGTTCTTGAAGCGGTGTCGCTGCTTGCTCCAGGGCGCGGGTTGCGGCGCGCCCCTTATGCGGAGATCGCCCGGCAAGGCGGCGCCGGCGGCTTTTCCGTCGCTGCCCAGCTCGATGACTTGACCGAAATCGGGACCGGCACCGAAGCCTCGGCGCCCGAACGGCGGCGGGTCCGGATCAATGGTGCCGCAGCGGCGGTCAATTCGCTGTCGGAGCGGCTTGCGGTGCTGTGGCTGATCCCCGCGATGGACCGGCTGTTCACCGGGCCGGCGAGCGACCGCCGGCGCTTCCTCGACCGGCTGGTGCTGGCGCTCGAGCCGACCCATTCGACCCACGCCGCGCGCTACGAAGCCGCGATGCGCGCCCGCAACACTTTGTTGACCGATTTGCCCAACGCCGATCCGCAGTGGCTCGGAGCGCTCGAAGAGGCGATGGCCGACCACGGACAAGCGCTGGTTGAGGCGCGGACGACGACGATGACTGCGCTTCAGGCCGAGGTTGCCGAATGTCCCGACGGCGACTTCCCCCGCGCCGCGATCGCTCTGGAAGGCGGCGGTGCCGATGGCTGGGCACACAGCCTCGCGTCTAACCGCAAGCGCGATTCCGCGGCCGGACGAGCGACTCAGGGCCCGCATCGCCAAGACTTGATCGTCAGTTTAGCCGCCAAGGGCATGGCCGCGGCGCAATCGTCGACCGGCGAGCAAAAAGCATTATTGCTCGGGTTGGTCCTAGCCCATGCCGGGCTGGTTACCGAACGCCGTCAGTCGCCGCCGATCCTCCTCCTCGATGAAGTCGCCGCCCACCTTGACCCGAAGCGCCGCGGCGCGCTGTTCGAGCGCCTATCCGGACGCGGCCAGATCTGGCTTACGGCAACCGAATCGAGCCTGTTCGAGGGCATTGGGGAAGCGAGCATTTTCGCGCTCGACGAAGGCATTATCACCGGCGCCTGAGGCGATGGGTGGACTTTTGCAACTTATCGTCTATATTGCACTGCAACACGAGACGCCTTTGCAAGCGGCGTGATCGGCAGAAAGACTGTCGAGCCCGCGTCTCACCACACTGCTCTCCATTTCACGCGGGGGTGCAAAACCCCCCGCCGCCGACGCGCGCAGTGACCCTGCGCGCGTTTCCGGCATCTGCAAGGTAATCACATTGTCATTCACTACCCTCGGGCTTTCCAAGCCTGTGCTCGATGCGCTTGAGCACGCCAATTACACCGTCCCGACCCCGATCCAGCTTCAGGCCATCCCGACGCTTCTGACCGGCCGCGACCTGTTGGGCATCGCCCAGACCGGCACAGGCAAGACCGCTGCTTTCGTTCTTCCGTCGCTTGATCGGCTGGCGGCCAATCGCGAATATTTGAAGCCCGGCCAGATCCGCATGCTGGTGCTCGCTCCAACCCGCGAACTCGCGGCACAGATCGCCAGCAGCGCCCGCGCTTATGGCAAGTTCATGAAATTGTCGGTCGGCACGATTTATGGCGGCGTGCCCAATCACAAGAGCGTGCGCGAAGTCGCCCGCGGTCTCGACGTTCTCGTCGCCACCCCGGGCCGGTTGCTCGACCTTATCGACCAGCGCGCCCTGAGCCTTCGCGAGCTCGAAATCCTGGTTCTCGACGAGGCCGATCAGATGCTCGATCTGGGCTTCATTCACGCGTTGAAGCGGATCGTCGCACTGGTCCCGGCCAAGCGCCAGACCCTGTTCTTCTCGGCCACCATGCCGCGTGCAATCAAGGAATTGGCCGACCGTTACCTGACTGATCCGGCCGAAGTTTCGGTGACTCCGGTGGCGTCCACCGTCGAGCGCGTCGAACAGCGCATAACCTTCGTCAATCAGTCGGAAAAGGCGGCGCTCCTGACGATGATCCTGCAGCAGCAGCAGATCGAGCGCGCGCTCGTTTTCAGCCGCACCAAGCATGGCGCCGACAAGATCGTCCGCCAGCTGGCCGCGGCCGGCATCGCCTCGAGCGCGATTCACGGCAACAAGTCGCAGCCGCAGCGCGAACGGGCCATCGCAATGTTCCGCTCGGGCCAGATGAAAGTGCTGATCGCGACCGATATCGCGGCGCGCGGGATCGACGTTCCCGGGGTCAGCCACGTGATCAATCTCGATTTGCCCGAAGTGCCTGAACAATATGTCCACCGTATCGGCCGCACCGCGCGCGCCGGAGCGACCGGAATCGCGATTTCCTTCTGCGCCCACGCCGAGCGTGGCAATTTGCGCGACATCGAGCGTCTGACCAGGATCAAGCTTGCGGTCGAAGATCTGCCGGCGGGCTTCGCCGCCGCCGCCGAAGCGATCAAGCGCCTCAAGCCGGCCCCGGGAGTCCGCGAGGAACGCCCGCGTCACGGACGCGGCCCCAGTCGGTCGGAAGGCCGATTGGAAGGTCGCTCAGCACCCCGCTCGAATGATCGCTCCGACGGCGGTCAGCGCCGCTACGGTTCGCCGAGCGGCAAAGCGGTTCGCCGCGACGTCGATCCGCGCGGTGGGTCGGTCTATCGTCCGGAAGGCCGTCACGAACGCCCGGTACGGGGCGATGCCCCGGCCCAGGACCGTGGCGAACGTCAGCCGCGTCGTGATTTCACACCGCGCACCGACGGCGAGCGCCAGCCGCGTCGCGATTTCACCCCGCGCACCGATGGCGAGCGTCAGCCGCGTCGTGATTTCACCCCGCGCGCCGACGGCGAACGCCAGCCGCGCCGTGAATTCACTCCGCGCACCGACGGTGAGCGTCAGCCGCGCCGCGATTTCGCACCGCGTGGCGATCGTCCAGCTAGGGCCGACGGTCAGCGTCATCCGCAGCGTGCCAACGGTCATCCGGCCCACCGCACCGACGGCGGCCAGCGCCCGTCTGGCGGGCCTCGTCCAACCGGCCATGGCGGCGCCGGGCGCCCCGCGGGCAATCGCCCCAATGGCGATCGTCCGTCGGGCAACGGCGGCTTCCGCAGTCCCAAGCGCGGCGGCAATAGCGGCGGCGGCCACAGTGGCGGCCAAGGCGGGGGACGGCCCTCGGGTCAGCGCTCAAGCTACTAGGTTTAGGGCGGCCCCGG
>JACDEB010000037.1:0-4031 GCA_013816595.1 Sphingomonas sp. | reverse complement strand
CCCGGGGATAACTCCGGGGCCGCTTCCTTTTGCCCGAGCCACGCGCGTGCACGCGCCCATGCACGCGTATACGCGCGCGTGACTTTCGCGCCGAAATCCCTATATCTGGTCCATGGCAATTCCCACCGACCAAGACCCCCCCGAACCGACCGCTCCCCGCTCTTCCGAGGCGATCCCGGTCGAACCCAATCAATCAGCTTATGGCGCCGACAGCATCAAGGTCCTCAAGGGCCTCGACGCGGTGCGCAAGCGGCCCGGCATGTACATTGGCGACACCGACGACGGATCGGGCCTCCATCACATGGTGTTCGAAGTATCGGACAATGCCATTGACGAGGCGCTGGCCGGTCATTGCGACCGCATTCTGATCACCCTCAATCCCGACGGCTCGGTCAGCGTCGAGGACAATGGCCGCGGCATCCCGACCGGGATCCACGCCGACGAAGGGATTAGCGCGGCAGAGGTCATCATGACCCAGCTCCACGCCGGCGGTAAGTTCGAAAACACCAGCGACGACAATGCCTATAAGGTTTCCGGCGGCCTCCACGGGGTCGGGGTCAGCGTCGTCAACGCGCTTAGCGAATGGCTCGATTTGACGATTTGGCGCGACGGCGAGGAGCATAATATGCGCTTCGCTTATGGCGATGCGATGGCGCCGCTGAAAATGGTCGGCAAGGTCGAGGGCCGCAAGGGCACCAAGGTCACCTTCCTGCCCAGCCCCGAAACGTTCAAGATCATCGAATTCGATTTCGACCGGCTCGAACATCGCTTCCGCGAGCTCGCCTTCCTCAACTCAGGTGTGCGCATCATCCTCGCCGACGAACGCCACGACGAACGCAAGCAGGTCGAGCTGTTCTACGAGGGCGGAATCGCGGCCTTCGTCCAGTATCTCGACCGCGCCAAGAACCCGCTCGTGCCCGATCCGATCGCGATCCATGGCCAGCGCGACGACATCGGCATCGATGTCGCGCTCGAATGGAACGACAGCTATTACGAAAACGTCCTGTGCTTCACCAACAACATCCCGCAGCGCGACGGCGGCACTCATCTGGCCGCGTTCCGCGGTGCGCTGACCCGCACCATCAACGGCTATGCCGATCGCTCGGGCGTGCTCAAGCGCGAGAAGATCGCATTGACCGGCGAGGACATGCGAGAAGGCCTGACCGCGATCGTCTCGATCAAATTGCCCGATCCCAAATTCGGCTCGCAGACCAAGGACAAATTGGTCAGTTCCGAAGTCCGTCAGCCGCTCGAAAGCCTGATGGCCGACAAGCTCGCCGAATGGCTCGAGGAAAATCCCGGCCACGCCAAGCTGATCGTCCAGAAGGTGATCGACGCCGCCGCCGCCCGCGAAGCTGCCCGCAAAGCGCGCGAGGCGAGCCGCAAGTCGGTCATGGGCATCGCCTCGCTGCCGGGCAAATTGCACGATTGTTCGGAACGCGACCCGGCCAAGTCCGAACTGTTCCTGGTCGAGGGTGACAGCGCCGGCGGCTCGGCCAAGCAGGGCCGCGACAGCAAATTCCAAGCGATTCTCCCGCTCAAGGGCAAGATCCTCAACGTCGAGCGCGCGCGTTTCGACCGGATGCTCGGCTCGAAGGAAATCGGGACGATGATCCAGGCGCTTGGAACGGGCATCGGGCACGAGGAGTTCAACCTCGAGAAATTGCGCTATCACAAGATCGTGATCATGACCGACGCCGACGTCGACGGTGCGCATATCCGCACCCTCCTGCTGACGTTCTTTTACCGCCAGATGCCCGAACTGATCGCGGCGGGCCATCTGCTCATCGCCCAGCCGCCCCTGTACAAGGTCAGCCGCGGACGCTCGGAAGTCTATCTCAAGGACGATAGCGCGCTCGACGATTATCTCGAGGCGCAAGGGCTCGACGGGCTGGTGCTCGACGGCGTCGATGGCCAACGCGCCGGGAACGATCTCAAGAGCTTGGTCGATCATGCGCGGCGGATGCGCACGTTGATGAGCTACGTCCCGCGCAAATACGACTGGGCGCTGGTCGAAGCACTGGCCCTGGGCGGAGCGCTCAAGCCCGACCTCGATTCGAAGGGACGGGCAGCGGCTATCACTGCCGTCGCCGCCTGGCTCGCGGTCGGCGATCCCGAGGGCGTTTGGTCGGGCGAAGTCGCGGCCGAGGGCGGTTATGCGCTCAAGCGGCTGTGGCGCGGAGTGACCGATGCTTATGTGTTCGAACCCGGCTTCCTGGTCTCGGCCGAAGCGCGCAAGCTTCACAGCCTCGCCAGCGAGCAAGCCGAATCCTTCGCCAAGCCGGCCACTCTCAAAACCTTGAAGAAGGGCGGATCGGCCCCGGTCGTGGAGGTCGAAGCCGATCCTGAAGTCGATCCAGAGCAAGCCGCCGACGCAGCCGAAGCCGCCGCCGCTGAGGCCGAGACCCGGGGCAAGCCGATCCCGGTCACCCGGCCATCGGAATTGCTCGATGCAGTGCTTGCCGCCGGCCGCCGTGGCCTCAGTATTTCGCGCTACAAAGGTCTTGGCGAAATGAACGCCGAGCAATTGTGGGAAACCACGCTCGACCCGACCAATCGCTCATTGCTCCGGGTCGAAGTGGTCCAGGCCGATATCGCCGACGAAATCTTCACCCGCCTGATGGGCGACGTTGTCGAACCGCGCCGCGAGTTCATCCAGGACAATGCGCTCAGCGTCGCCAATCTGGACGTCTAGGAACCAAGTTGGACCGCTTGGGGTTGGCGTGTCAGTGAGCACCGGGGCCCAGATCACAGTCGCAAGCTATAATATGCGCAAGGCCGTCGGCACCGACCGCAAGCGCGACCCGCATCGCGTGCTCGACGTGATTCACGAAATCGACGCCGACATCGTTGCGCTGCAGGAGGCGGATAAACGGGTTGGCGGGCGCGGGTCGGCGGTGCCACTCCAGCTGATCGCCGATTATGGGCTGTACAAGCCGGTCCCGCTTGGGGTGCGCCACAAGCGCGCGCTCGAACCGATGCGCAAACACGCCGATAAATTGCTCAAACTCGATACCCGCAACATCGGCTGGCACGGCAATGCGATCCTGGTGAAGCACCACATCGGCGTTCTCGATTGCGACGTGCTCGAACTGCCAACGCTCGAGCCGCGCGGCGCGGTCATCGCCGAATTGCTGGTTGGCGACACCGCCATCAGAGTGGTCGGAATGCATCTCGACATTTCCGGTCTGTGGCGGCGGCGGCAGATCCGCTTTATCCTCGATGCCGTTGCCGCCCGGTCGCAGCCGATGCCGACAATTCTGATGGGCGACACCAATGAATGGCGGACGCTGGCCGGGTGCCTGAAAGACATCGGTCCCGATTTTCACATCGCCCCGACCGGCCCCAGTTTTCACGCCCGCCGGCCGGTCGCAGCGCTCGACCGGATCATCGTCCACCGCGATTTGAACATCGAGGCCGCAGGGGTGCACATGAGTGCTTCGGCGCGGCGAGCGTCCGACCATCTGCCGATCTGGGCGCGGGTTAGCGCCTAACCGCCGATCTTGCGCATCCGCCGGCGCTGAATCGACGAGCCGATGCCCATTGCTTCGCGATATTTGACCACTGTCCGCCGAGCGACCGCCATGCCCTTGGCGTTGAGCAGCGCGGCGATTGCATCGTCGCTGAGGACGTCGGTTTCCGCGCCGATCACGGTCTTTATCGCTGCCTTGACCGCTTCGGCGGCGGCGCCGTCGCCTTCGGCCGAGGCGACCCCCGAGCCGAAGAAATATTTGAGCTCGAACATCCCGCGGTCGCACCATAGATATTTGTTCGACGTCACCCGGCTGACGGTCGATTCGTGCATTTCGATCGCTTGCGCGACCTCGCGCAGGGTCAGCGGTCTCATCGCCGCGACGCCGCGCTCGAAAAAGCCCTGCTGGTGCTTGACGATTTCGGACACCACCTTGACGATCGTCCGCGCCCGCTGGTCGAGCGCCTTGACCAGCCAGTTGGCGCTGGCCAGGCATTCGCTCAGCCACGCCTTCGACCTCTTGTCCTGCGGGCCGGTCTTGAGTTCCTGATAATAACGC
>JACDEB010000036.1 GCA_013816595.1 Sphingomonas sp. | reverse complement strand
AATCGCCGCGGTCCGCGCCTGGACATAGGCCCAGGCCGGGTCGCTCGAACTGGCCGTCAGCCGCGCCGATGCCGGTGCCGAACCCAGCGCCAAAGCGACAATCGCACCGCCCGCGTACCATCTACATATTCGGGTAATTGGGGCCTCCACCGCCTTCGGGGGTAACCCAGTTGATGTTCTGGGTCGGGTCCTTGATGTCACAGGTTTTGCAGTGAACGCAATTCTGGGCGTTGATCTGGAGCTTGGGATTGCCGTTTTCCTCGACGAATTCATAGACCCCAGCCGGGCAGTATCGCTGTTCGGGGCCGGCATAGACCGGCAGGTTGACCGCGGTCGGTATGCTGGCGTCCTTGAGCGTCAGATGAACCGGCTGGTCCTCTTCGTGGTTGGTGTTGGAAATGAACACCGACGACAGCCGGTCGAAGGTCAGCACCCCGTCGGGCCTGGGATAAACGATCGGCTTATACTGGTCCTTGGGCTTGGTCGCTTCATTGTCGGGCTTGTGTTTCAGCGTCCACGGAAGCGAAATGCCAAGGCTCCCGAGCCACATGTCGAAGCCGGCGTAGAGCGTACCCAGGGTCCCGCCCCAATGGGCAATGGCCGGCTGGGCATTGCGGACAATCTTCAGCTCCGTGACGATCCAGCTCTTGTGAAGCGCCTTTGCATAGCCATCGAGCGTGTCGCCCGAACGATCGTCGGATATGGCCTTGAACGCTGCCTCCGCCGCGAGCATGCCCGATTTCATCGCCGTATGCGTGCCCTTGATCCGCGGCACATTGACGAAGCCGGCACTGCAACCGATCAGCACCCCGCCGGGGAACGCAAGCTTGGGGATTGCCTGGTATCCGCCCTCGTTGATCGCCCGCGCGCCATAGGAAACCCGTCGTCCGCCTTCGATCTCGGCGCGGATCGCCGGATGGGTCTTCCAGCGCTGGAATTCGTCGAACGGCGATAGATAGGGATTGGCGTAGTCGAGCGCGACGACGAAGCCGAGCGCGACCTGGTTATTCTCCTGATGATAAAGAAAACCCCCGCCCCACGCATCGCTCAATGGCCAGCCCTGGCTGTGGATCACTCGCCCGGGCTTATGTTTGTCGGAAGGAACATCCCATAATTCCTTGAGACCAATGCCGAAAACCTGCGGCCCGCTTTCCTTGCGCAGCGCGAACACCTCGCTCAGCCGCTTGGTCAGGCTGCCGCGCGCGCCTTCCGCGAAAAAGGTGTAGCGGGCGTGCAATTCCATGCCCTGCTGATAATCCGCGCGGTGGCTACCGTCGCGGGCGATGCCAAGGTCGCCGGTCGCCACCCCCTTCACTGATCCGTTGTCGTGGTAGAGGATTTCGGCGGCTGGAAAGCCGGGGAAAATCTCGACTCCCAGTTCCTCCGCCTGACCCGCCAGCCAGCGCGTCAAATTGCCCAGGCTGAGGGTGTAGGTCCCCTTGTTGCGCATGAACGGCGGAAGCAGCATGTGCGGCATTCCGAACTTGCTCTTTTCGCTCAGCACCCAGTGAAGGTTTTCGGTTACCGGAACCGTCAGTGGTGCGCCTTTCTCCTTCCACTCGGGAATGAGCTCGTCCAGCGCCTTGGGGTCGATCACCGCGCCCGACAGGATATGGGCTCCGACCTCGCTTCCTTTTTCGAGGATGCAGACCGACAATTCGCGTGCCGCGTCGCCCGCCAGCTGCTTCAATCGGATCGCCGCGCTCAGCCCCGCCGGCCCGGCACCGACGATCACCACATCATATTCCATCGATTCGCGCTGGCTCATGAAACCTCTCGTCGCGCCTGTCGCGCGTCCTGCCTTTGACTGCACTGCCAATTCCTTGACCGCGCCGTCAATGGCGGAGAGAGTAAGGTCATGGGTGGGGACCTTCAGACGATCGGGCCGATCGAGGCCAGAAGCGCGCTTGGCTGGTGGCTCGACGCGGGCGTCGATGTCGCCATTCAGGACGAGCCGCGCGACTGGCTCAGGCCGTCCCCAAAAATTGATTCCGCCGAAGCTTCAAGGATCGAAGCCAAGTCCGATGTCGCCAATATCAAGATCCCTGACCCGCAATCGCTCGAAGCCTTGAAGGACTGGCTGGCGACCGGCGCCGATATTCCGCAAGCGCAAGGCGCTGGCCGCCGCGCCCTTCCCCACGGTCCCGAGGACGCCGAGGTCATGCTGCTGTGCGAAGCGCCCGGCGGCGACGACAATGAACGCCCGCTCGGCGGCGAGTCGTGGCGCTTGGCGGAGCGCATGCTTGCCGCCATCGGCTTCGCTCCTGATCAGGCCTATTCCGCCTCGCTCAGCTGCGTCCATGTGCCGGGCAAGAAGATGAGCGCCGCCGAGCGCGATCTGTGCGCGGAAATCGCCCGGCGCCATATCCGCTTGGCCCGCCCCAAACGCCTGCTGTTGCTCGGCGATGGACCGTGTCAGGCGCTGCTCAGCAAGCCGCTCGCCAATGCCCGCGGCCAAATTCACAAGATCGAAGGCGTTCGCGCAGTCGCGACATTCCACCCGCGCCACCTCGTTCATCGTCCGTTGGACAAATCGCTGGCATGGCGGGATTTGCTGCTGTTGATGGAGGATCAAGCGTGAAGTTTGGGCTGATTGGGTTCGGGGCATTGATGTGGGCGCTCCCGCTGCACGCGCAGGGCCAGACGTCCGATCCGCTCGCGCCGCTCGCTCAGCCGGCTCCGCAATCGCCGTCTGCGCTGGTGCCTATGCCGCCGCCGATTGTCGTCCCCAAGGATTGGCGCGGGGTGTTCGACGCCATTGACACCGGCAATTGGGCCTCGGCTCAGGCGGGCGTAAACGCCCTCCCGCCAAGTGTTTTGACGGCGCTCGCCAAGGCCGAACTCTATACCGCCAAAGGCTCGCCAGCGGTCAGCCTGGCGGCCATCCAGGCGGTAATCGCCGAAGCGCCCGAGCTGCCACAGGCCGACCAGCTGGCGCGGATGGCCCAGGCGCGCGGGGCAACCGAGCCATTGCTCGTCAGTGCGCAGCGCCGGATCATCAGCCTCGGTTCCGCTCCCGGCCGCTACCGCGCCAAATCGGTCCAGGGCGATCCGGTCGCCGATCAGTTGCGCGACCTTCTCACGCCTCATGTCAAAGCCGACGATGGCGCCGGCGCGGAGGCCCAGTTCCTGCTTTACGCGCCGCAGCTCGGGTTCGAAGCGCGCGCCGAGCTGAGCCAGCGAGTGGCGTGGATCTATTATATTCTCGGCCTCGATCTCGACGCCCGCCGGGTCGCCGATACCTGGCGTCAGGGAGCGACCGGCGAATGGGCCAGCCAGGCGGCGTGGATTTCCGCTTTGGCGTCGTGGCGGATGGGCGATTGCAACAGCGCCTCGCGCGCGTTTCAGCAGGTCGCGTCATTCACTACTCAGCGCGAGCTTCGCGCCGGCGGCTATTATTGGGCGGCGCGGTCCGAGCAAATGTGCCACCGTCCGCGCGCCGTCGAGCCAATGCTCCGATTGGCGTCTTCAGCGGCGGAATCGGCGGAAAGCTTCTACGGGCTGGTCGCACGCGAAAGCCTCGGCATGCCGACCAAGCTTCCGCCCGATCCGCTGATCGGTTTCGATCCGCCGGTCGATCAATTACCCAACGTCCGCCGAGCCACCGAACTGGCGCGGATCGGGGAACCGAGCCTGGCCGAGGAATTGCTCCGCCACCAGGCAAAGATCGGCCTTCCAAGCGAACATCATGCGCTGGTTAAAGTGGCCCGGAAGCTTGACCTGGCAGCGGCGCAATTCTGGCTCGCGAGCAACGGTCAGCCCGGAGCCCGCTCCAATTATGCCGACCGTTATCCCAATCCGAAATGGATTCCGCTCGGCGGTTGGCGGGTCGATCCGGCGCTGGCTTATGGCCATGTTGTCCAGGAATCGTCGTTCCGGCGGACCGCGGTCAGCCCTGCCGACGCGGTCGGGTTGATGCAGGTTCGTCCGGGCACGGCGCGGGACATGGCGCGGGCCCGCGGCACCGCGCTCGGTTCGCTCACCGATCCAGCGACCAACCTCGAATATGGCCAAACCTTCATCGAGATGATGCGCCGCTCAACCGCCACCGCCGGCCAGCTTCCGCGGGTTATTGCATCCTATAATGCGGGTCCGCTCCCGGTCGGGCGCTGGGCGACCATCAACGACAAGGGCGACCCGTTGTTGTGGATTGAAAGCATTCCGTATTGGGAAACGCGTTTCTACGTGCCCGCGGTGCTCCGCAACATGTGGGTTTATCAGGGTCTCAACGACCAGCAGACCCCGACCTTGCGCGCTGTCGCGCAGCATCGCTGGCCCGATTTTCCAACCGGAACGGCGCGCCTCAACCACTAAGCCTTCGTTTTATTGTTCTTGATATGTTCCGGTTGTGGGCATAGCTTTCTCCGATGCCGGTCGAATCGAACAAGGGCCGCGGCGCCACTCGCAATGCGACGCCGACCCGCTTTAATCTGAAGGAACGCGTGGTCGATGGTGAATGGCTCGACCAGGTCGAGGCGCTCGATGGCGTGGCACCGCGCCGGACGACGGTGACGATCGAGCACCCGCGGACCATCCTCACCCGCAACACTTCGCCCGACATCGGCTTCGACCGCTCGATCAACGCCTATCGCGGCTGCGAACATGGCTGCATCTATTGCTTCGCCCGGCCGACCCACGCCTTTCACGATCTGTCGCCCGGCGTGGATTTCGAATCGCGGCTGTTCGTCAAGTCGACCGCCGCGCAATTGCTCCATTCGACGCTCGCCCGCCCCGGCTATGAGTGCAAGCCGATCGCCATGGGCACCAACACCGATCCCTATCAGCCGATCGAGGAGCAGTGGAAGATCACCCGTTCGCTGATCGAATTGTTGGTCGAGACCCGCCATCCCTTCACCATCACCACCAAGTCCGACCGCGTGCTGCGCGACCTCGATCTGCTCAAGCAGGCGGCCGATCTGCGCCTTGCGTCGGTGGCGATTTCGGTCACCTCGCTCGATCCCTCAATCGCCCGGACGCTGGAGCCGCGCGCCGCGCGCCCGGCCAAGCGCCTCGCCGCGGTCAAGGCGCTCAACGACGCGGGCGTGCCGTGCTTTGTCGCCATCGCTCCGGTCATTCCGCAAATCACCGACCATGAACTGGAACAGATCGTCGAGGCTGCGGTCGCCGCCGGAGCCCCGGGCGGCTTCTATCTGCCGGTGCGCCTTCCGAACGAGGTCGCGCCGTTGTTCCGGGCCTGGCTCGACGAGTATTTTCCCGACCGCGCGCGAAAGGTCATGGCGGTGATCCAGTCGCTCCGCGGCGGGCGCGACAATGACCCCAATTTCTTCACCCGGATGCGCGGCCAGGGCGCATGGGCCGACCTGCTCCGCACCCGGTTTGAGATGGCGTCGAAGAAATACGGCCTTCGCCAAGCGAAATTCGGCCTTCGAACCGACTTGTTCGAACCGCCGGCGGGAAGCCAGATGCGGCTGTTGTAACCATTCCGATCAATCGCCGATGACAGGCGCCCGAGGCCACGCTAGGCAATGGCACATGAACCGCATTCTCATCGCCGCCATCCTGCTCACCGCCACCGCCCCGCTCGCCGCTCAAGGGGTCGTCGTCGGCCCGGCGCCGGTCAGTCCGCTGCCGCCGATCGGTCCCGTTGTCGATCCCGCTGTCGGAGCGCTGCGCGATGCGGCGCTCGAACAGGATCATTACGCCTGGGACATCGTGGAAGGCCTGACCACCGAAGTTGGCCAGCGTCTCGCCGGCACTGAGGCAGAAGCGCGCGCGCGCGCCTGGGCAGTGCGCAAGCTGACCGCGCTCGGCTTCGCCAACGTTCGCATTGAGACCTTCCCGATGGGCGTATGGACGCGCGGGCCCGAAAGCGCCGAGATCTTGGCCCCCTTCCCGCAAAAGCTGGTCGTCGCTGCGCTCGGCAACAGCGCTTCGACCGGACCCGCTGGAGTGACTGGCGAAATCGTCGCCTTCGACAGCGTCGATGCCCTGCGCCGCGCGCCCGACGCTGCGGTGCGCGGCAAGATCGTGTTCGTCGATCATAACATGCTCCCGACCCAGGACGGCTCGGGCTACGGCCAGTTCGGGGCGCCGCGTCGTCAGGGCCCGACCGCGGCCTCGCTTAAAGGCGCATTGGCCATCGTCGTGCGGTCGATCGGCACCGATCATCACCGCAATCCGCACGCTGGAGTCCAGATTTTTAGCGATGGTGCAAGGCCCATCCCGGCGGGCGCCCTGACTGTTCCCGACGCCGAGCAACTGGCGCGGATTCTCCAGCGCGGACGGCCAGTCACTATGCACCTGACTCTCGTCAGCCAGGTGCGTCAGAATGGCGATTCCGGCAATGTCATCGCCGAAGTCCCTGGCCGCGATCCCCATTTGCCGCCGGTGCTGGTCGGCGGACACCTCGACAGCTGGGACCTCGGCACTGGCGCGATCGACGATGGCGCGGGTGTCGCGATCACCACCGCGGCGGCCAAGCGGATCATGGATGCAGGGCGTCCGCTTCGAACCATCCGCGTCGTCTGGTTCGGCGCCGAGGAAGTCGGACTGTTCGGCGGCTTCGATTATGTCGCCCGGCACGGCAAGGAACAGCATTATGCAGCCGCGGAAAGCGATTTCGGCGCCGACCATGTGTGGAAGCTCAACAGCAAGCTTGGCCCCGAGCGCAAAGCTGAAGCTGAGATGATCGCGGCCGCTGTGGCGCCGCTCGGAATTGTGACCGGCTCATTCAACGACGCTGGTGGTTCAGACATCGAGCCACTCGTCGCTGGCGGCGTCCCGGTGGTCGGTTTCGATCAGGACGGAACGCGTTATTTCGATATCCACCACACGCCCGACGACACGCTCGACAAGATCGATCCGATTCAATTGCGTCAGAATGTCGCGGCGTGGACGGCGATGCTCGCGGTGCTTGCCGGACCGATCGCGACGGACCCGAAACGGACCCACCGGCGTTAATCCGCAAAACCGAGGAGAATAAAATGCGTATCCTGATCGCAATTCCCGCACTGCTCATGCTCGGCGCCTGCCAGGTGACCAAGGACGATGCCAACGACACGACTACCGTGACCTACAATGGCGACGTCGCGGAAAATGCCGCGGCGGATGTTAGTGCAACCGCCCAGAACGTTGCTTCGGATATCGGCAATGGCGTCAATGACGCGGCCGACAAGGTCAAGAACACCGACGTCAATGTCACGGTCAACGACCATGACGCCGATGACGGAAACACCGCAGCTAACCGCTAGTTACGTCGAAATGTGATGGTCGGGGAGACAGGATTCGAACCTGCGACCCTCTGCTCCCAAAGCAGACGCGCTACCAGGCTGCGCCACTCCCCGACTTCATCATCACGCACCAGCGGGCACTGGTGGGCCCGGCAGGATTCGAACCTGCAACCTAGCCGTTATGAGCGGCCGGCTCTACCATTGAGCTACAGGCCCGGGCCCGCGATAGCGGCGCCGTTCCGCCGCGCCAACCCACTGATCGCAGGAAGCGCTGTCCGCGGCTCAGGCCGACGGCACCGAGAGGACCAGATTGTCGCCCTCGATGACCAGGTCGCCGCCCGCGAGGCGCGCCAATCCCCGCGCTACATGAAGTGAGAAACGCCCGTCGATCGCCCCGCCATTGTCGTCGGCGAGGCTGAGCGAACCGATGTGCGTCAGTTCGCTCGGGCGGGTGATCGTCAGTCGCGCCTGGCCCTGGGAACGAGCGACCCCGCAGCGCAGTCGCTCGCCGGACGTCGCCAGGTCGGCCGCGGCGGCGATCGTCCGTTCGACCAGGCGAATGAGCGATTCGATCCCGGTGGCCGCTCGGACCGGAGTCCTTGGCGCAGCGTAGATCAACTCGACCCCATCCTGTTCGGTGCTTGGACGCAAATCATTGACCGTGCGGGTGACGATTTCGCCGAGGTCTCCCGGCCCGCTCGCCGGCGACGCGCCCGACTGGACCCGGGCCATGAGGTCGAGATCGTCGATTGCGCCGAGCAGCAATCGCGCCTGATCGACGATGCCAGTGGCGCGCTGACGATAGCGGCGGCCCGCCGGACCCAGATACTGACCGTCGATGATCTCGGCGAAACCGATGATCGCGTTGAGCGGGGTTTTGATTTCATGGACCAGCTCGCGCAGCGAATCCGAATCCATCGCCAACGTCGCGCTGCCCTGCGGTAGCCCCTGCTGCGGCGCGGAAAATTCGCGCAATGCAATACCGCGGTAACCGGCGAAGCGGCCGTCCGCCGGATCAAATGCTGGAACACCGCTGATCTTCCATTTGCCAGCTACCGGTCCGTCGCCCGCAAGGACCATCAGCGCATCGCGGAATGGAGCGCGCTGGCTGAAAGCGCGGACTGCGGCTTCCTCGATGCGGTCGCCATTGTCGCGCGCCCGGGCAATCGAGCGACCGATCAAGGCGCCGCGCGGAGCCCCCTCGACCCAGCCGATTTCTCCGTTCGGCCCGCATTCCCAGCGGAAAACTCCAAGCTCGCTCGGAGTAACGGGACTATGCTGGGCGCCACGCTCGTCCCATTCGGGGCGGCGATGACGGCGGCGCTCGATCCGTGCGACCACATCGCTGATCGTCGTCTGTTCGGTGCGGTCCGGATATTCGACCAGATCATCGGTCATGTCCGCCGGTGCCATATCTCCAAGTTCGGGATGAAGCGTCGCAACGAACTGCCGGGTTTCGGGGTCGGCCAAAGCGAGCAAAGTCGTCCACTGAGCGCGTTCGAGCGACGCCGCGGCAAGGATCGGCGCCGAAACGCTCAGCTGGTCGCCGACGAAATATTCCAGCAGCCGAAAGGGCAAGGGCAAAGCGGCGATGGTTCGAGCGGCCGCGGCACGGAGCGATTCATCGATCCGCGACGCATCGCCGGCGATGACATTCAGCGCTTCGCCCAGAAGCTGGCTGTCGATCGACGGACCGGCGCGGGCGATGAGGTCGACCAGCTGACGCCAGCGGACCGCCGCGTCGCGCGGGTCGCTGGCCGGCTGCCGAAGCACCGTCTGCAATCGATCGTCGAACCGGACCAAGGCTATCGCCATCCTTCACGCGCGAGGAAAGCGATCCCTAGTGAATGCGGCGGCGCGCGCTAAGGCGGCGCCTCTTAACCATCCCGTTATGGGACGCTTTCGGGAGGGGCGGCTCGATGCGAAACGGGCGCCGGATTGCTCCGACGCCCGCGTCAAACCCGGCTTTGCAAAAGCGCTATCTGGCCTTCCCGACGAACAGCAGCCAATAATTGGCAATCGGCGCATAAGCTCCGCTGACCGATTTGAGCGCCGCGGTTGCGCCCGCTTTGTCTCCAGCTCGGGCAAGCGCCATCCCGAGGTGGAGATTGGCGAGATTGGAATCGCCGCCAGCACCGGCCGCGGCGCGATAAAGTTCGGCCGCGCGGGTGTAATTGCCAAGGCCGTAAAAGCGGTTGCCGACGGCGTTGAGCGCGGTCGATGTCTTGGCGCTTTTGGACGCGGTCTCGACTTCGGCGGCGGTTGCGATCGGCTTGGCCTTGAGTCCCTTGATGATGTCGCGCGCAAGCGAACTTGCCGCATCGACCTTTTTGTTGGCCAGACCTTCGTCGATGACCGATTTCGCCTCACCGAAATTGCCCTGTTCGGACGCGGCGGTCGCGTAGAGCGTATAATCGCCCGAAGTCGACAAGGCATTGGCGGCACGAAGCAGGCGCAACAAATCGAGCGTGCTTTCGACTTCCGGCCGCATCATGTTGCGATAAATGGCGACCGCATTGTGCCAGCTTTCCGAATTCGGATAGGCCTGGACCCATTGCCGGCCAAGATCGACGGCGATTGGCAATTTGGCGTTGTACGCCAGGCTGACCGCGCGCTTGTAGACGTCTTCGGTCGGCTTTTGACCGGCGGCAGCGGCGACCGCCAGCGATTTCTGGATCAATTGCGCAGCGTCCGCGGCCCGGCCCTGCGAATTGCGCGCCTCGGCCAGCAGCTTGAGCGATTCAAAACCCTTCGGGTCCGCGGCCATGCCCTTTTCGAACATTGCCGCGGCGCGGTCGAAATTCTTGGCGTTGTAGAAATTGATTCCGACGGCATTGTAGAGTCCGGCGGACCGAGCGCCCGGAACAATGCCCGAAGCAGCGATTGCGTCGATCGCCAAAGCGGCCGACTCGTCGTTCTTCGCGGCCAAAGCCGACTTCAGTTGAAGCTGGCCGATCGCATAACGGTCGTCGGCGGTTTCGGCGAGCGCCTGCGCCTCTGCCAGCTTGGCCGGGATATTGGCTGTGTCATTGGTGGTGACCGCGGTCTGCAGCGCGATGATCGCTTTGGACGCCTTCTTCGACAATTTAACCTGAGGTTGGGCGGCTGCGGCGGGGCTTGGCGCTGCCGCCTGGGCCGTCGGCTCCGGAATGGCTACTGGAGGCGTCGCCTTGGTATATTGCGCGGCCGCCGGAGTTGCCGAAAGCGCGGCGATCGTCGCAAGTGCGGTGGTCAAGGCAAGGCTCTTCATGATGTCTCCTGTCCCGGTGCAGCACGGCGCCGGCCTAAAATTCCCGGGGGCGGCTTAGCCCCGTCGCGATTGGATGTCCAAAGGCGATGGCGCTGAACCCATGAATGGCGATTGAACCATCTGAAAACGAACGGTTTTCCGACCAGATCAAGCGCTCGGTGAAACATAGCTCTCGCGCGCGGGCGCGCGGGGTGGCGCTTGGCCAGCGCATCGCCTAAGGTCGCGACGCGGGCAATTGCGCCGTCGCGCGCTCCGCCAGTCACACCCCTTACCAGTAGGATTTCCCTTGGCCACCGAACCGCCGATCGACGACCTCAACGACAGCCCGCCCCCGGGTGGCGAAAATTCCGCCATCGCGATGGTCTCGATCGTCGAGGAAATGAAGACCAGCTACCTCGATTATGCGATGAGCGTGATTGTCAGCCGCGCCCTGCCCGATGTCCGCGACGGCCTCAAACCGGTTCACCGCCGGATCCTCTTCGCCTGCCAGGAAGCGGGCTATGTCGCCGGCCGCCAATATCGCAAGTCGAGCCGCATCGTTGGCGACGTCATGGGTAAATATCACCCCCATGGCGACAGCGCGATCTACGACGCTCTCGCCCGCATGACCCAGCCATGGTCGATGCGTGTTCCGCTGATCGATGGCCAGGGCAATTTCGGATCGATGGATCCCGATCCTCCAGCCGCGATGCGCTACACCGAAGCACGCCTCGCCAAGGTCGCCAATTTCCTCCTCGGCGACATCGATAAAGACACCGTCAACTTCCAGCCCAATTACGACGCCAGCGAAAGCGAACCGCAGGTCCTTCCGGCGCGCTTCCCCAACCTCCTCGTCAATGGCGCCGGCGGCATCGCGGTCGGCATGGCGACCAACATCCCGCCGCATAATCTGGGCGAAGTTCTGGCCGCGTGCCGCGCGTTCATCGCCGATCCGGAGGTCACGTCCGAAGGCCTGATGGAGCATGTCAAAGGCCCCGATTTCCCGACCGGTCCGCTGATTTTGGGAACGGCCGGAATTCGCGCTGCCTACACTACCGGCCGCGGCTCGATCATGATGCGCAGCCGGGCCCATGTCGAGGAAGGCCGCAACGACCGCCGCTCGGTCGTTCTGACTGCAATCCCCTATCAGGTGGGCAAATCGGGGCTGGTCGAAAAGATCGCCGAAGCGGCCAAGGACAAACGCATCGAAGGCGTCAGCGACATCCGCGACGAATCGAGCCGCAAGGGCGTTCGCATCGTCATCGATCTGAAGCGCGACGCGACCCCCGAGGTCGTCCTCAACCAATTGTGGCGCCACACCCCGGCGCAATCGTCGTTCCCGGCGAACATGCTCGCGATCCGCAGCGGCCGGCCCGAAACCTTGACCCTTCGCGACATCATCGAAAGCTTCGTCAAGTTCCGCGAAGAAGTGATTGTCCGGCGCTCCAAATTCGAATTGATGAAGGCTCGCGACCGCGCCCATTTGTTGCTCGGACTGGTCGTCGCGGTCACCAATCTCGACGAGGTGGTCAAGCTCATCCGCGGGTCGGCAAGTCCCGCCCAAGCGCGCGAAAAACTGCTTGCGCGCGAATGGCCCGGCGACACCATCCGCCCCTACATCATGCTGGTCGAGGCGATCGAGCCGCAGGCTCAGGGGACCACCTACAAGCTCAGCGAAGCCCAGGTAAAAGCGATCCTCGAGCTTCGCCTCCACCGGCTGACGGCGCTTGGCCGCGACGAAATCGGCGGCGAACTCGAAGGACTTGCGACCAACATCGGCGAATTGCTCGAAATCCTCGGCAATCGCGTCCGGCTCTATGAAGTGATGCAGGAGGAATTCGACGAGGTCGACGCCGAATTCGCGACCCCGCGCGTGGCTGAAATCACCGCCGCCTTCGATGGTCTCGACGACGAAGACCTGATCGAGCGCGAGGAAATGGTCGTCACCGTGACCATGGGCGGCTACATCAAGCGCTCACCCTTGTCGGTGTTCCGCGAGCAGAAACGCGGCGGCAAGGGCCGCTCCGGAATGGCGACCAAGGACGAGGATGCGGTGACCGAATTGTTCGTCACCTCGACCCATAATCCGGTGCTATTCTTCTCAAATATCGGCCGCGTCTACCGGATGAAGGTGTGGCGCCTGCCGGAGGGCGGGCCCAACACCAAAGGCCGGCCAATGGTCAATCTGCTCCCGCTGGCGGAAGGCGAAGTCATTTCGACCGTTCTCGCTCTGCCCGAGGACGAGGCTGAATGGGGCGGGCTGCACATCATGTTCGCGACCGCGCGCGGGACTGTCCGCCGCAATTCGATGGATGCCTTCACCAACATTCCGACCGCGGGCAAGATCGCGATGAAATTCGGCATGTCGGAGGATGGCGACGGCGACGGAAGTGGGGGCGATGACGACGATGCCAGCAATGCCGCAAGCCTCGACCGCTTGGTCGGGGTCGAGCTTCTGACCGAGGACGACGACGTTCTTCTCGCCACCCGCAATGGCAAGGCGATCCGCTTCCGCTCGACCGACGTTCGTGAATTTCAGAGCCGCAATTCGATGGGCGTGCGCGGCGTCCGGCTGCTCGGCGACGACCAGGTCATTTCGATGTCGATCCTGCGCCGGGTCGGCACCAATGCGGAGGAACGCGAAGCCTATCTCAAGGCGCCGCGGTGGCGCGACAATGACGGCGCCGACGGCCTGGCCGGCGAACGCTATTCGGAAATCGCCGACAAGGAGCAATTCCTGCTCACCATCACCGTCAACGGCTATGGCAAGCGCAGCTCGACCTACGAATATCGCCGCACCAACCGCGGCGGTCAGGGTATCATCAACATCGTCACGTCGGAACGCAACGGCGGGGTCGTCGCCAGTTTCCCGGTCACCCTTGGCGAGCAATTGATGCTGGTCACTAATCAGGGCAAGATCATCCGCACCACCGTCGGCGACATCCGCATCGCCGGGCGCAATACGCAGGGCGTCACCATCTTCAACGTCGCCGACAAGGAACGTGTCGTCAGCGTCGCCAAGATCGACGAAAGCGACGAGGAGGAGATCGAACTCGACGGCGGCGACGAAATCGGGCCCGTGCCCGGTGCGACGGTCGGAGAGGATTTGTCGGCGGGCCCCGAAGACGGCGAGTAAACCCACGGAACGGGCCGCTCTCCGTCGCGTTGGCGAGTAATCGATCAACGTTCAGGAGATCCGCATGCCTCTCGCCAACAACGCTCTCGTCCTCGTCACCGACGGCCGCAAGACTCTGTTCTTTCGCAACGCCGGCGATGTCAATCAGATCGACCTTCGGACCGAGAGCCACGACGAGCGCGACGATGCCGACTTCAACCGCGATTTGGCGAGCGACGTACCTGGCGCGGTTCAGCAATCCGGCGGTTATGGCCGCTCGACCTATGAGGAAACCGATTTCAAGCAGCTCGAGGAGGATCGCTGGGCGCATGGCGCCGCCGACCAGGTCAACAAGCGCGCATTGTCGGGCGACTTCGACGCCCTTGCCATCATCGCCCCGCCTAAGACATTGGGCGAATTGCGCAAGAAACTGCACAAGGAAGCCGCCCGGCGCGTGGTATGCGAAATCGCCAAGGAAATGACCGGGCACCCGATCCCCGACATCGAAGCGCTGATCACCAGCGAAACCAAGGCGGAGGAACCGGCTGCGGTCTAGGCGTTTCACCCGACAAGTTCAGGGTGACGCCGAGGAAAGGCGCAGCTACTTGCGCGACCAAATGACTCGCGACATCCACATTATCGGCGGCGGCCTTGCCGGTTCGGAGGCGGCATGGCAGCTGGCCGAAGCGGGCCTTCGCGTCCGCCTCAGCGAAATGCGCGGCGACGATGCTGGCGACACAACGCCAGCGCATGACAGCGACGCGCTCGCCGAAATGGTCTGCTCGAACAGCTTTCGCTCCGACGACGCGGAGAACAATGCGGTCGGCTTGATCCACCAGGAAATGCGCGATCTCGATTCTTTGGTCATGTCCTGCGCTGATTTGCACCGGGTGCCCGCTGGCTCGGCCCTCGCAGTCGACCGCGAAGCTTTCGCCGGCGAAGTCACCGAGCGCATCGCCGCTCACCCCAAAATCACTGTCATCCGCGAGCGCGTCGACATTCTTCCCGACCACCCGACGATCATCGCCACCGGACCGCTGACCGGCTTGGCGCTGGCTGAAGCGATCGCCGCCGAAACCGGCAGCGAGGCCCTCGCCTTCTTCGATGCCATCGCTCCGATCGTCCACCGTGACAGCGTCGACATGGACATCTGCTGGATGGCCGCGCGCTGGGAAAAGGGCGGCAAGGATTACATCAACTGCCCGATGACCCGCGATCAATATCACGCCTTCGTCGAGCAATTGAACGCGGGCGAAAAGACCGAATTCAAGGAGTGGGAACAAGACACGCCTTATTTCGAAGGCTGCATGCCGATCGAAGTCATGGCCAGCCGCGGCCCCGAAACCCTGCGCTTCGGCCCGATGAAGGGCGTCGGCCTGGACGACCCCAAAACCGGCCGCTGGCCCTATGCGGTCGTGCAATTGCGCCAGGACAATAAGCTCGGCACCTTGTGGAACATGGTCGGTTTCCAGACCAAGCTCAAACACGGCGAACAGGTCCGCATCTTCCGCACCATCCCGGGTCTCGAAAATGCCGAATTCGCCCGCCTCGGCGGGATCCACCGCAACAGTTTCATCAAATCACCGGTGCTGCTCGACGGCACCTTGCGCCTGAAATCCAAACCCAACATCCGCTTCGCCGGTCAGATCACCGGCTGCGAAGGCTATGTCGAAAGTGCCGCCATCGGCCTCCTCGCCGCGCGCTTTGCATTCGCCGAAGCTGAAGGCCGGACCCTGCCCGCTCCCCCGTCCGAAACCGCGCTCGGGGCGCTGCTCGCACATATCACCGGCGGCGCCGATGCCGACAACTACCAGCCGATGAACGTCAATTTCGGGCTGATGCCGCCGCTCGACGGCCCGCGCGCCAAAAAGGGCGACCGCAAAAAGCTCTATACCGCCCGCGCTCGCGCCGCCTTCGCTAGCTGGCTGGGAGAAACTTTACTCCAGCCCGCGTGATCTCGCTCACGTCAGGTCCCCGTAAAATTTCATCATGAACCCGATCACCAGCCCGAGCAGGATCAGCGGACAGAGCAGCTGGAGGATGCGGTTTTTGCTGAGCAACGGGAGCACCGTCGGGACGATCATCCAGCCGACGACGACATTTTCCAGGCCCCATTTCGAAACGCCTTCGTGCGTGGCGTCGATATTGGCGATGAAACTGACCACCAGCAGCGCCATTACGGTCCCGATATAGGTCCGGCCTTCACGCTCGTGGAACGCGGCCATGTCATAGGTTTCGCCCTGATCGAAATCCGGCGAGACCAGGGCGCAGGCGAAATAGAGCATGATGACCAACGTGAACAGCATCATCACCGTCGCCAGGTCGATCGATTGCTTCTCGCGAAAATCGAACAGGCTCAACCAATTGGCGAGCAACAGCATCAGCATCGTCGCCATCCACAATGCGTGCGGCCACGAAAAGACCAGCTGGCGGCGGTGGCGGATCATGCGCGTGATGGCGAACAGCAAATGGGTCATCGCCAGCGCAAAGGCGAAGGAAAAGAACAGGATCAGGAATTCGAACGACTTCATAGCGCAGCCCCCGCAAGCCCCGCGAAACTAGCAGCCGATCGGGTCCGCGCAAGGATCGCGCGGCCTCAATCGCAGGCGCAGCCGGCCTTCTTCGCCTTGGGCTTGGGCGCGCTGGTTGCATATTCGGCGCGGGTCAGGCCGTTGCTCTTGTCGCCGTCGGCACCCTTGAACTTGTCGATCGTCTTGACCGCCCACTCCTCGAAACTCAATTTCCCGTCATGGTTGAGGTCGAGCTTGACATAGGGTTTGCGCCTCGGCTCGACCAGTTCGGCGAGCGTAATCGACCCGTTCTTGTCCTTGTCGGCCCGGTCGAACCGTTTCTGCTCCTTGTCCTTCGGGTCTGCCGTCGGTGCGTCGGGAATGCGCTTCAGATTGATCCCCGGGCCAGTCTGCGCCAGCCGAGCCTCGGGCGCCGCGGGTAAGGCCGATCCGCTTTGCGCGCGCGATTGCCACAGCAAAAACGCGCCGGTCATGAGGAGAAAGCAGGCCGCTGCCCCGGCGAGAAATCGCACCTTGACATAGTCTCCACTAATGGAGATTCGGCGCGGTCATGCTCCATAACGGAGCGACCGCTGTCAACCTAAAGCCGGCCAGTCAGACGGTGGCGGACCAGGGTCAAGGCTCTGCCGGGAGTACCCTCGGGCTCGATCGCAGGCCAGCGGCCAAGGTCGCGGAGCGCAAGTGCGGCGAGCATCGACAAGGGCCGAAGCGGCCGGGCGAAGCGCTTGCCCGCAACCGCCTTGGCGAAATGGCGCGCCCGGTCGATCAGCATGTCGCGCGACGGCGCATCGCTGCAATGACGCGCTGCATCGACCAGTGCCCACAGCCCGCCGGCCGCCTGGATTTGCTCGTCGCTGCGGTCGAGCAGCCGGGCGCCGAACCCAAACAAGCGCATACCGCGGAACCAGGTCGCTTCGCCGCTGAGGTCGGGCCACGGAAATGGCTCGAGCAAATGCGTCCAGCCGGTTTCAAGCTCGGCCAGATCGGCGCCCGAAATTCCCGCCGGCAAGAGCAATCGAGCGGCCTCGGCTAGCCGCGGCTCAGCCGGAACCGCATTTCGGTCGAGCTCCTCCAATCGTTCGCGCCACCAGGCGAGCCGGATCCGCCCGACCATCGGATCGCTGGTCGATCGAAGCACATCGCCCATCGCATCATTGACCGCGAACAACGCCGCGAATGCCGCCCGCTTCTCGGCGGGAACGTACAGCTGGATCAGGTTGAAGTCAGAAGGCTGGATCATTTCCGCTTGCTCAGCGGTAGCAAACTGCCTTCGCCGCCGCGACCACCTCGGCCGCCTTGATCAGCGCCAGCTTTTCCAAATTCGCGGCATATGGCAACGGCACGTCGGCGTCATTGATCCGCATCACCGGCGCGTCGAGATCGTCGAACCCGTCCTCCATGCAGATCGCCATGATCTCCGAGGAGATCGAGCATACCGGCCAGCTTTCCTCGACCACCACCAGACGGTTGGTCTTCTTGAGGCTGGTCAGCACCGCGGCTTTGTCGAGCGGGCGAAGCGTCCTGAGGTCGATCACTTCCGCGTCGATCCCCGCAGCCTCCAGCTCCTTCGCCGCCTCAAGCGCCACCCCGACCCCGATCGAGTAAGTGACAATGGTCACGTCCTTGCCCGTCCGAACCACCCGCGCCTTGCCGATCGGAAGCACGTAATTCTCGATCTCGGGAACGTCGAAATGCTGGCCGTAGAGCAATTCATTCTCGAGGAAGACGACCGGGTCTTTGGTCCGGATCGCGGCCTTTAACAAGCCCTTGGCGTCGGCCGCGCTGTAGGGCGCGATGACGATCAGGCCGGGCACGCTGGCGTACCACGGTCCGTAATTCTGGCTGTGCTGAGCGCCGACCCGCGCGGCGGCGCCATTGGGGCCGCGGAACACC
>JACDEB010000035.1 GCA_013816595.1 Sphingomonas sp. | reverse complement strand
TGCCGTCGACCGGCGCCTCCAGGTGCGACTGTTCGTTGAGCTGCGCCGCGCCGCCGATGTGGAACGTCCGCATCGTCAGCTGGGTGCCCGGCTCGCCGATCGACTGGGCGGCGATGACTCCGACCGCTTCGCCGATATTGACCGGGGTTCCGCGGGCAAGGTCACGACCGTAGCATTTGCCGCACACGCCCTGTTTGGACGCGCACACCAAGGGGCTGCGAATCTTGACGCCTTGGACGCCCAGTTCCTCGATCCTTGCGACCATCGCTTCGTCGAGCAATGTGCCCTCGCCAATGACGACCTTCTCGTCCGCCGGGTCGAGGATATCTTCGGCCGTGGTCCGGCCAAGGATGCGGTCGGCGAGCGAAGCGATGACCGCGCCGCCCTGAATGATGGCGCGCATTTCAAGCGCCCGCTCGGTACCGCAATCCTCCTCGATGATGACCGCGTCCTGCGACACGTCGACGAGACGGCGCGTGAGATAGCCCGAATTGGCCGTCTTGAGCGCGGTATCGGCGAGACCCTTGCGGGCGCCGTGGGTCGAGTTGAAATATTCAAGGACGGTCAGGCCTTCCTTGAAGTTCGAGATAATCGGCGTCTCGATGATCTCGCCAGACGGCTTGGCCATGAGGCCGCGCATGCCGGCCAGCTGCTTGATCTGGGCCTGCGAACCGCGGGCGCCGCTATGGGCCATCATGTAGATCGAATTGAGATCCGCCTGACGACCGTCGGCATTCTTCGGCTGGGCGGAAATTTCCTTCATCATCTCCTGCGCCACGCGGTCGCCGCAACGCGACCAGGCGTCGATCACCTTGTTGTACTTTTCCTGCTGGGTGATGAGGCCGTCCTGATATTGCTGCTCGTAATCCTTGACCAGCAGCTTGGTCTCATCGACCAGCGGCACCTTGGCCTTGGGAATGACCATATCGTCCTTGCCGAAGCTGATTCCGGCCTTGAACGCGTGGCGGAAACCAAGCGCCATGATGGCGTCGGCGAACAGCACCGTCTCTTTTTGACCGGTGTGGCGATAGACGATGTCGATGACGTCGCCGATTTCCTTCTTGGTCAGGACCTTGTTGACGGTCTCGAACGGCACCTTGTGGCTCTTTGGGAGAGTCTCGCCGAGCAGCATCCGGCCCGGGGTCGTTTCGAAGCGTTTCATGTAGGGATTGCTGTCTTCGTCGGTCTGCGGGACCCGGCTGATGATCTTGCTGTGGAGCGTGACCGCGCCTGCCGACAAGGCCTGATGGACCTCGGGCATGTCGCTCAGCATCATTCCTTCGCCCGGCTCGCTCTCTTTCTCGAGGCTGAGATAATAGAGGCCAAGCACCATGTCCTGCGACGGAACGATGATCGGCTTGCCGTGCGCCGGCGACAGGATGTTGTTGGTCGACATCATCAGCACACGCGCTTCCAGCTGGGCCTCAAGGCTCAATGGCACGTGGACGGCCATCTGATCGCCATCGAAATCGGCGTTGAACGCGGCGCAGACCAATGGGTGAAGCTGAATCGCTTTACCCTCGATCAGCACCGGCTCGAACGCCTGAATTCCCAAACGGTGGAGGGTCGGAGCGCGATTGAGCAGCACGGGATGTTCGCGGATCACCTCGTCGAGGATGTCCCACACTTCCTTGCGCTCTTTCTCGACCCACTTCTTGGCTTGCTTGAGGGTCATCGACAGACCCTTGGCGTCGAGCCGCGAATAGATGAACGGCTTGAACAGCTCGAGCGCCATTTTCTTGGGTAGACCGCACTGATGAAGCTTCAATTCCGGCCCGGTTACGATCACCGAACGGCCCGAATAATCGACCCGCTTACCGAGAAGGTTCTGGCGAAAGCGGCCCTGCTTGCCCTTGAGCATGTCGCTCAGCGACTTAAGCGGGCGCTTGTTCGCGCCAGTGATCGTGCGGCCGCGGCGGCCGTTGTCGAACAAGGCGTCGACGGCTTCCTGGAGCATGCGCTTTTCGTTGCGGACGATGATGTCCGGAGCGCGCAATTCCATCAGCCGCTTGAGGCGGTTGTTGCGGTTGATCACGCGGCGATAGAGATCGTTGAGATCCGAGGTCGCGAAGCGGCCACCATCGAGCGGCACCAGCGGGCGCAATTCGGGCGGGATCACGGGCACGACTTCCATGATCATCCATTCGGGACGGTTGCCCGATTCAAGGAAGCTTTCGACGACCTTGAGGCGCTTGATGATCTTCTTCGGTTTAAGCTCGGACTTGGTTTCGGCCAGCTCCTTGAGCAGGATTTCCTTTTCCCCCGCGAGGTCGAGGTCCATGAGCATGATCTTGACCGCTTCCGCGCCGATCCCGGCCGAAAATGCGTCTTCGCCATATTCGTCCTGCGCCGACAGCAATTCGTCTTCAGTCAACAACTGATATTTCTCGAGCGCGGTCAGGCCCGGCTCGATCACGACATAGCTCTCGAAATACAGAATCCGCTCAAGCTGCTTGAGCTGCATGTCGAGCAGCAGGCCGATGCGGCTCGGGAGCGATTTCAGGAACCAGATGTGCGCGACCGGAGCGGCCAGTTCGATATGGCCCATGCGCTCGCGCCGAACCTTCGACACGGTCACTTCGACACCGCATTTTTCGCACACGATGCCCTTGTATTTCATCCGCTTATATTTGCCGCACAGGCATTCGTAATCCTTGATCGGACCGAAAATGCGGGCGCAGAACAGGCCGTCGCGCTCGGGCTTGAAGGTGCGGTAGTTGATGGTCTCGGGCTTCTTGATCTCGCCGAACGACCAGCTGCGGATCTTTTCGGGAGAGGCAATGCCGATGCGGATTTCGTCAAAGGTTTCCGGCTTAGCCACCGGGTTCGCGAAGTTGGTCAGTTCGTTCATGTCTAGCTCCTGACCCCGCCCGGTTCGGGACGGGGTCCAAGTGAAATCCGGTGTTATTCGGCGGCGATCGCGGTCGGCTCGTCATTCTCATCGACCGTCGAATCGAGTTCGACGCTGAGGCCCAGGCTGCGCATTTCCTTGACCAGCACGTTGAAGCTTTCGGGGATGCCCGCTTCGAACGTGTCGTCGCCCTTGACGATCGCTTCATAGACCTTGGTCCGCCCGATGACGTCGTCCGACTTGACCGTCAGCATTTCCTGCAAGGTGTAAGCGGCGCCATAAGCCTGCAACGCCCACACTTCCATTTCGCCGAACCGCTGGCCGCCGAACTGGGCCTTGCCGCCCAGCGGCTGCTGGGTGACCAGGCTGTACGGCCCGATCGAGCGCGCGTGGATCTTGTCGTCGACCAGATGGTGCAGCTTGAGCATGTAGATGTAGCCCACGGTAACCTTGCGATCGAATGGCTCGCCGGTGCGCCCGTCGAACAACGTCACCTGGCCTGACGTATCGAGCCCGGCCTTCGCCAGCATCGCCGTCACGTCGGGTTCGCGGGCGCCGTCGAACACCGGAGTGCCCATCGGAATGCCGCCAACCAGATTGGCCGCGAGGTCCATGATCTGGCCGTCGTCGCGCCCGTCGATATCCTTGGCATAATGGGGGCCGTAGATGTCGTGGAGCTTGGCCCGGACTTCCTTGACGTCCTTGGACGCAATGTCCTTGCCGCGGTCGTGGATCGCCTCGAGCATTTCGCCGATTTGCTTGCCCAGTCCGCGCGCGGCCCAGCCCAGATGGGTCTCGAAAATCTGCCCGACGTTCATCCGCGACGGCACGCCGAGCGGGTTGAGAACGATATCGGCATGGGTCCCATCTTCCAGGAACGGCATGTCTTCGATCGGCAGGATGCGCGAAATGACGCCCTTGTTGCCGTGACGGCCGGCCATCTTGTCGCCCGGCTGAAGCTTGCGCTTCACCGCGACGAACACCTTGACCATCTTGAGCACGCCCGGCGGCAACTCGTCGCCGCGCTCGAGCTTCTCGACCCGGTCTTCGTAGCGCCGGTTAATGGTCCCGAGCGCCTCGTCATATTGCGCCTTCAGGGCTTCGATATCGGCCTGACGCTTGTCGTCCTTGACCGCGATCTTCCACCATTCGTGCTTCTCGGCGGATTCAATCGCAGCGTCATCAAGCGTCGCGCCCTTCTTGATCGGCTTTGGCGCCGAAGTCGCGACCTGCTTGAGGAGCATCTCCTTGAGCCGCGACCAAGTGGCGCGGTTGAGGATCCCACGTTCGTCGTCGGCGTCCTTCTTGAGGCGTTCCTTTTCCTCGGTCTGGATGGCGCGCGTACGATCGTCGATGTCGATTCCGTGGCGGTTGAAGACGCGCACTTCGACGACCGTTCCCGACACCCCCGGCGGAAGACGTAGCGAGGTGTCGCGGACGTCCGAGGCCTTTTCGCCGAAGATCGCTCGGAGGAGCTTTTCCTCCGGGGTCATCGGGCTTTCGCCCTTGGGGGTGATCTTGCCGCTGAGGATGTCGCCCGGTTCAACTTCGGCACCGATGTAGACGATGCCCGCCTCGTCGAGGTTGCGAAGCGCTTCCTCGCCGACATTGGGAATGTCGCGGGTGATGTCTTCTGGCCCGAGCTTGGTGTCGCGGGCGGCGACTTCGAATTCCTCGATGTGGATCGAGGTGAAGACGTCGTCCTTCACGATGCGTTCGGAAATGAGGATCGAATCCTCATAATTATAGCCATTCCACGGCATGAACGCGACGAGCACGTTGCGGCCCAAGGCAAGCTCGCCGAATTGGGTCGAGGGACCGTCGGCGATGATTTCGCCGGCGTCGACCGTGTCGTTGACCTTCACCAGCGGGCGCTGGTTGATGCAGGTGTTCTGGTTCGACCGCTGGAACTTCATCAGCGTGTAGATGTCGACTCCGGATTCACCCGGACGAAGGTCGCCGGTGGCGCGAACTACGATCCGGGTCGCGTCGACCTGGTCGACCACGCCCTGGCGCTTGGCGGCGATCGCAGCGCCCGAATCGCGGGCGACGGTCTCTTCCATCCCGGTGCCGACCAAAGGCGCGTCGGCCTGGATCAGCGGGACGGCCTGGCGTTGCATGTTCGAACCCATGAGCGCGCGGTTGGCGTCATCGTTCTCGAGGAACGGAATGAGCGACGCCGCGACCGACACCAGCTGCTTGGGGCTGACGTCCATCAAGGTGATCTGGTCGCGCGGGGCCATTAGGAATTCGCCGTTGCGGCGCGACGAAATGATTTCTTCGCCGAAGGTGCCGTCCTTGTTGAGCTCGGCATTGGCCTGGGCGATCGTGTGCTTGGCCTCTTCCATCGCCGACAGATAGACGACTTCGGTGGTGACCTTGTGGTCGACGACCTTGCGGTACGGCGTTTCGATGAAGCCGTATTTGTTGACCCGGCTGAAGCTTGCGAGGCTGTTGATGAGGCCGATGTTCGGGCCTTCCGGAGTTTCGATCGGGCAGATGCGGCCATAATGGGTCGGGTGAACGTCGCGCACTTCAAAGCCGGCGCGCTCACGCGTGAGACCGCCTGGCCCGAGCGCCGAGACGCGGCGCTTGTGGGTGACTTCGGACAGCGGATTGGTCTGATCCATGAACTGCGACAGCTGCGAGGAGCCGAAGAATTCGCGCACCGCGGCGACCGCTGGCTTGGCGTTGATGAGGTCGTTGGGCATGACCGTCGAGACATCGACGCTGCTCATGCGTTCCTTGACCGCGCGCTCCATGCGCAAAAGCCCGACGCGATATTGATTTTCGAGCAGTTCCCCGACCGAGCGGACGCGGCGGTTGGCGAGGTTGTCGATATCGTCGATTTCGCCCTTGCCGTCCTTGAGGTTGACCAGTTCCTGGACGACCGCGAGGATATCCTCCTTGCGCAAGGTGGTGACCGTGTCCTCGGCATCGAGGCCAAGGCGCATGTTCAATTTCACCCGGCCGACCGCTGACAAATCGTAGCGCTCGGAATCGAAGAACAGGCCGTAAAACAAGGAATCGGCGGTTTCGCGGGTCGGCGGTTCGCCCGGGCGCATGACCCGGTAGATGTCGCTCAATGCGCTGTCGCCGTCTTCCGACTTGTCGGCTTTCAGCGTGTTGCGAATCCACGGGCCGGTGTTGACGAAGTCGATGTCGAGCAGTTCGAGCTGCTTGATCCCGGCCTTGTCCATCGTCTCGAGATTTTCTTCGGATACCTCGTCGCCGGCCTCGATGTAAATCTCGCCGGTCTTTTCGTTGATCAGGTCATAAGCCGAAAAACGGCCGAAGATTTCCTCGGTCGGAATGATCAGCGCCTTGAGGCCGTCCTTGGCCGACTGATTGGCCTTGCGCGGGGTTATCTTTTCGCCTGCCTTGAAGACGATCTCGCCGGTCTTGGCATCGGCGACGTCGTACATCGGCTTGAGGCCGCGCCAGGCGTCGGCGAGGTAGGGAATCTGCCATCCCTTCTTGCCGCGGACATAGATTACCGTCTTGTAGAAGGTGTTGAGGATTTCCTCGCTCGGCATGCCCAAGGCATGGAGCAAAGCGGTGACCGGAAGCTTGCGCTTGCGATCGATGCGGACGTTGACGATGTCCTTGGCGTCGAATTCGAAGTCGAGCCACGACCCGCGATAGGGGATGACCCGTGCCGCGAACAGATATTTGCCGCTGGAATGGGTCTTGCCGCGGTCATGGTCGAACAGCACGCCCGGCGAGCGGTGCATCTGGCTGACGATAACGCGCTCGGTGCCGTTGATGACGAAGGTGCCGTTCTTCGTCATGAGCGGCATGTCGCCCATATACACGTCCTGCTCCTTGATATCGATGACCGACTTGGCCTCCGTCTCGGGATCGATTTCAAAGGTCGTCAGGCGCAAGGTCACGCGCATCGGCGCGGCATAGGTCAGTCCGCGCTGGCGGCACTCGTCGGTGTCATATTTGGGATGTTCGAGTTCGTAATGGTCGAAGTCGAGGTGCGCGGTGCCGGCGAAATCCTGGATCGGGAACACCGACCGGAGGGTCTTTTCAAGGCCCGAAACATAGCCCGTCTTAGGGTCCGAGCGGAGGAACTGCTCGTAACTTTCGCGCTGAACCTCGATCAGGTTCGGCATGTTGCTGATTTCGTGGATGTTCCCGAAAATCTTGCGGATCCGCCGTGAAGCGGTGGGACGGGCCTTTTTCTTGGCCGGAACGTCGATCGCCTTGGTCGCCATGTTATTCCCTGCGCTGGCGGGCACGCGTGGAGGCACGCGAGTCCCGTGATATGTTGCTGGCGCGGCTCCCGTTATCCCTCGCCATACGTGCAGGCCGTGCGCTTGATCGGCCAGTGTCCCGGCGAGGACAGGAAAAGCCCCGGGCGCACGACTGGGTGCGGCGGAGCGGTTATTTGTGGATAGGGCCCATATAATCCTATTTTTGTGCGGTGCAAGAGAGGCGCCGCCGACCGTCATTTCTTGGCCTCGCCCAACCGGTCTTGCAGCCGGAGCGCCGCTGGCGGTAGGGCGCGCGAATGGATCATCCCACCGCTACCAGCTTCCGCGATTGCTATTTCTCCGTCGCCGACGGCCTCCGGCTTCATTATCGCGATTATGCCGGGGACAGCGCCCGGCCACCCTTGCTGTGCCTTCCCGGACTGACCCGAAACGCCGAGGATTTCGCCGATTTCGCCGAGCGCATGGCGCCGCGCTTTCGGGTTCTGTGCCTCGATCTGCGCGGCCGTGGCGGGAGCGACTTCGATACCGAGCCCGCTCGCTATCTACCGCCCAGCTACGCGCGCGATTCGATTGCGTTGCTCGACCATTTGGGGATCGAGCGCGCGATTTTCGTCGGCACCTCGCTGGGCGGAATCGTGGCGATGATCGTCGCGGCCTTTGCCGGTGATCGTATCGCGGCCACCATACTCAACGATGTCGGACCCGAGTTGACCGAGGTCGGACTCGATCGAATCCGCGGATATGTCGGGTCGGGCGCAACCTTCGCAACTTGGGCCGAAGCTGGCGAAGCGGTGGCGAGCAACCAGTCGCATTTGCCGGCATCCTGGGGTGCCGAGGATTGGCAACGCATGGCCCGCCGCATCTGCCGGGTCGGCGGCGATGACCGGATTCATTTCGATTACGACCCGGCGATCTCCGAGCCGTTTCGGCTGGCGACCGGCAAATCCAATGTCGACATGTGGCCGTTGTTCGACGCAATCGCCAAGCATCCGGTCCTGGTGGTCCGCGGCCAGCACAGCGAGTTGTTCACCGATGAGGCCATGCAGGCGATGGCCAGGCGCAGCCCCAATGTCGCGACGGTCACGGTCGCCGGGGCCGGCCACGCGCCGGAGCTCGACGAGCCCGAAGCGGTCGCGGCGATCGACGCCTTCCTTGGCCGGGTGGCCGGTTAAGCCCGGGTTGAAGCGAAATCACGGGCGCGGGCATCGGCCGCCGCGACGATCGGTATCAGGGCCTCGATTTCGCGCTCCAGCCGCCGCCATTTGCCGGCTTGCGGCGGCGATACGGTGACTTTTGATAGCGGCAGGGTCGACCCGAGCGTTCGATCCCAGTCGAGCCCCAGATTCGCGGTCAGGCGCTGCATTTGCGCCTGCGGGCCGTCGATCAGCGCCTGGTACGTCACGGCGTGGACGCGCTCGGCGGCGAGCGCTTCGAGGTCGTCGAGCAGAATTTGCGTGGTCATCGCCCACTGCCGAGCGACAATCACCGGCAGCGGCTGACCGATCAGCTCGCGCCACCCGGGCACCAGCAGCATCGACCACGGATAGCCGGTCCAGCCGGGCAGTTGCGGGTAGGTCCGAAAACCGCCCGACGCCCACGCCTCCATCATGCTCGCAAGCACCTCGCGGACATTGCGGTAGAGATAGACGAACGACGAATCGGGGAATGCGCCGGCGAAGAACGGCACCCGGAGCGCGTTCTTGGGAGTCTTTTCGAGCATTCGCACAGCGCCGCTCGCGGGTGCATCATCGCGGTCGCGAAGATCGCGGTAGAATGCCCGGCATAAATCCTCGACCGCGCCGGCTTTGGCATCCGCGGCGGTCAGTCGGTTCGACGACCAGCCGCGTTTCTCCGGATCAAAATCGGCGGTGTCCTCGATCACCCAATGGCTTTCCTGGCCGATGGTGAACAGCCGCGGGGCTTGGGCCAAGGTATCGAACAATAAGGTCGATCCCGACCGCGGCGTGCTGACGATGAACACCGGCCGGTCGAACAGCGCGCGGTAAGGCGGATTGCTTGCCCCGCCCGGTTCGGCCGTCACGAGGCGGAGCGCTGTCCGCCACCCGCTGCGGCGACGGCGGGAACGAAAATCAGCTGTTCGAGCACGGTCAGCAGGCTCAATTCTCGGTCGAGGTCGAGTTTCGCGGTCCCCAGCTGCTTGAGGTCGGAATGCGTTGCGGCGATCATCTGGTGATAGTCGGACAGGCCCGCGCCGCTGTCGCCGAACCGCGCCCACAGCCCCGCCCAGCCGTCGGCGAACCGGTCCATTCGCCGTCTCACCAGCGCCTGTTCGGGGCCTTCAGCAACATGGCCGAAAATGAAATCCAAATGTCCGCGCACTTCCCACGGGTTCATCACCAGCGGCGCATTATTCTGCTCGTAATAGAGCGGCTCGGGCGCGCGCTCGCCAGGCTTGAGCAGCCGTGCCTCGCGCTCCGGAGCGGAGCGGGCATCATCGATCATCGTCCACAGCGCATCGGTGATGACTGTATCGAGCACCAGATGGGTACGCTTTTCGTCGCCGCGATTATGGACCTCGTGCCAGCGGAAACTGTCGAACAGCCAGCATTCGGCCCCCGCCATGTGGATGGTCTCGCCGCCGCAGGTGAATTCGACCTGGGGGTTGGTGAAAACGGGGATGTGGATCCGCAGATGCGTTCGCCAATGATAATGGACGTCGATATGCTCGGGCACTTCGGCACCGACGCCAAGCCCCATGAACCGGCTTCTTCCCCAGACCCCGCCGAGCTCGGCCATGATTTCCTGAACATAAGGGCAGTCGGCGAGATATTCGGTCGGCTTCATCGGCCCGTCGAAAGCGTCGGTCGGCTGACCGCCAACGGTCACCAGCCGAACCGCTTCATTGCCCGGAAAACCCGTTGCATGGGGGACCCAGGCCGATGCCGGAAGCTCCGCCACTTCAGCCTTCAACGCCGCAACGTCGAAGCGGACTGGAAGTTTGAGGAAGGCTTCGGTCAGGTGCATAGCGATGCCATATTGGCCCATTCGGGCGGTTGAGCCAAGCGTGGTCGAAGGTGCGCGGCTAGCGCGAACCCAGGCACTTTGTGCGGCCCGCGGGGATGGCGTCAGCAATAGCTCGAGCGCGGAGGTTGGCGTTCTTCGTCGATCCCGGGATTTCGGCGACGCGGCAGCCCATCGTTTTACCCTGGCCGATCCTCTCGACCACCAGAAGTGACGTTGTCGGAACGTCGGGATTGGCGGTCGTCAGGCGATAAATAATGGCGAACGGCCGGCCCGCCGAGTGCCGCCACTCTACCGTCGACGGCGGACTGTCGAACGTACTTCCGAACCGACCCTCATCGTCGGGGCGATCGCCGGCATCGACATCGAAGCGTTCGTCGCCAACCTCGACCCACAAGGGAATCCGCCCGTAACCGGCGCATTTCCAGCGCGCCCACGATCCTTCGTCTTCATGCTCGACCTCGGTGCAGCGATCGAGATCAAGCTTTGTGTACGCGCTTGCTGCAAGCTTCGATGCTGCCGGCGCAACAGCTGGCGCCACAAGCAACAGCAGCGGGATCAAGAAGCGCGAGATCGCCATTCGCCAAGACTAATCGGTCGCGGCCAAAAGAAAAGGGCGACCCCTTGCGGAGCCGCCCTTCCCAATCGCAGGCGCTTCAAGACACCTACGAAAGTCGGTGAAGCTTACTTGAGCTCGACGGTTCCGCCGGCTTCTTCGATCTGCTTCTTGAGCTTCTCGGCTTCGTCCTTGTTGACGCCTTCTTTGACCGCCTTGGGAGCGGCTTCGACCAGCGCCTTGGCTTCGCCGAGGCCGAGGCCGGTGATGGCGCGGACTTCCTTGATGACGTTGATCTTCTTGCCACCGTCGCCAGTCAGGATGACGTCGAATTCGGTCTGCTCTTCAGCGGCCGGACCAGCGGCTGCGGCGGCCGGCGCGGCGGCGACTGCAGCGGCGGCCGAAACGCCCCATTTTTCTTCCAGAGCCTTGGCCAGCTCGGCGGCTTCGAGGACGGTCAGGGCCGACAAAGTGTCGACGATCTTGGTGATATCAGCCATTGTAAATACTCCTTGCGGGCGATTGCGCCCAATTGTCGTGCGATGTGAAAAAACGAAAAATCAGGCTGCCTTGGCGGCGTACGCACCGGTCACGCGAGCGATCATGCTCGCGGGCTCGATGGCGATACGGGCAAGCTTGGTTGCGGGTGCCTGGAGCAACCCGACAAGCGTACCGCGCAGCTGATCGAGCGACGGCAGAGCGGCAAGCGCCTTGATCCCGTTCACATCGAGCAGCGTTTCGCCCATCGCCCCGCCAACGATCTCAAGACGATCGTTGGTCTTGGCGAAATCGACGGCCACCTTGGCGGCGGCCACCGGATCGATCGAGGTTGCAAGCGCTGTCGGGCCGGTCAGCATGTCGCCGATCGGTCCGTATTTGGTGCCCTCAACCGCAATCTTGGCAAGCCGGTTCTTCGCAACCTTGAACTGGGCTCCGGCGTCGCGCATCTTCAGTCGCAAGTCGGTGGACTGGGCCACCGTCAGGCCGAGATTGCGGGTGATCACCACCACGCTGGTCTCGGTGAAGACGTTCTTCAGCTCGGCAACCAGATCGGATTTTTGCGAACGATCCATGCCATTCTCCAAATATCCCGCCGCTGGCCGAAGCCGTAAGCGGGTGCTTCAATCTGCAACGACGCGGCATTCACCGCGGCGCAGCGCTAAAGTCCGTGGGGGATGGATCGGCAGCGACGGCAGTACCATCGCACGACGGAGCCTGACGGCTCCGAATGATTCATGTCCCCGCCTCGGTCGCAAATTAAGTTCTTCGACAAGCCCACAATGAGTTGCAGAAGCGCAGCGACTGTCTCGGACGAGTGCAGCCGGGCAAGCCCGGTTGCGAAGGCGCGCCTATAACGGGTTTCCACCGGCAATCAAGTCTTTGGCTGATGAAGCGGAAGGCAGTAGTTTGTCCGTATGCCGACACAGCAACCATGGTCCCGGCCGCCCGTTAACGCCGTCATGTTGAAGCCCGCCGACGATTCCACTCATCCGCTTGCCAGTCAGTTCAGCGCGTTCATCGCACACTCGGAATTCCCGTGCGTTGGCGCCAAAGCGGCGCTGAACCGTGGCGGGATGCGGTTCGTCGTCGCCCGCGAATTCAAATCGGCGTGGGACGATCTGCGGATCCTTCCGTCGCTCCACGACATCGGCCGCGCCTATCGTTCGGACCCGATACCGTTCCAGTCGCTCGCGGTACTGTTCGAAGGCGGCGCTCCGGACAATGAAGAAGCGTTCGAACAGGGGCTGTGGTCGCGGCTCGGATCGCTTGCAGCGAAGGACGATTGGCTCGGCCAGCGGCCCGATCCGCGCGTCGCCCACGATCCCGGCGACCCGCATTTCGCGATGAGCTTCGGCGGCGAGGCGTTTTTCATCGTCGGACTGCATCCCAAGGCGAGCCGGCCAGCGCGGCGCTTCGACACCCCGGCGATGGTCTTCAACCTCCACGACCAGTTCCAGCGGCTCCGCGCCGAAGGCCGCTACTCCGCGCTCAGCAGCGCCATCCGCGACCGCGACCGAAAGCTTGCCGGGTCGGACAATCCGATGCTCGCCGAACATGGCACGCTGTCGCCAGCGCGTCAGTATAGCGGCAGGGCGGTCGGCGCCGACTGGCGCTGTCCCTATTCGGGCCGCAGCTCCAGCTCGAGCGAGGACAGTGCGCTTGGTCAATGAAATCCCCCCGCGCAGCGGAACCGCGTTCACGATCGATCGCGGTCAGCGACTGACAGTGATCGATCCGCTCGGCGTTCAAGTGGCGGATCTGCTCGCTTTCAACCGCGCTGACATTGGCGAAGTCATCAGCTCGGGCCGGACACTCGATTATGCCTCGAAAATCTATCTCAGCACCGGCGACAAGCTCTATTCGAACCGCTCCAACGCCATGCTCGACATCGTCGCCGACGACGTCGGCCGCCACGATTTCCTGCTCACGCCGTGCAGCAGCGACACCTTCCGAATCCTTTATGGCGATGACCCTCCGCACCGCGGCTGTTTCGGCAATCTCGCTTCAGCGCTCGCTCCGTTTGGAGTAATCGAGGACATGATCCCGACGGCGTTCAACTGTTTCATGAATGTGCCGGTCGATGGCACCACCGGGGAGCTCACGGTCCTTCCGCCGCTGAGCAAGGCCGGCGATATGATCGTCTTCGAAGCCGCGATGGACCTGGTCATAGGCCTCACCGCCTGTTCCGCTCTCGATAGCAATGGGGGCTCGTTCAAGCCGATCCACTGGACCGTCTATTGAGCACAACGGCTCACACGCTGCTTCCGGCTTCCGCGGCGACGGGGCGTCTGGCCGCGGCGTGGCGGCGCTTTCGCGTGTCGTGCATCTACTGGTGGCGCTTCGGCCGGGGCCCCGACCTCGACCGGCCGCGGCGGTTCACCGAATGGACCCAGTGGCGCAAACTCTACGATCGCAGCCATTCACTGGCGATGCTGACCGACAAGCTCCACGCCAAGCTCCATTTCGAGGCCATCGCCGGCCCTGGCCTCGCGGTTCCGACCCTGTGGAGTGGCACCATCCTGCCGATCGACCCCCCGGCGCCGCTGCCGCTGATCGTCAAGGCCAATCATGGCTGCAACCAATATCTGGTCGTCCGATGCCCGTCGGACTGGCAGCGGGCGCGGGCCGCGAGCGCGGCATGGATGCGCGGCACTTATGGCGAATGGCTGGATGAACATGCCTATCGCGCAGCCCGCCGACTGATCCTGGTCGAACCGTTTCTTGGCGGGGAGGGGGCGCCGCTGCCGATCGACTATAAGGTCTATGTGTTTGGCGGCAGGGCGCAGATGATTCAGATCCACGAAGCCCGCGCAACCAAGCGCTGCTGGACCCAATATGACCGCGACTGGACCCGGATCGGGGGCGCCGACAGCGCCGCGGTTCAACCGGTCAATATGGTCGAAATGTTCCGCATCGCTGAAGCCTGCGCAGTTGGGACCGACTTCCTCCGGGTCGATTTCTACGAGGTCGATGGACGCTTGTGGTTCGGCGAATATTGCCTCTATCCCGGCTCCGGCCTCGACCCGTTCGTGCCCGACAGCCTCGACCTCTTGCTCGGCGAATACTGGTCCGACGCACGCATCTGACGTCTTTCCGCGATTTAAAATGAAAAGGCCGGACGAAGCATTTGCTTCGCCACCGAGATGAAAAGACCCGGACGAAGCATTTGCTTCGTCCGGGTCCATTTCATGCCTTCCGGTTGGAAGGACGCAGCTTACTGGCCGCGTTCACCACGCTCGACCGGCGCCGCGGGCGGCGGCGGCGGAGGCGGCGGGCAGGCGTCGGTTGCCAGGATCACCGAGCCGTCCGGGCAGGTCTGGGTCGCCGGAGGCGGCGGCGGCGGCGGAGCCATTGGTTCAACCATTGGCGGCGGCGGCGGGGGGGCCGCTTCGACACCACCGAAGTTGAAGATCAGGCTGGCGAGCAGGCTGTGCGAGGCGAATTTCGAATTATTGTCGAAAAACACCGTTCCGCCGCTGGCCGGGGCAACTCCGACGAACGAGAAGTCGTCGTTGAAGTTGAGCTTGCCGGTGCGGAAATAGCGGTACTTGAGACCGATATCGACCGCCGCGCTGATCGGATAGCGAGCTTCGGCGAGGAGCTGATAAGCCCAGGCGCTGTCGCTGTCGCCGAGCGACTTGACCTTGGCCCGGCCGATACCCGCGCCGACCGAGAAGTTGACGCTGTCCGGACCACCGAAGTCAACCAGGCCGTTGAGCATCGCCGAGGTGACGCTGCTGTGGCCGCTGAGGTTGAAGTCGCTGGCGATGAAGGTTCCGCCCGAACCGGTGTTGATCGCGGTAATGAAGCTCTGGCTGATGTTCACGCTCTTGTTTGAAGCGCGCTTGTAGCCAAGCTCGCCTTCGACCCGGAACATGCCGAAGTCATAGCCGGCGATGGCGTCGATGTCCCAGCCCTTCTTGAACTTGACGCTGCCGAGGCGGGTCGAGAGCAAATCGGGAACCAGCGGATCGGTGAAATCGACCGAGCCGTTGATCTTGGTGCTCTTGGGGAACAGAATGCCGCCTTCGATCCCGACATAAGCCGAGTTATCGCGGGCCGCGGCGGGACTGGCGATGGCGAGAGTCGCCGCTGCTGCGAGCAACAGATTACGCATGTTTAAAACCTCTTTGATTGGGTGGTAGTGGGGGCCGAACAGTTTGCCGCGGCGATGGTTGCAATCCAAACCGATGGGAATGCAAGTTTGCGCAAACTGTGGCTTTCCTGACACAGGCAGTCTGGCGTACGGCTAGGACGAACCGAATTTCCGCGCGCGATGGTGAAGAAAAAAGGGCCGGTGCGTCGCCGCCCCAGCCCTGATTTCCTTAGCTAATTCCGCCTCGGCTCAAGCGCCCGCGATCTCCGTCAGGTCGATCTTAACCCCCGGACCCATCGACGAGCTCATCGAGGCCTTCTGGACGAACTTGCCCTTGGCGCCCGACGGCCGGTTCTTGATGATCGCATCGAGCAAGGCATCGAAATTGGCCTTGAGGTCGGCTTGCGGGAAGCTGGCCTTGCCGATGCCAGCGTGGATGATGCCGGCCTTTTCGACGCGGAATTCAACCTGGCCGCCCTTGGCCGCCTTGACCGCTTCACCGACGTTGGGAGTGACAGTCCCGAGCTTGGGATTGGGCATCAGGCCCTTGGGCCCAAGCACTTTGCCGAGACGGCCGACGATGCCCATCATGTCGGGGGTCGCGATGACCCGGTCGAAGTCCATCTTGCCACCCTGGATCGCTTCCATCAGATCCTCGGCGCCGACCACTTCCGCACCGGCCTTGGTTGCTTCATCGGCCTTGTCGCCCTTGGCGAAGACCGCGACCCGGACATGCTTTCCGGTACCCTTGGGCAGCGACACGACGCCGCGGACCATCTGATCGGCGTGGCGCGGATCGACACCCAGATTGAGCGCCAGTTCGACAGATTCGTCGAACTTGCAGGCGGCGTTCTTCTTCACCAGCGCGATCGCTTCCTCGACGCCATAGAGTTTTTCGCGGTCGACCGCGGTGGCCATCGCTTTTTGCTTCTTGGTCTGTGCCATGTCCTTAGCCCTCCACGACCTGGAGGCCCATCGAGCGGGCGCTCCCTTCGATGATCCTGGTCGCGGCCTCAAGGTCATTGGCATTGAGGTCGGCCATTTTGGTCTTGGCGATTTCAGCCACTTGCGAGCGGCGGATGGTGCCGGCGCTTTCCTTGCCCGGCTCCTTGGAACCCGATTTGAGCTTGGCCGCTTTCTTGAGCAGGAAGCTGGCCGGCGGGGTCTTGGTGATGAAGCTGAACGAGCGGTCGGCATAGACCGTGATCCTGGTCGGGATCGGAGCGCCCTTTTCAAGTTCCTGCGTCGCGGCGTTGAACGCCTTGCAGAATTCCATGATGTTGACGCCGCGCTGACCCAAGGCCGGGCCGATCGGAGGAGCCGGATTGGCGGTGCCGGCGGGCACCTGCAGGTTGATGTAACCGGTAATCTTCTTGGCCATTATGATTCACTCTCGGTTTGGATTTGCGGGCGGTAGACCGCGCAAATCCGCAAGTTTAGCGGTCCCAGCGGCGCTCTTCAGCTGATCCATCGAACAGGTTCGATGGTGGCCAAAAGGGCTAACCTCCCGCACATATTCCATCGGCAATGCGTTGGAAGCGCGGGCCTTTAGCCGATGCGGCGAGCGATTGGAAGTGGCGGCGCGGGTGAATGAAATGGGGGAGATCGTCCACTTCCTCCACTTCGTGACCTTCAACGGGGAGGGGGAGGGACACCGTTGCGGCTCAAGGTCACAAAGATCACGCTGACTGCGTTGAATCCGGGGGTCGTGAGTTTCGTGAGCTTTGTAGGATTTGGGAAGGCGGTAATGGCGGCGGCAGCAGTTGAGCTGCGGCGGGTAAGGGGGGTCGGGTGGCGGCGCGTTTCATTCACCAGCGTATGACTCAAGTGGGGGGCTGTAGGAAAGTTGTTTTTTGCGAACAGCTTATGCCGATTTGCGCTCCTTGCGCATCACGCGTTCGAGCGCTTCACCGATCAGGAAAGGCCAGTCGCCCCCCTGCTTAGGACGACCCGATAATTTATACCCTAGTCAATAACTAGACATTACGTCACAAGGGCTTCCACGGCGCGATTCGGCCGTTTAAGGAGCGTTACGATGCAATCGTTATTTTGGGAATTATTGCCGTTCGTCCTCGCCGGCTTCGCGGCGCAGCTGATCGATGGTGCATTGGGCATGGCGTTCGGGGTCATTTCGAGTACCTTGCTGATCAGCCTGGGGATGCCGCCCGCAGCGGCCTCGGCCGGGGTCCATACGGTCGAAACCTTTACCACCGCGGTGTCGGGCATCAGCCACATCCTGCACAAGAACGTGAACTGGAAACTGTTCCGCCGGCTGGCTTTGCCGGGTATCGTCGGCGGGGTGCTCGGGGCCTATGTGCTGAGCAATATTGACGGCCAGGTGGTGAAGCCGTTCGTGCTTGCCTATCTCGCCTCGATCGGCGGCCTGCTGGTCTATCGCGGGATCAAATACCCGCCCAAGAGCGTCGATCCCAAGGTGGTCGGTCCGCTCGGGCTGGTCGGCGGCTTCCTCGACGCCGCTGGCGGCGGCGGCTGGGGCCCAATCGTGACCGGCAATCTGCTCATTCAGGGCGCCGACCCGCGGCGGGTGATCGGCACCGTCAACACCGCCGAATAGCTGCTAACAGCGACCATCTCGGCGACGTTCATCGCGACTTTGGGGTGGAAGGCGTTCACCGTCGCGACGCTGGGATTGCTGATCGGCGGGGTCGTCGCGGCGCCCATCGGAGCGCGCATCGCGCAGCGGGTCGATGCCCGCAAATTGCTGGTCGCGGTCGGAGTCCTGCTGGTCATCACCAGCCTTTACGGCGTGTGGCGCGCCTTAAGCTGAAGCGGGGCCGCCGCGGCGCCGCTTACTTGACCAGTTCGACCTGCTCGAATTCGAGTTCGACGGGGGTTGCACGGCCGAAGATCGAGACGCTGACCTTGAC
>JACDEB010000034.1 GCA_013816595.1 Sphingomonas sp. | reverse complement strand
GCGTTACACTGCGCTCGCCGCGGCGGCCGTCGTTACGCTGGGCCTTGGCCTGGCTCTTTCGTCTGGTCTCTACGTGAGCGTGGGCCGAATGAAGGCGACGGCCCAGCAGCTGATCGAGGTCGCGTTGCTGCAACCTCCAAAGAAGCAGCCTCCACGTCAGAAGGTCCCGGAACGGGTCCCCCGGCCCAAGCCGGAAGCGCAGCAACAAAGTGCTCCCAAGACCGCTCCGGCGCCCTTGGGAGGCTCGCCAGGAACCGCCCACGCGAGCGAAAGTCCGGCAGTCGTCGCCATCGTCCCTATCCGTGCCGCGCCGTTTCCCGCACCCGGCGGCGGAACGGGAAATGGTCCGGCCGTCGGCAGCTGGTCCGGTGGAGGGACCGGCGTAGTTGGGACCGGATCCGGCGGTGGCGGCGACGGCGGGGGGACGGAACTCGAACAAGTTGGCGGTGATATCTTCCCGTCCGACTATCCCAAACGCCTCGGAAATGCGGGGATCGGCGGACTGGTCGGCGTAATCTTCAGGGTTGAGGTTCATGGCCGAGCCAGCCGCTGCCGGGTCTTACGTTCGAGCGGCATTCCTGAACTCGATACGCTGACCTGCCGCCTGATCGAGCAACGGTTTCGATTCCGGCCAAGCACGGACTCCTTCGGTCGTCCGATTGCTGACGAAGTCGAGTACGACCACGAATGGACCGTTAACCGCAGGTAAGCGAAAGGCAGACGGGTCGGGTGCTCTCAGTGGCCGGAGGAAAAGCCAAAACAAGAGGTGGCGCAATGTCTGCTTTCCACCCATTGCGGACATTTGATGGGGTCGAGTTATCGTCTGTGACGACCATCCTTCGGCATTTTGGATGCCTCTCTCCACTTGTCTCTGCCTAACGCGCCGAAGATTATGGCCCCTACTGTGAACGCGAAGATAGCGAATGTTCTCTCATCCAAATTATCGAATCCAGCAAACAGGGCGCAGACCGCCGATATCGCGAACCCGAGCGCACCCACGCCGAAGCCAATCCCGAGGAATTGGGTCCAGCCTTTCGCATACTTCTTTGGCGTGAAAAGCATCCGCGAATGGTGCCACACCGAATGTCTGCAATCCACCCAAACCGGACATTCGGCTTGTTTCCGTATTCGACACATTGTGGATTCTCGACCTCTTGCCGTGGACCCGTGCATTCCTAGATGTGCCTTGCTAACGGCCGGACCATCTCTTCATAACATCCTGCATCGCATGGATTTAGGCACATGACTGACGCATCGATCATTACGGAGACAGAGCAGCGGCGCATGGCGGCGGTGAGACGCTACGACATCCTCGACACCCCACCCGACGGGGTGTTCGACCGCATCACTGCCCTCGCAGCGCGACGCTTCGCGCCGCTCGACCGATGTTTTGCGATGTCACCGCCCGCTTGCCGATGACGCGGCCCGCATTGCTAACACTATGCTGCCACAAGCTGAACGACCTTGGGATCGATGCCGCCGCAATAGTCGTCCCAGGCATCGAGCAGCTTGCGTCGCCCGAAGCTAAATGAGCGAACAAGCGCCGCCGTTATCGGGGAGCGGTTATGGGAACAACAAGGTCAGCCCAGGAATTATACAATTAAATCAATGATCGCTGGCGGAGCGGGAGGGATTCGAACCCTCGATACGCTTTTGGCGTATACTCACTTTCCAGGCGAGCGCCTTCGACCACTCGGCCACCGCTCCGCAATATCGCTGGAAGGCAGCCCCTTAGGGCGGGCGCGCGCCACGCACAACCAGAAGCATTGCCGCATGAACCGGGCGGCAATGGAGGACCGACTGCGGTCTTGCCGGACGCCATGGCCTGCCCCTATGCGGCGGGGATGCGGGACCACGGACCAGCCCCTTCGGCCGAGGAAATTGAGGCGATTGCGCGCGCTGCGTTGCGGTCCCTCCCACCCGCTTTCACGCTCCATCTTGGCGACGTCGTTCTGATTGTCGAAGAATTCGCCGACGACGCTACGCTGGCCGACATGGGCATCGCCGATCCGATCGAGCTGACTGGCATTTACGAAGGCACTCCGCTGACTGAAAAGAGCGTCGAGCAGTTCGGCGGCCTGCCCGACCGGGTGCGGCTGTTCCGGCGCCCAATCCTCGACGAATGGGCCGATGGCGACGACACGCTCGATCACCTGGTGGCGCATATCCTCATCCATGAAATCGGCCATCATTTCGGCCTCAGCGACGGCGATATGCACGCGCTTGAGGAGGGCGCGGAGTGAGCCAGTTGATGCGGCTGGCGGGGGTGACCCTGGTGCGCGGCGGTCGGACCCTGTTCGAAGGCCTCGACCTCAAGCTCAATTCTGGTGACCCGCTCCACATCGGCGGCCCCAATGGTAGCGGGAAATCCAGCCTTCTGCGGCTCGTCGCCGGGCTTCTTCGGGCCGAGCGCGGAACCGTCGAGCGCGCTCGTTGCGCATTGGCCGACGACAAGGTCGCACTCGACCGCGAATTGCCGCTCGGCCGCGCTCTGGCTTTGTGGGGCGGAGATTGCAGCCAAGCGCTCGACCGGATCGGGCTTGGCGCGCTGACCGAGGTGCCGGTGCGCTTCCTTTCCTCGGGACAGCTGAAGCGGGCAACGATCGCCCGGGTCATTGCCGCACGCGCGCCATTGTGGCTGCTCGATGAGCCGTTGAACGCACTCGACAGCGACGGCATCGAGCGCCTTGCCAAAATAATTGCCGAGCACCGCGCGGACGGCGGCGCGGTCCTTGCCGCAAGCCACGCCGCCTTGCCCGGGTCGTGGCAACACATGGAGCTGGGCCGGTGATCGGAACGCTGATCCGGCGCGACATCCGGCGCGGCTTGTCCGGCGCCGCGTGGCTGCCGATTGCATTCTTCCTGCTGGTCGCGACCCTGATCCCGTTCGCCATCGGACCCGATGCGCAGCTGCTCACTCGGGTCGGGCCCGGGGCGTTGTGGATCGCCGCGCTGACCGCTGCGCTGATGCCGGTCGAGCGGCTGATCGAGCCCGACCGCGGCGACGGTGTGCTCGACCAACTGATGCTCCGCGGCCTCGCCGACGAAGTCACCGCGGTGGCCAAGATCGTCGCCCATTGGTTGAGTTTCGGGCCGCTGCTGATCATTGCCGCGATCCCGGCGGCGGCGCTCCTCGGGCTTGAGCGGGATGCGCTTGGCCGTGTGCTGGTGTCGCTGGCGGTTGGGACGCCAGGGCTTGCCGCGCTGGCGGTGATGATCGCTGCAGTGACCGCCGGATTGCCCCGCGCTGGTGCGCTTGCCGGGCTGCTGCTGTTTCCGCTGGCGGTGCCGCTGCTGATTTTCGCTTCGTCCTATGCGACGGATGGCGGGAGTAGTGCTCTACTGCTTGAGGCGGCGATTACGCTTGGGCTGACCGCGCTGGCGCCGTTTGCGGCCGGGGCCGCGATCCGAGCGGCCCGGACCTAGTTCTTCGACCAGCGCGCGAAGATTGCGGTCGGTAGAAGCAGTCCGCGCGCTTCCTCGCGCACCGCCATTTCGCCGACTTCGACCGTCCCGCCAAGATCGCCGAATATCTGCCGGACGAGCTCGCCGATCGCCAGCGCCGACATGCGCACCGCATAAACGGTGAGAACGAGGAAGCGGCTGTCGCTGTCGAGCAGCCGGCGGCAATCGGCGAGCAACGGCGCCAGATTCTCCTCGAGCCGCCACAGCTCGCCCTCGGGACCACGGCCGAACTTGGGCGGATCGAGCAGGATTCCATCGTAGCGGCGGCCGCGGCGGACCTCGCGCGCGGTGAACTTGCTGGCGTCGTCGACCATCCACCGGATCGTGCGGTCGGCAAGGCCCGACAGGACCGCATTGGCCTTGCCCGCTTCGACCGATTTCTTCGACGCATCGACATGGACGAGCCGGGCGTCGGCCTCGCTCAGCACCAGACTCCCGACCCCGGTGTAGCCGAACAGGTTGAGGATCTCGGCGCCATCGGCGCGGGCGCGCATCCAGTCCCATTGCGGCGCCATGTCGGGGAAGAAGGCGAGGTGCCGGAATGGAGTCAGCGAGGCGTTGAAGCGGATCGGCCCGCGGCTCAATTCCCACTGGCGCGGGACTAAGCGGTGCTCAACCCAGCGCCCGCCGCCTTCATCGTCGGAGCCGGGAACGAAGCTGGCATCGGGATCCCAATGCTCGTTTGCCGGCGCCCACATCGCTTGGGGTTCGGGCCGCACTACAGTGATCGCGCCATAGCGTTCGAGCTTCTGGCCATGGCCGCAATCGACCAGCCCGTAATCGGACCATGGTTCGGCGATGATGGTCGTCAAGTCGCCGCTCATTTTGCCGGCTCGTCGCGCCACCGCCGCCGCAGCGCCAAGCCATAGATGAGCGAGGCGATCGCCGCGAATATAAACCAGGTGGCGGCATAACCCTTGTGGCCGGCGGGCGTGACCGCGCTGATCGTCTCGACGCTCGGCGGTTTGCTCGCCGCCAGCCCCGCGGCGGGGGCCGAAGCGACCAGCCGCATCTGCGAACGCCGGTCGGGGACGATGATCCCGCTGACCGGACCGCCACTCCAATTGGGCTTGGCGTTGGGGTTTTTGGTCCAGCCGATTTCGACGCTCATGCCGGGCCCCTCGGCGCCGGTTGCGCAATCGACGATGAGCACAAAGCCGGGCTCGCCGCCGAGGTTCTCGCCGGCGACCGAACGGCTCACGACCGGGCGCAGGCAATTGCCGGTGGCGTGGCGGAACAGCGGCAACTGGCCGGGCTTCGGCCAGACCGCTGGCCAGGCGACCGGCGGCTTGCTTTCAGCTTTGGTGTAGGTCGCAAGAAGGCGTTGTTTCCAGCCCGCGCGCTCGATCTGCCACACGCCCAGCGCGATCATCGCGGCGACTGCGACGGCGACGAGGATGGTCGGGATGATTGGGACCTTGCGGCTCATCGGCTGATACTACCTTCGCGCGCGCGGTGCTTATATTCCTGGGCTAAAAGCAGGGCCTTCCCAAGCCGCAACCCGCCGAGTGTCAGCACTGTCGCGACCGGGATCCAGATCAGGTGAACCCACCAATCGGGAGTGAAGGCAAGCTCGATCCAGATCGCCCCGCCGGTGACGATCGCGCCGACGATCAGGATTAGGAATGCGGCCGGCCCGTCACCGACATTAAAGGCGTGATAATCGAGCCCGCAGGCGCGGCATTTGGGCGCGAATTTGATCAAGCCGACAAATAGGCCCGGAGCGCCGCAGCGCGGGCACTTGCCACCGATCGCCGCGCCTAGCGGGTCGGGCCCGGCCATCGAGCCCAGCCTCCGCTTAGCCGGCGTGCGGCGCGCCCCAGCCACCCCAGACGTAGATAGAGGTGAACAGGAACAGCCAAACCACATCGACGAAATGCCAGTACCAAGCGGCGGCTTCGAAGCCGAAATGCTGCCCCGGCGTGAAATCGCCGCGGCGCGCGCGCAAATAGCAGACGGTCAGGAAAATCGTCCCGACGATAACGTGGAAACCGTGGAAACCGGTCGCCATGAAGAACGTCGCGCCATAGATATTGCCTTTGAAGGCGAACGGCGCGTGGGCATATTCCCACGCCTGAATGCTGGAGAACAACAAGCCCAGGCCGATGGTCAGCAACAGTCCGAGCTTGAGGCCCTTGCGGTCGCCATGGATGAGCGAATGGTGGGCCCAGGTAACGGTCGTTCCCGAACACAAAAGGATCAAGGTGTTGAGCAGCGGGAAGCCCCACGGGTCGAGCACTTCGATCCCCTTGGGCGGCCAATGTCCGCCGATCGCGGTGGCAGGGAACAAAGACGAATCGAAGAACGCCCAGAACCAGGCGAGGAAGAACATCACCTCCGACGCGATGAACAGGATCATCCCGTAGCGCAGGTGAAGCTGGACGACCGGCGTATGATAGCCGGTGTGCGCCTCGCGGACAGTGTTGCCCCACCAATTGTACATGGTGGTGAAAACGCCGATCAGACCGAGCGCGGCGACGAACTTGCCATAAGGATTGTCGTGCCATGACATGACCAGCCCGCCGAACAGCAGGCCTGCGCATGCGGCGCCGATGATCGGCCAGGGATCGGGGTCGACCAGATGATAATCATGATGCTTTATCGCGGCCATGCTCGAAGCTTTCCTGTTAGTCTTGTCAGGCGCTCTAGCGAGTGCTGGCGCCACTTTCCACTGGGTAAAATGTGTAGCTCAAGGTAATTTCCGGGATGGTGCGGGCGTCCGGATCATCCATCATCTTGGGATCGACGAAAAACACTACCGGCATGTCGACCTTCTGGTACGGCTGAAGGGTCTGCTCGGTGAAGCAGAAACAGGCGATCTTGTTGAAATATCTGCCGGCCTGATCGGGCGAAACGTTGAACACCGCCTGGCCCGCGATCGGCCGGTCGCTGAGGTTTTCGGCGCGATAGAGGATCTGGGTTCTGGCGCCGGGCGCAACCTCGACCACGGTCTTCACCGGTTCGAACTTCCACGGCAACCCGGGCTGGACATTGGCATCGAACCGAACCGCGATCTGGCCCGCGACCGCGCCGGGTGCGGCGTCGGCGCGGCGGGTGGTCCCGCCCAAACCGGTGGCTTCGCAAAACATTCGGTAGAGCGGTACCGAAGCGAAGGCGAGGCCAAGCATCGCGGCGACGATTCCCGCCATGATCAGCGCCGTCCGGCCGTTGCGCTCGGCGATCGCTGTCACCAGTTCTGGCTCGTCTTGGCGATGGTGATGAAGAATAGCAGGATGACGAACGCGCCGAGCATCCACGCCATGATCCGCGCCCGGCTGCGCTGGCGCTGGCGGATGATCTTGGCCTCCGCTTCGGGTGCTTCGCCGACAATCTTGGTCATCAGACCAACCACCGATCGACGACCAGCACGCCGAACAAAGCGAACAGATAGAGCACCGAAAAACCGAACAACCGCTTCTCGGGCGCCATTCCCGCTGGTTCGGTCGCGCGATTGGTGAGGACCGGGATGGTCAGGGCCACGAATGCCAGGCTGAACGCGAGCGCCGACAGCCCGTAAATCGCGCCGGTCAGCCCAAGCGGCCAGGGCGCGACCGCGGCGGCGGCCATGGGCAGGCTGAAGAGGACAATCTGCCGGCGGGTGCTGGTTGGCCCGGCAATCACCGGCAGCATCGGGATCCCGGCATTGGCGTAGTCGGAGCGGATGAACAGGCTCAGCGCCCAGAAATGGGGCGGGGTCCACAGGAAGATGATCGCGAACAGAAGCAGCGGCAGAGATGCCACATGGCCGGTCGCGGCGACCCAGCCGATCAGCGGTGGAAACGCGCCCGCGGCCCCGCCGATGACGATGTTCTGAGCGGTCCTGGGCTTGAGCCACATCGTGTAGACGATGATGTAGAACAGGATCGAGACTGCCAGCAGCGCGGCCGCGAGCCAATTCGCCGCAACCCCCATCAGAAGCACCGAGAAGGCGCCGAGGCCGACGCCGAAATGAAGTGCGGTCTGGCGGTCCATCCGGCCATCAGGCAGCGGGCGCTTGGCGGTGCGTCGCATCTTGGCGTCGATGTCGGCTTCATACCATTGGTTGAGCGCACCGCAGGCACCAGCACCGAGCGCGATGCAGAGGATCGCGGTGAAGCCGATGACCAGCGGCGGCATGACCGGAGCGGCGAGCAGGCCGCACAAAGCGGTGAACACCACCAGGCTCATCACGCGCGGCTTGGTCAAAGCGAGGATATCGCGCCAGTCGGCTGCAAGCACGATCGGGGGTTGGAGCTCCACTGCGGGCATGGCGCGGCCTATAAGGCGCTGGCGGCGTGAGGGAAAGCCGTGAAGCGACGGTTCATTTTGCCTGTGCTAGCGACGTTGTCATGATTCGAACCGCATTGATCGTCGCGCTGGCCGCGACCGCCGCCATGCCCGCATTCGCCCAGAGCACCTCCGCCGGAGTCACAGCGCCACCTGCGACCGCGCCGCAGGAGCAGCTGGTGCCGGTCGCGATCGACACCAAGCTGGGACGGATCGTGATCGCGCTCGACGTCGGCCGGGCGCCGGTCACTGCGAAGAACTTCCTCCATTATATCGACACTCACCGCTTCGACGGCCAGAGCTTCTATCGCGCGATGAAGATGGGCGAGGGCGGGCTGATCCAGGGTGGAGTCCGTTCCGACGCGCGCCTGCTTTACGCGCCGATCGCTCACGAGGCGACCGACAAGACCGGCATCAAGAACACCGCCGGAGCAGTGTCGATGGCGCGGCTCGAGCCGGGATCGGCGCGGGCCGACTTCTTCATCCTGCTCGACGATACGCCGGGCTTCGATGCTGGCGCTCCAGGCGCGGATGCCGCCGGCTTTGCCGCCTTCGGCCATGTCACCGAGGGCATGGACGTGGTGAGGCAAATCTTCGCCGCCCCGGTCTCCGCGACCAAAGGCGTCGGGATCATGAAGGGCCAGATGCTCGACCCCGAAATCAAGATCATCAAGGCCACGCGGCTGCCCAAATAAAAAGGCCCCGGCGAAGCGGGGCCTTTTCGATTGATGCGCTCGATCGAGCCTAATCGATCTTCGGCAAGGTGTTGAACTGGTGGAACGGCGGCGGGCTGGGCAAAGTCCATTCCAGCGTCGTCGCGCCTTCGCCCCACGGATTGTCCGGTGCCTTCTTGCCCGCGGCCAGCGACCACAGGATGTTGACAAAGAACACGCCAACACCCGCGATGGTGATCATGTAGCCGATGGTCGCGACATAGTTCCAATAAGCGAACGCCGGCGTGTAGTCGGGAATCCGCCGCGGCATTCCGTCCAGCCCAAGGAAGTGCATCGGGAAGAACACCACGTTCACACCGATGAACATCAGGAAGAAATGGAGCTTGCCGAGCGGTTCATTGTACATCTTCCCGCTCATTTTCGGGAACCAATAATAGAAGCCGCCGAAGATCGCGAACACCGCGCCGAGGCTGAGCACATAGTGGAAATGCGCGACCACATAATAAGTGTCGTGCATGTAATTATCGACCCCGCCATTGGCGAGCACGACCCCGGTCACACCGCCGACCGTGAACAGGAAGATGAAGCCGATCGCCCACAGCATCGGGGTTTCGAAGGTCAGGCTGCCGCCCCACATGGTCGCGATCCAGCTGAAGATCTTGACCCCCGTGGGCACCGCAATGACCATCGTCGCGGCGGTGAAATACATCTTTTCATCCACGCTCATGCCGGTGGTGAACATGTGGTGGGCCCAGACGATGAACCCGATCACACCGATCGAGACCATTGCATAAGCCATTCCGAGATAGCCGAACACCGGCTTGCGGCTGAAGGTCGCGACGATCTGACTGACCATGCCGAAGCCGGGCAGGATCATGATGTACACTTCGGGGTGGCCGAAGAACCAGAACAGATGCTGATAGAGCACGACGTTGCCGCCGCCCGCCGCATCGAAGAACGTGGTCTGGAAATTGCGATCGGTCAGAAGCATCGTGATCGCGCCCGCAAGCACCGGCAGCGCCAGCAGCAGCAGGAAGGCGGTGACCAGCACCGACCACACGAACAACGGCATTTTGTGAAGCGTCATGCCCGGAGCGCGCATATTGAAGATGGTGGTGATGAAGTTGATTGCGCCGAGGATCGAGCTCGCTCCGGCCAAATGGAGCGAGAAGATCGCCATGTCGACCGCGGGCCCCGACGAGCCTGAGGTAGAGAGCGGTGCATAGACCGTCCATCCGGTGCCCGCGCCAAGCCCTGTCCCGCCCGACACGAAGGTCGAACCAAGCAGCAGGGTGAAGGCCGGGACGAGCAGCCAGAAGCTGATATTGTTCATCCGCGGAAAGGCCATGTCGGGCGCCCCGATCATCAGCGGAACGAACCAGTTGCCAAAGCCGCCGATCATCGCCGGCATGACCATGAAGAACACCATGATCAGGCCGTGAGCGGTGATCAGAACGTTCCAGTGGTGCGACCATTCATCGAAATTCGCGGTCCCCGCACCGAGCGGGAAGGCGCGGTTGAGAACCTGGATTCCCGGTTCCATCAGCTCCCACCGCATGATCCCCGAAATGCCGCCGCCGATGATCCCAGCGACAATCGCGAAGATCAGATAGAGCGTTCCGATATCCTTGTGATTGGTCGACATGAACCAGCGGGTGAAAAAGCCCGGCTTGTGGTCCGCTTCATGATGATCGTGCCCGTGGGCGTCATTCGCCTTGAGGTGGAGGGCGTCGGCGGTGGTGCTCATTATCCTGGCTTCCGATCGAGATTAATTCTGCGCCGTGGCCGGCTGGTTGGTGGCGGTGGCGGCGACGGTCGCGCCGTCGGTCGGGGGAGCGGAAGCCGCGGACGCAGCAGCTGCCGCGGGTGCCGAAGCCTGGACGACCTGTGCCCCGCCAAGCATTTTCCCGCCCTGCTGAGCGACCCACTGGTCGAACTGCGCCTGCGGAACGACTTCGACCGCGATCGGCATATACCCGTGGCGCGCTCCGCACAGTTCGCTGCACTGGCCGAAATAGACGCCCGGGCGGTCGACCTTGACCCAGGTTTCATGGACCTGGCCGGGGTTGGCGTCCTGCTTGATCCAGAACGCCGGGACGGCGAAGCTGTGGATGACGTCGTCGGCGGTGACGAGGAATTTCACGATTTTGCCCGCGGGAATGACCACGCGATTGTCGACCGCGAGCATCGGCGGACCGTCATTGTCGGTACGGGCGCGCTGGGTCGACTGACGGTTCGGATCATTGGCTTCCTTCAGCATATAGCTGTCGAAGGTCACGCCATTGTCGGGATAATTATAGCTCCAATACCATTGGTGCCCGGTGACCTTGATCGTCACGTCGGCCGGCGGCGGCGAATATTGGTGGCTGAGCAGGCGGATCGACGGGATCGCGATCCCGACCAGGATCAGCACTGGAAGCAGGGTCCAGACGACCTCGATCAGCGTATTGTGCGAATTGCGCGATGGATTGGGGTTCGCGCTGCGGCGATAGCGGACCATCGTGTAGAGCAAGAGCAGGAGCACGAACGCGCTAATGATCGCGCACAGCCACAGCAGCGGTCCATCATGGAAGGCGGCGGCTTCTTCGCCGATCGGAGTGACCTGGGTCTGGAGGCCCATTCGGCCGTCGGGCTCGCCAATGCCCGAGGTCGGAATCATGTGGCCGACGCTGCCCGGGACGATGGCAGCCGGTGCCGCTGGGGCCGGAGCCGCGGTTGCGGGCGAATCAGTAGGCGCCGCGGTCATTGCCGGGGCCTGCGCGGCCGCTGGCGTCATTCCGGCTGCAGCAAGGGCAATCGCCCATCCAATCAACTTCATTTTCACCCCGATACCGATTTTCTTAAGACCGCCCGGCGCGGGCGCACCCGGCGGAATTGGCGGCCTTATAGGCGCGGCTTCCGGCTCTCTCAAGCGCATCTTGGGACATCGGGCAAAGGGAGTTGCTGGGCCTTGTCCGCGCGCCTATTGGAACCTCCACCAGTCATGTTGACCGACGACCAGATCCTCGCCGAATTCCGCGCCGCAGACGCGCTGCTGGAAGGGCATTTCATCCTCTCATCGGGACTTCGAAGCGCCAAATATTTGCAATGCGCGCGGGTGCTGATGGACCCCGCCCGGGCCGAACGTCTGGCCCGCGCGCTGGCGCAAAAGCTGCCCGCGGACCAGCGCGACGCAATTGATGTGGTCGTCTCCCCGGCGATGGGCGGGGTGATCATCGGCCACGAAATGGGCCGCGCCTTGGGCAAGCCGGCGATGTTCCTGGAGCGGCCCGACGGCGTGTTCGCATTGCGCCGCGGCTTCGCCCTCGAACCCGGCACGCGGGTGCTGATGGTCGAGGATGTCGTCACCACCGGCCTGTCCAGCCGCGAAGCCATCGCAGCGGTCCACGCGGCGGGCGGCGAAGTCATCGCCGAAGCCAGCCTAGTCGACCGTTCGTCGGGGAAGGCCGATCTTGGAGTGCCCTACACCCCGCTGATCCGGATCGATGTTCCGACCTATTCCGCCGATTCGCTCCCGCCCGATCTGGCGGCGATCCCGGCGATCAAGCCCGGCAGCCGCGCGGCCGCATGACGGCTCGCCGCAACGCGCTCAGGCTGGGCGTCAATATCGATCATGTCGCGACCATCCGGAATGCGCGCGGCGGCGATTTTCCCGATCCGGTTCGAGCCGCGATTTTGGCGGCGGAAGCCGGCGCCGACGGGATTACCGCCCATCTGCGCGAAGACCGCCGCCACATCACCGATGGCGACATCGACCGGCTGATGGCCGAGATCGATCTGCCGCTGAACCTGGAAATGGCGGCGACCGAGGAAATGCTCGCCATCGCCTTGGCGCACAGGCCGCACGCCGCCTGCATCGTCCCGGAGAAGCGCGAGGAACGGACCACCGAGGGCGGGCTCGACGCCGCTGGCCAGTTCGAAACGCTGCGCCCGTTCGTCGATCGATTGGGCGCGGCCGGGATCCGGGTCAGCCTGTTCATCGAACCGGGCACCGCCCAGGTCAACGCCGCCTCGCGCCTCGGCGTCCCGGTCGTCGAATTCCACACCGGGCGCTACGCCCATGCGGCGGGCGAGGAGCAAGTGTTGGAACTGAAGCGGATCAGCGACTGCGCCGCGCTCGCCGCCAAGAACGGCATCGAGCCCCACGCCGGCCACGGCCTGACTTTCGCCAATGTGGCCCCCGTCGCCGCCATTCCGCAGCTGGCCGAACTCAACATCGGCCATTTCCTCATCGGTGAGGCGATCTTCACCGGACTCGGTGACAGCGTCCGGCGGATGCGCGAAGCGATGGACGCCGCGCGGTGAGTGAGTACCAGCCGCTTACTCTGACCGAGCGCCGCTTGCCGATCCTCCTGATCGCAAATCTCGTTCCCTTCCTTTTGGGATTGCTCGGTCTGGCAATCGCAAGCGACGACGGATTGGAAGCGGCCCATTGGGGATTGGAGGAATATTTCCTGGTGTCTTTCATTGCGTATTTGCCGACCTGTATCGCCTTTTTGATAACTCGGTCCTTGATCGAGCTTCCGCCCATAAGACGCCAATCCGTCGTTGGATTGCTGACCACATGGGGCGGAATCAACCTGATCAATTGCGGTGCATTTTTATATGGTTTTCGGGTGTTCTGATGATCATCGGTATCGGCTCCGACCTCTGCAACATCGAGCGGATCGCCAAATCGCTCGACCGCTGGGGCGACAAGTTCCTCGCTCGCTGCTTCACCGAGACCGAGCGCGCCAAAGCCGCCCGCCGCCCATTCACCGCCGCCGGCACCTTGGCCAAGCGCTTCGCCGCCAAGGAGGCGTTTTCCAAAGCGGTCGGCACCGGCTTCAAGCGCGGCGTGTTCATGAAGGACATCGGAGTCGTCAACGCGCCTTCGGGTCAGCCGACCATCATCGCCACCGGCGGCGCCAAGGCGCGGCTTGACGCGCTCGCCCCCGATGGCCACGTCATCGACATTCATCTGACGATGACCGACGACCATCCGTGGGCGCAGGCATTCGTGATCCTTACCGCGCGCAAGACGGAGCTTTGATTTGACCGACGATGTTCAGCCGGGAACCGCGCCAGAGGAACAGGCCGCGCCTGCCAAGCCCAAGGAAGGATCGGCGCTGTGGCGCGAGATCAAGGGGCTGCTGCTGGTCCTGGTCGCGGTGCTCGCCTTCCACAGTCTGATCGCCAAGCCATTCTATATCCCGTCGGAATCAATGATGCCGGGCCTGCGCACCGGCGACCGGCTGGTGGTCAGCAAATATCCCTATGGCTGGTCGTGGGTTTCCCCCAGCTTCCATGTCCTTCCGCCGATGACGGGCCGAGTGCTGGGCAAGCTGCCCGAGCGCGGCGACATCGTCATCGTCACCCCGCCCGGAACCCGCACGGACTATATCAAGCGCGTCATCGGCCTGCCCGGCGACACCATCGCGATGATCGACGGCAACCTCATCATCAACGGTGCGGCGGTCAAGCGCGAGGCGCGCGCCCCGGCGATCATTCCGGTCGACGCCAATTCGCCGTGCGGATCGCCATCCGATCCGGCGCTTTACGGATTCCACATGCGCGGTCCCGACGGCAAGGAGGCGTGCCGGGTCCCGGTGGTTCATGAAACCCTGGCGTCGGGCCGCAATTTCGACACGGTCGATCTGGGCCGCAGCAACGAGGATGATTTCGGGCCAATCCGGGTACCCGCCGACCACCTCTGGCTAATGGGCGACAATCGTGACGATTCGGCCGACAGCCGGGTCGAAGAAGCGCGCGGCGGACTGGGCGGGCCGGTGCCGTTCGAAAATATCGGCGGGCGCGCCGAATTCATCACCTTCTCGCTCGACGGATCGACCATCTGGTGGAACCCGCTGACCTGGTTCAAGGCGTTTCGCTCGGGCCGGGCCGGACAGTCGCTCAGGAACAATTGATGGCGAAGAAATCCGTCCCGACGCCCGCCGCCGACGAACGCCCGGGGCCGGCCGAGTTTCGCGACCCGCTGGTCCGCCAGGAAATGCGCAAGGCGACGGTGTGGTTTGGAATGGCGCTTGCCGTCGCCGGGATCATCTTCCTCGCCCAGCCGCTGCTGCTGATCATCGGTGGGATGATCTTCGCGGTGCTGCTCGACGGCGGGGTGCGGGTGCTTGGCCCCTACCTCCCGATCGGGCGCGGCTGGCGCCTGCTGCTCGTTCTGATCATCGGTTTCGGGTTCATCGGCTGGGTATTCTATTTCGCCGGAACGACCATCGCCGACCAGGCCGAATCCCTGCGCTCGGTGGTCGCCGCCCAGTTCGACGAATTAATGAAGCTGGCCGACCGGTCAGGACTGATCCCAAAGGGACAGGCGACCGACCTCGGCAGTCAGATTCTCGGCTCGATCGGCCGGCTGACCAGCGCGCTCGGAAGCGCCATCGGCGCGGTCACCAGCCTGATCATGATGATCGTCATCGGCATGTTCGTCGCCGCCGAGCCGCGCCTCTACGACCGCGGCATCGCCTGGATGTTGCCGCAGCGGCACCGCGCCGATTTCTACCGCATGGCCGACAAGGTCGGCTTCACGCTCCGCCGATTGCTGTTCGGGCGGCTGGTCGGCATGGTGTTCGAAGGCGTGTTCACCTACCTCATGCTGATGCTTGGCGGAGTGCCGATGGCGGCGCTGCTCGGGCTGGTCACCGGAATCCTCGCCTTCATCCCCAATATCGGCGCGATCACCTCTGGCATATTGATGGTCGCGGTCGGGTTCAGCGCCGGGACCACAACGGGCGTGTGGGCGATCATCGTTTATTTCGTCGTTCAGAACATCGATGGCTATCTGGTCGTGCCCTATATCGCCCGGCGCACCGTCGATTTGGCACCAGCGATCGTGCTTGGCATGCAATTGCTGATGGGCGCTTTGTTCGGGCTGCTCGGGATCCTGTTCGCGGACCCGATCCTGGCAACGCTCAAGGTCATTCTGATCGACCGCAGCGATCACGCCGCGGCACGATCGGCTACAGCCCGGCGCAAGGCCAAGCCGCCCGCCTGAGCCTTACGGCTGGGGCGGCTGGGACGGTTGAGCTTGCTGCTGTTGCTGCTGCATTTGCTGCATCATTGCCGCGCCGCCGCGAACGACCTTCTTGACCCGGACATCGAAGGTCAGATTGCTGCCTTCGGGGAAGCCCTGCGGCGCGGGATTGTCGCCCCAGACCAGTTTCGGCGGCATCGAGAAGCGATATTCGCCGCCTTCGCTCATCCGGCCCATGGCCTCGGCGAAACCGGGGAACACCTGGTCAGCGCTGAAGGGCTGCGCTCCGCCATGCGATTCGCTGCTGTCCATGACGGTGCCGTCATCGATCGTCAGCACATAATCGAGCATGGCCGCGTCGGCGGGGGCGATCGGATCGCCGCTGCCGGCTTTGATTTCGCGAAATTCGAGCCCGGTGGGCGAAGCCTGCGGACGGAGGCTTCCAGCGCCATACCAGGCGAGCGCGATCGCAGCGGCGATGAGGGCGAGGAAGGCAAGGCCGAGCTTGAGGCCGCGGGCGCCGCTTGTGGCAGGCGCTGCGGCGGGGGCGCTGGTCATTGGGGAGCCTTCCTGGGCTTGAGGCTTAACGGGCGCCTTCACGCTCGACGCGCTTGCGCTCGAGCTTGCGTGCACGGCGGATCGCGGCGGCGCGTTCGCGGGCGCGCTTTTCCGACGGCTTCTCGTAGTGGCGGCGAAGCTTCATCTCGCGATAGACGCCCTCACGCTGGAGCTTCTTCTTGAGCGCCCGAAGGGCCTGCTCGACATTATTGTCGCGAACGATGATCTGCATAAACTTCCCGTCACACTCCTGTTTCTCTGCTTGCCCCAACGGGGCGTTGCCGGCGAATCGAATCGCTGTCCGCGAACTCCGGCAATAGAATATCGGCCTCCGGAGGAGAACCTCGGCGGCGCGGGGCCATTAGCAGCGACTGAGTTCACGTTCAAGCACGCTTTATCGCCGCCGCCTGCGATGAACCGTTCATCGGGTGGGCTGAAAGGCGAAACCGATGCAATAAGGTTATCGGCGGTTAACCCATTGAATGATAGACACTCGTTTCAAGAGCGGGAGGGTTTCCACTGATGATCAATCGTCGCGAGATGCTGCGGCTTGGTGCCTATGGCGCCGCCGGTGCAGTGATTTCCACCGCCGCCGCGTCGCAGGTTTTCCCGACCATGGTCGGCGGACCTTCGTTCACCAGCCAGCTGCCCGCGGCGACCTCGCCGATCATGCCTGCTGTCGCGACGGCGCCTGCGGGTCTCAACCCGACTTTGCTCGCCAAGGCCAAGGCCGCGCTCGATTCGCACAAGGTTTACGCCCGCGACTCCATCGGTGTCGTCGATTTTTCCCGCCCGTCGAATGAGCCGCGCTTCTTCCTGGTCGATTTGATGAGTGGACATGTCGACGGCCATTTGGTTGCTCACGGCCGCGGCTCTGACCCCGACCATTCGGGCTTCCTCGAGCAATTCTCGAACGATTTCGGAAGTCACGCGACGTCGAACGGCACCTACACGACGAGCGATTATTATCAGGGCAAATACGGGCTTTCGATGAAGGTCCGCGGGCTCGACTGGAGCAATTACAACGCCGAGCCGCGCGCCATCGTCATCCACAACGCCTGGTATGCCGAGCCCGACATGATCGCCCAGCACGGCAAGCTCGGCCGCTCGGAAGGCTGTTTCGCTTTCTCTCGCCGAAGCCAGGATTCGGTCATGCGCCGCCTCGCCGGCGGCCGCATGATCTACGCCGACAAGCTGGCATAAGCACCGACGTAAGCGGCCGTCCGGGGGACGGAGGCGCTGCCGGCCGCAGCGCTCAGCGTACGCGGTGCAACTCGCGATTATAAATGGACCCGTCCGTCGGATCATTGACCTCGATGATCAACGTGTCGCCTTTGAGCCGGTACGGTCGGAGCTGGTCGGTATTGGTATACGACGGGTTGATCGACCCCTCGACCTGATGGTGAAGGACATGCTTCGTTCGATCGACACGATACGTACCGAAATAGCCGACATAGGCACCGAACGCCTGCACCTTCTCCGCATCGCTGCTCTTGTCCGAATCACCCGACGCTAGTGGTGGCAAGGGCGGATTGCGCATGATTTGAACGCTGAGATGGCCGGTATTGTCATAAACGAAATAGCCGAGCGGATGTTCGCCAAATTCATAGTCGACCTTGCCGTCCTTCGACCGGCTCTCGAACCGAACCAGGCGCCAGGTGCCGATCAGGCCAGGCTCTCCAGCGGCAACGGCGGGGTTCGTCCGTCGCGCGGCAGTGACTGGACCCGAAACCAGGAATGACAACATCGCCGTCGCCAAAATCAGCGCCCGCATAGACATATTCTCCCCCCGATTAACGCCGGCATAGGTGGCGTGCCGCCAAGTTTGGGCCGGGCGCCCAATATGCGCAATGGATCGGGCGGGCGCTGTTCCGCTCTAGCGCCCCGTCGTCACCGCCGGCTTCGCCTTCGGCTTGGCTGCGCCCGCCCCGCCGTCCTTGGCGTTGAGCGCTGCAATGGCTTTGTTGTCGCGGCCGTAAAGGTCCTGGTAGTCGACGATCTTGCCGTCGTTGAGCGCGGCCGCGGTGAAATACACGATATAAACTGGCAGCGGCTTCACGAAATTCGCTTGCTTTGACTTCCCGGTGGCGAGCTGCGCCTGGATCTTCCCGGAAGTCCATTGCCCTGCGTCGTCGCCAAGAAGCTCGGTCGCGAGGTCCAGAATATGCTCGGTCCGGATGCACCCGTGGCTTAGCGCCCGCATGCGGCTGCTGAAGCGGCTGCGCGCATTGGTGTCGTGCAGATAGATGTTTTGCGGGTTGTACATCACGAACTTGAGCTGGCCGAGCGCGTTGCTTGGACCCGGTGGCTGGCTCCAGCGAAGGAGCTTGCCATCCTTCATTACCGGCACGAAGCCTTTCTTGCCGGAAACCTCGTGGGTGATGCTCGGCGGCACCTCCCACGACGGGTTGAGC
>JACDEB010000102.1 GCA_013816595.1 Sphingomonas sp. | reverse complement strand
GTTCATCGACCTCGCCTTCGAACACGGCCCGGTCGAGGGCATGACCCCCAACGCGATCAAGAAATACATCCGCTACATCGCCGACTGGCGGCTGGGGCAGCTGGGGTTCAAGCCGATCTACATGATCGAGGAACACCCCCTCCCCTGGCTCGCGCCTTTGCTCAACGGCGTCGAGCACGCCAACTTCTTCGAAACGAGAGCGACCGAATATTCGAAGGCAGCGACACGGGGGAATTGGGGCGAGGTGTGGGACAACTTCGACCGCAGACAGACCGCCAAGGCGAGCAATGATGTGGTCGCGGAGGAAGAGGGCGGCGAGGATATGTTCAGCCGGGCTGGGGTTGGGGTGGAGTAAAGCTATGCTTCGGAAGCTCACTCCAAATCAGAAGGATGCGCTGCGCGGTATTCGCGGGGGTCGAATGCAGCTTGTGAATGATCCCGTCCGCGACGAACTTGTTGTCTTGGGCCTGGTGGAAATGAAACTAGGGGGATGGGGCCTCACAGAGAAGGGGCGGACAAAGGCGGTATTCGGCTAGTCTAAATGCTGGCGACGATGGCGACGCTGACGAGGGAACGTTCACAAGGGCGGGCATGGCCTACAGGGTTGCAATGCAACAGTGAACATAATAGGAACACTGCGCGCACCAAGGAAGGCATTTAATGCACGGACATGCCACGGTTCAGCACTTGCCAGCTTCACGAAACGTGAAAATGGTTTGCCAGGACAACCTGGCCTTCATGCGTCCGCTGCCGGACGGCATGATGCATCTGATTGTAACTTCGCCTCCCTACAATATCGGAAAGCGCTACGAGCGACGGTCGTCCCTCGACGCTTACATCCAAGCGCAAGCGCAGGTGATATCCGAGTGCGTTCGTCTGTTGAGCAATCGGGGTTCGTTGTGCTGGCAGGTCGGCAATCATGTCGACAACGGTGAGATTTTCCCGCTCGACATGCATCTCTATCCAATTTTCCGAGAACATGGCCTCAAGTTGCGCAACCGGATTATCTGGCATTTCGAGCATGGCCTCCACTGCTCGAAACGATTTTCCGGTCGCTACGAAACCATCCTCTGGTTCACCAAAGGCGACGACTACATATTCGATGTCGATCCGGTGCGCGTGCCATCCAAGTATCCGGGTAAAAAATACTTCAAGGGGCCGAAAGCTGGACAGCTCTCGGGTAACCCCCTTGGCAAAAATCCCGGCGACATCTGGCTCATCCCGAACGTCAAGCACAACCATGTCGAAAAGACGGATCACCCGTGCCAGTTTCCGATCGAGCTAATTGAGCGACTGGTGCTCTCCATGACCGGTGAAGGTGATAATGTATTTGACCCCTACATGGGTGTAGGTTCAAGCGTTGTCGCAGCCATCAAAAACGGCCGCAGTGGATACGGCTGCGATACCGAAAAAGCTTATGTAGATATTGCATGGGAGCGGGTTCATCTCCAGCGCGCGGGACTCCTCCAAACTCGTCCGATGGGTAAACCTATTTACGATCCTTCCAAACCGAATGGCGGCCATTGATGAAAATTGCCGCTTATTACTCGCACCTCAATGGCTACGAGTATCTTAAGGTACATAAGCCCAAACTCTGGAAGGAGATTATTGGCGCGATCAAAGCCGTCGATGCAGAGGGATGCAAGACGAAGATCAGTCGGGAAGTTCGGACAAAGGACAAGCTTCTCTACTCTCCCGTGGCGATGAATAAGTGCATGGACGACGAGCTTGCAAAGTTGGGCTGGAAGGAAGAGCGCACATCTTATTGGGTAACGGCCGATGCTAAACTAATTCGTCGGACTTTGAACCTTGCGCCGAAGGAGCAAAAAGCCGAGATCGAAGCCGCCGGCCAGCAAGCCTACCTGTCTTATAATCAGACCGATTTTGTGAAGGATCGAGTCGCGATCGAAGTGCAATTCGGAAAGTATGCGTTCGTTGCGTACGACTTGTTCGTTAAGCATATGGCGTTTTATGTCGGGGATAAGATCGACGTAGGCATCGAAGTGCTGCCGATGAAGGCTTTGCAATCGCAGATGTCATCCGGGGTCGGCTACTACGAAGGCGAACTCTATAACCTAATTCGCGAGGGTCGTGGCGTGCCCGCTGTTCCCCTCGTTTTGATTGGCGTAACTGCCTGAAAGGTGCGATGATGCCCGTCCAGATCTTTGCTCGAGGTGCGGAAGCACGAACGTAATAAGCGATACGCGGGCGACTTGGGACGTGCACTCACAGACTTGGTCCGTAGTCGGGCACTATGATTCATCAGAGTGCCTAGCCTGCGACGATGATGACAACATTGTTCAGGTCGATTTGACACCAAAACTTGGGGCCGCCTTCACGGGTTAAATCAGTGACGCTGAGCAGTCCTGCTGCTTCAAAGGACGCGCCGCGCTCGAAGTCGAATGGAACAACAAGGATCCCTTCTACGACCGCGATCTCAACAACTTCCGTTTGCTGTTCGACCTTCAGGTGATCGACGTCGGCGTGATCATCACCCGCTGCTCCCACCTGCAGAAGATTTTTTCAGCGCTCGGTCGTGGGACAAGCTTCGGCAATTCAACAACGCACATGGGCAAGCTGCTGCCACGACTGCGTGGCGGTTCGGGCGGTGGAGCCCCATCGTAGCATTTGGAATCAGCGACGCGCTCTACGTCGAGAACTAATCCCCTTCCCGCAAAATTTTTTCCATCGCCTTCCCCTTCGCCAGCTCGTCCACCAGCTTATCGAGATAGCGAATTTCGCGCATCAGCGGCTCTTCGATCTCCTCGATCCGCACGCCGCAGATGACGCCCTTGATCGCGATACGTGAAGGGTTGAGCCTGGGCGCCTCGCCAAAGAAACGCTCGAAGTCGGTTCGCTTCTCAAGCACCGACTCCAACTCCCGCGGCGAATAGCCGGTCAGCCAACGGATAATCTCGTCGACCTCGGCCTGCGTTCGCCCCTTCCGGTCCGCCTTGGCGACATAGAGCGGGTAAACGCTTGCAAAGCTGGTGCTGTAGATGCGGTGCGGTGCCATTGTTGGGTACCCCTTACGCCTCCGCCCGGCCGGAGCCCTCGCGGTCGCGCTCATATCCTTTGACCGGAAACGGCGGCAGCCAGGACTCGCGGCGGACGGTCCAGCATTCGTACGTCGGCGTCAGCTGGTCGGGCGCATCGAGCGCGCCCAGATGCACTTCCACTTCGTCCGCGTGGCGCGCGAACACGGACGATCCGCAGCGGGGACAAAAATACCGTCCCCGAAACTCGCGCGTCTCGCCCTCGATCGTCACCGCATCCTCGGGGAAGATCGCGGCCGCAAAGAACAGGGCTCCGTGATGCTTGCGGCAGTCGAGACAGTGGCACAGACCGACGCGGTAGGGCGCACCCGATGCCACCAACCGAACCTCGCCGCACAGGCAGCCCGCGCTGTAATGCTCCATGCCCTCGCTCCTCATCAACCGAGCTTGAGGTCATTACAACCGAGGCGGCAAGCCGTCACGGAGTGAATCGGTAAGCCTGCCCCGGCGAAGGCCGGGGTCGAACGGCCTCGCGCGTCAGCCGTTCTGTCGA
>JACDEB010000033.1 GCA_013816595.1 Sphingomonas sp. | reverse complement strand
TCAGCCTGGTAGAGCACTGTCTTCGGGAGGCAGGGGCCGGAGGTTCGAATCCTCTCTCCCCGACCAACATTTCGCGCGGCCATCCCCCGGATGGCCGCAGCCCAAGCGATCCACTTAGCAGTGCAAACAGCAATAAGCGGAATGTCTGCTTTTGACCCATTGCGGACATTAGGTCGAGCCCAAACGCGGATGTCCAATCGTGCGGCAAAAGAGGGGGGGTGCCTTTTCCTTGCAGACATCGGGCTCAGTGTGGGTCGTCTCCCAATATTTCGTCAGTCCAAGTCGCGTCGCCAACGCAGGGAAGCCTCGATCGTCGAGGGTGCCGCGCATCCCGGGGTACCAGAACAGCGCCGGGCCGGAGGATCCGGTGGCGAGGCGGGCAGCGAGCTGGAATGCTTGGTGGTTGGCGCCGAGATCGCCAAGCAATCGGGCAACGGCGTTGTTCTGCTGTTCTTGGGGGAGCGCGAGGAGCGCTTGGACTGCCTGCACTCTGGCACCGTCGTTGCGTGTCGCCACGGCGCGATAGCCGCCGAGCAACGCTGCGCGCTGTTCGGGCTGCATCGAAACCTTGGGATCGAGCAGCGGTCCGGTGTCGTGAGTAGCGAGCGCTTTGGTGAGGGAAATCCATCCCGCGATCTCTGAATTGGGGGCAAGCTCGATCGCGGCATCGAACTGCGATTTCGCATCATCAGGCTTGCCCGCCGCGACCAGCGCCTCGGCGAGACTGAGCGGGGTATACATGTAGAGCGCAAGCATATCGCTGGCTTGGCGCAATTGCGTTACCGCGTCGGCAACGCGGCCGACATCGCCCAGCAGCTCGCCATATTGATGATGCTCGCACCCGCAATCGAGCCGCTGAGCCGCCACCGCGCGCTTGAGTAAGTCCTCGCGCGCGGCCCAGTCGTTGCGATCAAGCAGCAACGACTTGATCCACAGCGCCTCGCTGTTTCCGGGGTCGATGGCGATGGCGCGGTCGGCGGCTTGGCGTCCGCTGGCGCGCGCCTGCTTTGCGACTTGCGGATTGTCAGCGCTAAGCGCGACTTTCCAGTAACCCCCGGCAACCGCCGCCCAGCCCCACGAGAAATCGGGGACCGCAGCGACGACGCGTTGCGCGGGGACCAGCGCCTTGCGCCCGTCATCGAGCTGGGGATCCCAATGCCCCTGGCAAAATTGGAGGTAATCCCCGAGCACGCTGTCGGGCAGCGGGCGTTTGTAGGTGGAGGCGCCGAACAATCCGCAGCGAACGACGTTGCCGGCATCAACCGCGATGTGGCGCGGGATTTTGGGCGCATCGGCACCGTCGTAATTGGCTTTGTCGGACCAAAGCGTGGCACCACTGCGCTCGTTGGTGAGGCGGGTGATGACGCGGATCGTGCCGCCGACGCGCTGGATCGTCCCACCAAGCGCATAAGCCGACGACGAGCCCGCGGGCGGGGCGCTGGCGGTGGAGATGTCGACAACGCCATCGGCGTTGAACGCCGCGGCAATTTCGGAGTCAATCGCTTCGCGCGTGGTGGCGGGCAGGTCGGCAGACAGCAATTGGAACCCGGAGAGGCGGACTGACATGCTGTGCGCCGCGGGGGGGTGCGATATAATCCACCACGCCCCGGCAGCCAAGACAAGCAGGAGATGCCCGCGAGCGCCGCGGTCGCCACTGAACGCCGCGAGGAGAAAGTCGAACGGCGGCGATCGGGTGACGCATCCTCGGTAGCCGCCGGCTGCTCGCCTGGAAGTTGCTCAATTCGGCTGACCAGCGAGTCGATCGATCGGTCCCAGCCTTCAAACGCGTCGATCCACTGGCGAGTCGAAAGCTCGTAAGCAAAGGCGTCGCTCGGCTCGACGTCCTGAACCCTCAGCGCCATGACCGGCACTCGGTAACGGCTTGCGAGCGAAAGCTCCTTTTTGATCTCGTCACTGTCGTTGGCCGCCTTGGAGAAGATAAGGGCCACGGCCCGGGCATTGCGGATCGACCGGACGATAGCTTCCTGGTAGTTTTCCCCAAGGGCGACATCGCGGGTCGATATCCAGCATGGCGTGCCGCGATTCTCGATCGCCTTGCACACGGCCAACGCCTGTTTACGGTCCGCCGTCGAATAGCTGACGAACACCGGTCGCAAGATCGGCGGATTTAATTCGCTGGGTGGTTCCGGTTCGTTCACGGTTGCCCTTCTCGATACCGAAGAGCCTACGTAATTCAAATCCGGTGAGATGTTCAACCGAAGTACGGCATTATGTCCGTTTCCCCCCATCGCGGACATTCGGCTAATGTCCGCTTTCGACCCATTGCGGACATTAGCTGAGTGTCCGCTTTCGACCCAAAGCGGACATTAGCCCCAGGCTCTTCGCCCAAGTCGTTGAATTGAAATGCTGCTGTATGGGCTCGCGGCGCTCGACGGCTCATGGTCGTGAAGCTTCCTGAGTGTCAGCTTCGAAGCAAGATAAGGCCACGCCGGAACGTTGCTATCTCAAGGAAATTCGTCAATTCTTGGCAGACGACACGCTTAGTGAGGTGCCGACCATGAACCTTGGCGTCATCCTTGTGGCTCTTTGTCTAGTGCCAGCACTAGCCGTAGCTGCTGTACTAGTGTGGGTTGGGACGAATGCGATTTTGCACGGGCGCAGCGTGACCGATGAGGCGGCGTTAACGATCGCGCGTCTCAGGCGCGCATTGCACACGCTCTACGACGACACAGCGCGCGAATCGCTTCCCGACGAATTTGTCGACTTGCTCGGCAAGATCACCAGAGATGGGCTTCAAGTCCAGCATACATCAACGGAGCGGAATGTGGTCAGCGAGCCCATAGTGGCTATAGGGCTACTTACCGAGCGACAGATGCGCATGCTGGGTCCCACCCACTCATACGTCTGGCCGGTTGCAGAAGCGTCGTGCCCCGAGCTCCTAGAGGCAATCGACCAGGCACGTGGGGAGGTTTGGCAGGAGCGAGACCGCGTGGCCGGAATACTTAAAACTTAAGTCGCGTCGCGGACCTTGGGCGGCGCGTACGAGGATTGGCTCGGTCGCGCAGTATTTCAATGGCGATGTGGGATTTGGCGACGGTGCGGCTTAGCGTCCGTTTTCCACCCAAAGCGGACATTGTCGCCCTCAATCAACCCCTACCCGCGGTCGATCAGCTGGCCGTCGATACCGCCGATCGATGTCACTCCGGTCAGCGCCATCGCCACCCGTATTTCGGCCTCGATCAATTTGAGCATGTGCGCGACGCCCGACTGGCCGCCGCTGGCGAGCGCGTAGGCCCAGGCGCGGCCGAGCAGGACGAAGTCGGCGCCGAGGCTTAGCATCCGCACTACATCCAGCCCGGAGCGGACCCCGCCGTCGGCAAGGATTTTGGTCTTTCCCGACATCGCCTCGGCGATGCGCGGCAAGGCCGCGGCGCTGGATATGACTCCGTCGAGCTGGCGCCCGCCGTGGTTGGACACGACCACGCCTTGCGCTCCGCTGTCCACCGCGGCTTTCGCATCGTCGGGATCGAGCACGCCCTTGATGATCAGCGGCCCGTCCCACTGCGACTTTACCCATTCGACGTCTTTCCAGCTGACCGAAGGGTCGAAATTGGCGTGGATCCAGGCCTGAAAATCGCTCAGCGGCGCTTTGCGCCCGACGATCGGCGCGAGATTGCCGAGGCTGTGCGGGCGCCCGTGAAGCCCGACATCCCACAGCCATTGGGGACGCGCGAGCAGCTGGCTCCAGCGCTTGAGACCGCCGCCAGCGGCCCGCGCATCGCGATAGCGCGATCCCGGCACCGCGAGGTCGACGGTCAGCACCAGAGCGCCGCATCTGGCCTCTCTGGCGCGGGCGATGAGGTCGGCGACGAACCCGCGGTCCTTGACGAAATAGAGCTGGAACCACGGCGCCCCCGCGCCCGACGCGACCTCGGCGAGCGAGCAAGCGCTGACCGTCGACAATGCGAAGGGTACGTTGGCGGAGGCCGCGGCGCGCGCCGCCTGAACCTCGCCGCGCCGCGCATACATGCCCGCCAGTCCGACCGGACCCAAGCCGACCGGCAGCGACCAGCGGCGCCCGAACAGCTCGGTCGATGTATCGATCGCGGAGACATCGCGAAGCACCCGCTGGCGCAGCGAGAGCGCGCGCAGATCGGCGACATTCCGCTCTAGAGTGACCTCGTCGTAACTGCCGCCATCGACATATTCGAACAGGAAGTGCGGCAGCCGCACCTTAGCCAGCGCCCGGAAATCGGCGATCGACGCTGGCGTGCTCACCCCGCTCAGGTCGCGAAGTTGGGATCGAGCCGGTAGGCCTTGCGCAGCAATGCCGGCCAGGCAAGCAGATTGGCAGCGACCTTGAGCCCGGCCATGCCCTGATCGGCGGCGAGTTCGGGCGTGCCCTGGGGCGGGTTGTTGCATTTGTCGCCGGCCGACAGCGCCATGATCTGGGCCTGGCACGCGCGTTCGATGAAATAGAGCTTGATGAAGCATTCGCCGACATTGCCGCCGACCGCCAAAGTGCCGTGGTTGCGCAGGATCATCCCGCCCTTGTCGCCAAGGTCGGCGACCAGCCGCTCGCGCTCGTCGAGGTCGGTCGCCACCCCTTCATAATCGTGAAAGGCAAGGTCGGTGCGGACCAGCATCGCGGTCTGGGTCAGCGGCAGCAGGCCCTCGTCATGGGCGCTGACCGCCTGGCCCGCGGGGGTGTGCAAATGCATCACCGCATGGGCATCGTCGCGCGCCATGTGGATCGCCGAATGGATGGTGAAACCGGCGGGGTTGGTGATGAACGGCGTCGGATCGACCGCATTGCCGTGGATGTCGACCTTGACCAGCGCGCTTGCCGTCACTTCCTCGAACATGAGGTTATAGGGGTTGAGCAGGAAATGGTGCTCGGGGCCGGGGATGCGCGCGCTGAGGTGGGTGAAGATGAGGTCGTCCCAGCCGTAATAAGCGATCAGCCGGTAGGCGGCGGCGAGGTCGACGCGGATCGCCCATTCCTCGTCGCTGACCTTGCCCTTGAGGGACGGGATCGAGACATCGCTGAGCGGCGAGACGCCGGTGATCCCGCGGTTCATCGACTCGGCTCGGTTCATTGGGGTTGCTCCTGATGGGACCCTTGGCGATCTGGGTGGGCGGCAGCGAAGGGTTCGAGCCCGCACGCACTGGCGTCGGCGCGGACGAGAGTGGGGAAGGCATCGAGCGGTACATCGAACCGGCGCGCGTTGAACATTTGCGGGACCAGGCAGACGTCGGCGATGGTCGGTTCATCGCCGAACATCAGCGCACCCGCGCGCGGCGCGGCCATCGCCTCCAGCGCGGTGAAGCCTTCAGCGATCCAGTGCCGGTACCAATCGTCGACCGCGTCCTGTTCCTGGCCCAGCTCGCCCTTGAGATATTTAAGCACGCGCAGATTGTTGAGCGGGTGAATGTCGCAGGCGATCGCCAGTGCCATTGCCCGGACATGGGCGCCGTCGGCCGGATCGCGCGGCATGAGCATCGGCTCGGGCCGGGTCTGGTCGAGATAGACCATGATCGACAGGCTCTGGGTTAGTTTGAGCCCGTCGATGTCGAGCATTGGAACGAAGCCTTGCGGGTTGATCGCGCGATACGCCGCGTCCTTTTGCTCGCCAGCCGCAAGGTTCACCGACTGGCTTTCGTAATCCACGCCTTTGAGGTTGAGGGCGATTCGCACTCGATAGGCGGCGGACGAACGCCAATAATCGTAGAGAACGGTTTTGCTCATTGCGCCTTCTTAAACTTCGCCGAGGAACGGCGCCACCACCTCTGGCGGAACCCGGATCGGCCGACCCGCGGCCTGGTCGATGATCGCCCAAATGGTCAGCGCTCGAACCCGCACTTTGCCGTCCTCGCCGATGAATTCCATGTGGCGGTCGAACCGCGCGCCCTTGGGCGCTTCGCCGACCCAGGTTCGACCGGTGACGGTTTCGCCGGGAAAGACGGCGCGCAAATAATCGAGCTCATGCCGCACCACGACCCAGAAAAAAGCGTCCTTGTGTGCCGGGCCGGAAACCGCTTCCCAATGGGCCACCGCAACGTCCTGAATCCACTGCACCCACACCGCATTATTGACATGGCCAAGCTCGTCGATGTGGTCATCGGTCGCGGTGATGCGGCGCTCGAACACGGGGCGTTTGCTCACTCGGCGATCTCGGTCAGGATGAAGGCGTAAGTCTCCGCCACCTCGTGGAGCGACTCCCACCGGCCCGATTTGCCGCCATGGCCCGCACCCATGTTGATCTTGAGCAGAAGCGGCTTGTCGTCGGTCTTGGTGGCGCGCAATTTCGCCGCCCATTTGGCCGGCTCCCAATAGGTCACGCGCGGGTCCGACAGGCCGCCGGTGATGAGCATCGGCGGATAATTTTGCGCGGTGACGTTGTCGTACGGGCTGTAGCTTTTGATGTAGTGGAACACCGCTTCGTCGGCAATCGGATTACCCCATTCGGGCCACTCGCCCGGAGTCAGCGGAAGCGTGTCGTCGAGCATCGTCGAAAGCACATCGACGAACGGCACGTCGGCGACGATCGCGCCCCACAGTTCGGGGTCGCTATTGGCCACCGCGCCCATCAGTTCGCCGCCGGCCGAGCCGCCGTTGATGCCGATCCGGCCGGGCGCCGCAAAGCCTTCCGCGACCAGTCCCCTGGCGACATCGACGAAGTCGTTGAAGGTGTTGGTCCGCTTCATCAACTTGCCGTCGAGGAACCAGCGATAGCCAAGGTCGTCGCCGCCGCGGATATGGGCGATCGCGCAGGCGAAACCGCGGTCGAGCAGGCTCAGCCGGTTGGAATTGAAGGTCGGCGCGACCGCATGGCCATACGCGCCATAAGCATAGAGAAACAGCCGCCCGCTGCCGTCGCGCGGAAAGCCTTTTTTGGTGACCACCGACACCGGCACCTTGACGCCGTCGCGCGCGGTCACCTCGATCCGCTCGGTGGTGTAGAGCGAGCCGTCATAGCCCGAGGGAATTTCCTGGACTTTGCGAATATCGAAGGCGCGCGTGTCGGGGTGATAATCTAGCACCGTCGTCGGCGTCACCATCGACGAATAGCCGACCCGCACAGTCGCCGGTGCGAACTCGGGATTGCCGTGGAGATACGCGGTGAAGCTCGCTTCTTCGAACGGCAGGGGCGTTTCTTCGCCGGCATAATCGCGCAGCGCCAGCTGATCGAGCCCAGCAACCCGGCGGGTGACCGCGAGCCAGTCGCGATAGGGGGTGACGTCGGTTAAATAGATGTCGTCGGACCCGGCTATCACCGTCGACCACTCCGCGGGACGCTCCGGATCGGCCTCGGCGAGTCGAAAATTGATGTGCTCGTCGTTGGTCAGGATCCATAATTTGCCGTGCGCCGCATCGACGTCATATTCGCGATTGGCGTGGCGCGGCTTGATCAACGTCAGCGGCTGGGCCGGGTCGTCGGCGGACACGAAGCGCACTTCGCTGGTGGTGTTGTCGCCGGTTCCGATGAAGATCGTGCTTTCGTCCTGCGACTTGCCGATCCCGACCGAGAAACCGAGGTCCTCGGTTTCCTCGTAGAGCGTTACCGCATTGGCCGGATCGTCCCCCAACCGGTGATAGCGGGCGCGGTAACTGCGCCACTGATCGTTGACCTCGGTGAACAGCACGCCCTTGCTGTCGTTGGACCAGGTCGGCTGGCCGATGCCGACGTCGGTCACGGTCTCAATATCCTTGCCGCTGGCGAGGTCGCGGATGCGCAGCTGGAAGCGCTCGGATCCATCGTCGTCGATCAAAGTCGCCATCAGGCTGTGGTCGGGGCTGACCTCCATCGCGCCGAGCACGAAATAGTCTTTCCCCGCGGCCTCGGCCGGCTCGTCGAAGATGATCTGCTCATCTCCGCCCGCGATGGGCTTGCGATACCAGGTGCGATATTGCGCTCCGGTGGTGAACGCCCACCAGTAAAGCCATTCGCCATCCTTGATCGGGACCGAGCGGTCGTCGTCCTTGATCCGCCCCTTCATCTCCGCGAACAACGTATCGAGCAGCGCCTGGTGCTTGGCTTTCCAGTCGCCGAAAAACGCATTTTCAGCGTTGAGATAATCGAGGATCGCGGGGTCCTTGACCTCGGGATAGGCCGGGTCGCGAAGCCACGCCCACGGATCGTCAACAGTCACCCCGTGATGGGTGTAGCTATGGGGCTTGCGGGCCGCGCCTGGCGGGCTGGTCTGAGGCTTGGGATCGGTCATTGAAACGCGAAAGCAAGATGAAGGCGGTGCGTCCAGCCCTAATCCGCGCTTTCTTGGACCCCGCTCAGCCGCGCTGCCCGTCGGCCGCTCCGTAAAGGCCACGGATCATGGTTCGCTCATGATCGCTGAGATACGGATTCCACACGTCGATGATCAACACCGCGCGATCCTGCTCGCTGCGGTTCCAGGCCTCATGCTCGATGGTGTCGTCGAACGCGAATGCCTGGCCTTCGACCCAGGCGCGGGTCTCTCCGCCGACCCGGAACGCGCATTGCTCGGGCACGATCAATGGTAAATGGACGACGCTTCGCACATTGGTCACGCCGGTGTGCGGCGGAATGTGGCTGCCGGCCTTGAGGATCGAGAAGAAGATGTTGGGCGCCCGCCCGTCGATGTGACAGATCGGAAGAGATTCGAGCAGTGCAGCGGTCCGCGGCGCGCGCGCGCAGGCGTCGTGGAAACGCTCGCCCTCCTTCCACAAATGGAACGCCCCCCAGTCGAGCGATTTGTCGAGGGCCGACCAGAGGTTCTCCGGCACTCCCGGCGGCTGCGAAATATAGGGTGCCAGGACCGTCTGCGGGTCAGCCAGAATCGCCTCAAGCTCGGCGACGATCATCGCGGTCGCGGCTTCGAACTCGCTCAGCCAGGGAAAATGGTCGGCGTCGAAAAATTCATCCGCTGGCAGAAACGGGTAATGCAGCCCTTCGCAATGGTTGGTGTAGATCGGCCGCCGGCCCAGCCACGCATCCGCCGGTCGCGCGCAGTGGCCGCGGCCAGTTCAGCGGCCAGCGCGCTATCCACGGCACTCGCGAATGTCCGTTGCTGCTGTGCGACATAATGCTTCGCATGCGTCAGGATGTCGGCGAATTCGGGCGATGGATCGCGGATGTTCGATGATAGCGCGAGCACTGCGGTCCAACGCTCGGCCGCGGACACGTCCTCGCCCAACCGCTCGTGAAGCTCGGATATTCGGACCAAGGCGAGAAGATCGGTCTGGTCGATGGCCAGCGCCTTCTCGATCGCTTCGCGCTCGCGCTCCGATTGGTCGAGAATACGGTGTGCGGCTGCCAAATTCAGCCAGTGCGACCGCTCCCCCGGCTCGCGTCTGCTGGCGATTTCGAAATGGACCGCGGCCGCTGCTGCATCGGCCCGCTCAAGGGCATCGGCGCCAAGCCAATTGCGGGCTGTGGGCTCCCCCTCATCAATCGCCAGCACGGCCTCGAAATGCCCTCGCGCCTGGTCGCGCAGGCCAGCTTGACTGGCGCGCTCCGCCTGGGCCAATTCCTGCTCTATGCCGTCGTTCGCCATGCTCCGATTGAGGCACAGGGGTCCATCACCGTCAAGCGCGAGCGGACGGGAAAATTTCGCAAGCCCCGCAAGAAAATCCTGTCCTACAGGCCAAGTAAAGGCGCATGGACTCGGCGATAAGTCGGCATCTTCCATTCGGCGCACGCGCGAGCTTCGCGGATTTGTTCGCCAAAAGTCACAAAGTGGACGAAGCTCCCCGCTTTCACTCATTCACTCCGCCATTTTTTAGGTTTCGCCCGCACTGGCCCTTTAACCGCGGGCCCGGGTGGATTAGCTGAGAGTCGAACGGAGCCAGTCAATGTCCACTTATGCCGACCGCCTCAAAGCCCTGCGCGACCAGCTCAAGGCCGACCGCCTCGACGGATTCGTCGTTCCACTGACCGATGAGCATATGTCCGAATATGTCGGCAGTTATGCTCAGCGGCTGGCGTGGCTGACCGGGTTCAAGGGCTCGGCCGGTTCGGCGGTGGTATTGCCCGAGGAAGCGGCGATTTTCACCGATGGCCGCTACACGCTGCAGGTCCGAAGCCAGGTCGACGGCGCCAATTGGAGCTACGAATCGGTGCCCGAAACGAGTATCGCCGATTGGCTCAGCGAACATTCGCCCGAGGGCGCTCGGATCGGCTACGACCCCTGGCTCCACACCCGCGACTGGGTCAAAAAGGCCAAGGAATCGCTGGCCGAGCGCGGCGCCGAACTGGTCCCGGTGAAGACCAATCCAATCGATCGCGTGTGGTCCGACAAACCGGCCGCGTCGAAGGCCAAGCTGGCGGTCCAGAAGGACGAATATACTGGCCGTTCGGGCGCCGAAAAGCGCCAGGAAATCGGCGACTGGCTGGGCCAGAACAAGGCCGACGCGGCGGTTTTGTCGGCGCTCGATTCGATCGCCTGGGCGTTCAATGTTCGGGGTGAAGATGTATCGCGCACACCGGTCGCTCTGGCTTATGCGATCGTCAATGCCGATGGCACTGCTGACCTGTTCGTTGCCGGCGAAAAGATCGATGCGGACATTCGCCAGCACCTCGGCAATGGCGTCAGGCTGCACGAACGCGACGATTTCGAAGGGGCGCTGACCGAATATAAGGGCAAGACGGTGATCGTCGATCCCGAACGTGCGGTCGCCGCCATCTTCGAAGGGCTGGAAAAGGCCGGGGCGAAAATCATCGCGCTGCGCGATCCGACGATCTTGCCCAAGGCGGTCAAAAACCCAGTCGAGATCGCCGGCCAGAAAGCCGCCCAGGCGCGCGACGGAGCGGTCATTTCGCGGTTCCTGCGGTGGATCGACGAGGAGGCGCCAAAGGGCGATGTCGACGAGCTCAAGGCTTCCGACCATCTCGAGGCGCTGCGGCGCGAATCGCCGTTGCTTCGCGATTTGTCGTTCGACAGCATTTCGGGTGCTGGCCCCAATGGCGCGATTGTCCATTACAAATCGAGCGACGAGACCAACCGCAAGCTTGAGCAGGGCTCGCTCTACCTGATCGATTCCGGCGGGCAATATCTCGACGGCACCACCGATATCACCCGCACCGTCCCGATCGGCGAGCCGACCGCCGAAATGCGCGACCGCTTCACCCGCGTTCTCCAGGGCCATATCGCAATTGCGACGGCGATCTTTCCCAAGGGTGTCCGCGGGTCGCAGCTCGACAGTTTCGCTCGTCGGCCATTGTGGGAAGCAGGGCTGGATTACGCCCATGGCACCGGCCACGGAGTCGGCAGTTTCCTGTCGGTCCACGAAGGGCCGCAGCGGATTGCCCCGGTCGGGAGCAGTCAGGCCGGGGGCGATGAGCCGCTGGTCGCGGGCATGATCCTCAGCAACGAGCCGGGTTATTATAAAGCGCATGAATATGGCATCCGGATCGAAAATCTGGTGCTCGTGGTCGAGCGTCCGGTCGACGGTGCGGAAAAGGAGACCTTGGGCTTTGAAACCCTGACCTTCGCTCCGATCGACCGTCGGCTGGTCGAGGTCGCGATGCTGTCGCCAGCCGAACGCAAGTGGCTCGACGATTACCATGCTCAGGTGCTGGCAAAAATCGCACCGCAGCTCGCTGGTGCCGACAAAACGTGGCTCGAAGAGGCGTGCGCGCCGCTTTGACAATTGCGTCGATGTTCGCGTAATGTTCTCATCGATTCGAAGAGGAGCAAGGCGATGATCGGTTATGTGACACTCGGCACCAACGACCGCGACAAGTCGGCCAAATTCTACGACGCTTTATGCGGTGAGTTGGGCGTTGGCCGGATGATGGAAAACGACCAATTCATCGCCTGGGGCAAGCCCGACGGCGGCGCCGGCATTGGCATCACCAAGCCATTCGACGGCCAGGCCGCGAGCATTGGCAATGGCGTGATGGTCGCATTGGAAGCCAAGGATGAGGAACAGGTCCAGCGGCTCTATGATCTGGCGCTGAGCAATGGCGGGACTGACGAGGGTCCTCCGGGTGACCGCGGCGGCGGTTTTTACGCCGGCTATTTCCGCGATCCCGACGGCAATAAATTGAACGCCTTCCTGATGAAGGGCGACGGCTAGGGGTCGCGGTCGGCCGTGGGTTCGGGCCGGGTGATCGTTCGGGCCTGGGCTTTGCGGCGCTTGAGATTTTCGCGCAGCGCGGCGGCAAGCCGTTCGGCTTTCTCGTCTTTTTCCGTGGCGCTCATGATGGCTTCCTTGACAGCTTGCTTGGGCTGCGGCCATAGGCGCGGCGCTTCCCGCGAATAAGTGCTGCCGTAGCTCAGTGGTAGAGCGCATCCTTGGTAAGGCTGAGGTCAAGGGTTCGATCCCCTTCGGCAGCACCATTTTCGGACATTGACCGGCAGGCGCGGTGCCGCCACAGCGCCGCAATGCGCTTCATCTCGGACAATGCCGCTGCCGCCCATCCCAAAGTGATGGAAGCCGTCGTCAACGCCAATCACGCCGACACCGCTTATGACGGCGATGCCTACAGCGCCCGCCTCGACAGCGCATTTTCCGCTTTGTTCGAACGCGACGTCCGGGTGCTTTGGGTGACGACCGGGACCGCCGCCAACTGCCTTGCTCTGGCCGCTCTGTGCCCGCCCTACGGCGGGATCCTGTGCCACCGCGATGCCCATATCGAGGTCGACGAGGCCGGAGGTCCCGGCTTTTTCACCGGCGGCGCCAAGCTCATCTTGGTCGATGGAACGGGCGCCAAGCTCACCCCCGAAGCCGTCGCCGCCACCTGCGAACGCATCTGGCCCGATGTTCACCAGGTCCAGCCCAAGGCGCTGAGCATCACCAACGCGACCGAATATGGCCTCAGTTACCGCGCCGCCGAAGTGGCCGAGCTGGGGCAACTGGCAAAGCAGCGCGGACTCGCCTTCCACATGGATGGCGCCCGGCTCGCCAATGCTGTGGCGTTTACCGGCGACAGCCCGGCCGACGTCACCTGGCGTGCCGGGGTCGATGCCTTGTCCTTCGGCTTCGTCAAGAACGGCGGGCTTAATGCCGAGGCCTTGGTGCTGTTCCGCACCGACCTCGCCGAAGAAATCGCGATCCGCCGCAAGCGCTCGGGGCACCTCTTGTCCAAAGGGCGGATGCTGGCCGCTCAGCTGCTGGCGATGCTCGAGGACGATTTGTGGCTGACCAACGCCCGCGCCGCCAACGACATCGCCCGCCGGATAGGCGCGGGGGCGCCGGACCGCTTGCTGTTTCCGGTCGAGGCCAATGAGCTGTTCCTCCGCGTCAGCGCCGACGAGGCCGCTTCCCTGCGGGCGCTGGGCTTCGACTTTTACGACTGGCGAGCGGGTGAAATCCGCCTGGTCGCAAGCTGGGACCGGACTAGCGATGAAGCCGACCGGCTGGCTGCGGCGATCGCGGCGCTGTGACCGGCAGGGAGGAAGCGAACCTCAAGGGCGTCATCCTTCCGTTCATCATTTTCACCGCCATCTGGGGATCGACGTGGATCGTCATCCGAAGTCAGATTGGAGGGCAGCTCGGTGTGCACATCGGGGCCGTCCCGCCGCAATGGTCGGTCGCCTACCGCTTCATCATCGCCGCCGCTGCAATGGCCGTGGTGGCGCGGTTCAAGGGCCAGAGCCTGGCGCTCGGCTGGGCCAGCGCGCCGACAATCGGCTTCCTCGGCTTCACCCAGTTCGCAATCAATTTCAACGCCGTCTATCTCGCCGAGCGCTACATTACGTCGGGCGTCGTCGCGACGGTATTTGCACTGCTCCTCATCCCCAGCAGCCTTCTTGCCTGGGCAATGCTCGGGCAAAAGCCCAACCAGCGTTTCCTGTGGGGGTCGCTGGTCGCCGTCGCCGGGGTCGCGCTGCTGTTCGTCCATGAATTGCGCGAAGGCAGCGTGGCGCCGCGGGCGATCGCAATCGGCATCGGCTGGACCCTGTTCGGGATGATCGGTGCGTCGATCGCCAATGTCTTCCAAGCGCGACCGCAGATCCGCCATTTGCCCTTGTTTAGCCTGCTCGCCTGGTCGATGGCCGCGGGCGCGCTGATCGACTGTCTGATCGCCCTTGCCGTCGCCGGGCCGCCGGTCATCGTCAGCGCACCGGCCTATTGGCTTGGCCTGGTCTATCTCGCCTTGTTCGCCTCGGTGCTCGCATTCAGCCTTTATTATCCGGTCGTGCGGCGAATCGGTCCTGCCCGCGCGGCTTATTCGAGCATGATCGTACCGATTATCGCAATGGGCTTTTCGACCTGGCTGGAGGCGTATCAATGGGCTGCTTTGACCATTGCCGGGGCGTTGCTGGTCCTGGCCGGAATGGCGCTCGCGCTCAGCCGCAGCAGAACCAGGATTGTCGCGCCCGACGCGGCCTGATCATCATATCTTAACGCGCGTGGCGGATGCTTGACGCATCATGATCCCGATGAAGCACAGCAGTATCTTCAAAAGCCGCTGGATGGCGCTCATCTGGGCGGCCGGGATCATCTGGTTCGCGCTCGACATTGCAGCGCCCTCCGCGACCGCGGGCGAACCGACCGACGTCACCGGCGCTCCGGTAACCAGCGACGACGCCGCGAAAATCGCCGATATCATCAACGGCATTTAGCCTGCCGCTTCAGCAGTCGATCGACTCGATGTGCCAGCGGCGTTGCTCAGCGCTCGATCCGGGCACATCATTGATCCGGCGGACTGCGGCCTTGCACGTCATCTGAAAGGGCGACCCGCTGCGCAAAGTCAGGTCGAGTGTCAGCGGAACAGTGATGAAAATTGATCCCATCGCGCCTTCTTCGTCGCTGGGCTCGCCGGCCGTCATCTTGACCTTGGGGTAATCCTCAAGGGTCGAGGCAAATTGGGCCGCGGCGGTGGCGTTCGTCCAATATCTGGCGGCTTGCGTAAACTGCTCCTTCTCCGCCAGTGCGGCATAGTCGGTGACCACCGCCTTGGCGGCCGCGGGGCTTTTGGGATTGCCCGGCGAAGCGGACTCAAAGTCGCTGGCAAGCGCATTCGCTTCTGCCCCGCCGTCAGCGGCCGCCGCGTTGACCGCATTGCCTGCGAGATTGGCATCTTTTTCCGATCCGCCACAGCCACTTGCGCCAAGTGCCAGAGCGGCGGCCACCAGCATGTTTAATTTCACGCTCTTTCCTCCATTCGGAACTGGTTTAGCAGAGCTTCGTTCGTTACGCTGCTAAAACAGCTGTAAACAGGGAGAGTTTCCATGGCCGATAACGACGGCGATAAAACGACGATTGTCGAAACTGGCGGCAACGGGAGCGGCGGCGTGGTCGCGGTCGTGATCCTGATCATCATCGTTCTGGTATTGCTGTTCCTGTTCCGCGGACAGCTCGGTCTTGGCGGTGACAAGACCACGGTCGAAGTTCCCGACAAGATCGACGTCAACGTCAATACCAACTGAGGGCTCGCTCCTCAACGTTTCATCCGGGCGCGGTTCCTTCATGGAGCCGTGCTCGTTTGAGTTTCTAGCACCGACGCACTAACCGGAGCGTCGATGAGCACCACATCTTCCTATCTGAGCGGCTTTGGCGGGCAATTCGAAAGCGAAGCCGTGCCCGGCGCCCTTCCTCATGGCCGAAACAGCCCGCAGCGGCCGGCCTTTGGCCTCTACACCGAGCAATTGTCGGGCAGCGCCTTTACCGCGCCGCGCCATGAGAACCGCCGCTCGTGGCTCTATCGCCTGCGGCCGACCGCCGACCATCGCCCGTTCGAAGGCTATGCCGGCGCACCGCTGTTCGCGCCGGGGACGGTCGACGGCCCGCTCGCGCCCAACCGGCTGCGCTGGGATCCGCCGGCCGATTTGCCGGCCGATTGCGACTTCGTCGATGGCATCGTCACCATGCTCGCCAATCGCGATCCCGCCGACCTCGAAGGAGTCGCGGTCCATTTGTATCGCGCGTCACGATCGATGGATCGGCGCGTGTTCGTCGATGCCGACGGCGAATTGCTGATCCTGCCGCAATCGGGCGCGCTCCATATCGTCACCGAGCTGGGCCATATCGACGTTGCGCCTGGGTCGGTCGCGATTATCCCGCGCGGGATCAGGTTCAAGGTCGAAATCGATGGCGAGGCGAGCGGGTATATCGCGGAGAACCACGGACTTCCCTTCCGACTTCCCGAACTCGGGCCGATCGGCGCCAACGGCCTCGCCAATCCGCGCGATTTCGAAACCCCGGTGGCGGCGTTCGAGGACAAGGATGAGCAAACGCAGGTCATTCAGAAATATCTCGGCAACCTGTGGTCGACGACGCTCGACCATAGCCCGCTCGATGTCGTCGCCTGGCACGGCAGTTATGCTCCCTGCCGCTATGATCTGGCCCGCTTCAACACCATCGGGTCGGTCAGTTTCGACCATCCCGATCCGTCAATCTTCACGGTTCTGACCAGCCCCAGCGACGTGCCCGGCAGGGCCAATGCGGACTTCGTCATTTTCCCACCGCGCTGGATGGTCGCGGAGGATACGTTCCGGCCGCCGTGGTTTCACCGCAACGTCATGAGCGAGGCGATGGGCCTGATCCATGGCGCCTATGACGCCAAGGCCGAGGGCTTCGCTCCGGGCGGGCTGTCGCTCCATAATCTGATGAGTGGCCACGGCCCCGATCTCGACAGCTGGAAGGCCGCGAGCACAGCGGACCTCAAACCGCACAAGATCGATGGGACGTTGGCGTTCATGGTCGAAAGCTGCTGGCCGTACCGACCAACCCGCTACGCGCTCGACCATGCGCAAAGCGACTATGACCTTGCCTGGGCCGGCTTTCCGAAAGCGAAATTGCCATGAGCGCCGCCGATCCCACCACCGACCTCGCCGCCACAAGCTGGGTCGCGAGCGCCAATCAGGGAAGCGACTTCCCGCTCCAGAATTTGCCGCTGGGCATTTTTTCCGAAGCCAAGGGCCTGCGCCGGCCGGGCGCTGCGATCGGCGATTATATCCTCGATCTGCCGGCCCTCGCCGATGCTGGATTGCTCGACGGCGACTGGGTCGACGATCTGGCCCAGCCGGTGCTTAACGCCTTCCTTGCCCGCGGTCATTCAGCGCAATCGGAATTGCGCGAGCGCCTCCACGAATTGCTCTCCGACGAGCGCTATCGCGACGACGTCGAGCCGCACCTCATCGGCCAGAGCGAAGTCCACATGCATGTCCCGTGCATGGTCGGCGATTATACTGATTTCTACGTTGGCATTCATCACGCCACCAACATCGGCAAGCAGTTTCGGCCCGACAATCCGCTGCTTCCAAACTATAAATATATTCCGATTGGCTATCACGGTCGGGCAAGCTCGGTTCGAGCGTCGGGCGAGCCGGTTATCCGCCCCAATGGCCAGCGCAAGGCGGCGGATTCCGATGCGCCCGAATATGGCCCGTGTAAGCGGCTCGATTACGAGCTCGAACTTGGTCTGTGGATCGGGCGCGGCAATGAGCTTGGCCAGCCGATCCCGATCGCCGAGGCGGCCGATCATATCGCTGGTTTCTGCGTGCTCAACGATTGGTCGGCGCGTGACCTTCAGGCGTGGGAATATCAGCCGCTCGGGCCGTTTCTGGCAAAGAACTTCCTCACCAGCGTGTCGCCGTGGATGGTCAGCCCGCTGGCGCTTGCTCCGTTCCGCAGGGCGATGCCGCCGCGCCCCGCCGGCGATCCCGCCCCGCTAGCCTATCTCGACGACCCCGACGACCGCTCCGCCGGTGCGCTTGCGATCCAGCTCGAAGTCACGCTGACGACCGCCAAGATGCGCTCCGCCGGCATTGCGCCGCACGTCCTGTCGCGCGGTTCGGCGGAGGCGGCAATGTATTGGAGCGCGGCGCAGATCGTCACCCATCACAGCGCTAATGGCTGCAACCTCCAACCTGGCGACCTCATTGGCACCGGGACCCTGTCGACCGCCAGCGACACCGGCCTCGGGTCGCTGATGGAGATCAGCAATGGCGGCAAGACCCCGCTGAGCCTCGACAGCGGCGAAACCCGCAGCTTCCTTGAGGACGGCGACGAAATTGTCATGCGCGCCTGGTGCGAAGGCGACGGCAAGGTGGGCACGGTCCGCATCGGGTTCGGCGAATGCAGCGGCCGGGTGATCGCTTATGGTGTTTGACTGCGTGGTGCGGTCTCAGTCCAGCGATAACTTCGCTCTTCCCTGTTTTTCGAAAAAATGTCCAATAACAGCGAGGTCACACGGGCGTTCGAAGCGCGTTTCGAACGACTTAATTTTCAAAATCAACGGCTTAACTAAGCCAACGAAAATCCGTCCGGCTCCAGAATAACATGGAGGCGGGAGGAGAATAACAGGGAGGTTTCTTCTCAAAAAGGAGCAAAATCGGTCGCAGGTATCAAGCTCTCCGGCATTTAACCGATGGTTCCTTTTGGTCTCAAAACGCACCCGCTTTCTCGACCAGATCCACGGCGATGCTCGATCCGGTATATTACTAAGCGGCCTGCATTTTCGCCGATCAGCTTTAATGTCCGCTTTCGACCCATTGCGACACTAGCGCTTTTGTTAGCCTTCACCATGAAACGGGGGCGCCTTCATGCAATTTCATCTGCCCAAACCGCTGCGCGGTTGGCGCGAGTTCGTCGGCGAGGTCGGTATCATCGTCGTCGGCGTTTTGATTGCGCTGGGCGCGGAACAGCTCGTTGACAATTGGCACTGGCGGAACACGGTTAAAGCCCAGAAGGCAGCGCTTGACGAAGATGTTTCCGGCATGTGGGAATCGATGTCGGCACGCATGGTCGTGCAAGGCTGCCTCGACAAGCGATTAAACGAACTCAAGGTCGTCTTCCAGCGCTACGATCGCGGATTGCCGCTTGGGATTATCGCGCCAATCGGTCGCCCCGCACGATGGAATGCTACTCAGGACGCATTGCGGATGGCGAGCGCGGACGGGTCGCTGTCGCATATTTAGCTGAGTGAAAAGCGGGCCTATTTTGCGGTGGCCGGGTCTTACGACGATTTTGCACCTACTGCTACAGAAGAGCGCGCAAGCTGGCGAGTTCTCCAAGGGTTGAACGAACCGGCGAGTTTGACCGCAACCGACTGGAGTGAGCTTCGCAAAGCGTATCGCGACGCGGTCGATACTGACCGGCCCCCAGCGAGTGGTCCAGTTTGATTGTTAGTGCATGATGACCTCCATCGCCAGTGTTGGCCGGAGGTGGAGCGAAGCGGAACCGGAGGACGGCACTGGCGATGGAACGGC
>JACDEB010000032.1 GCA_013816595.1 Sphingomonas sp. | reverse complement strand
CATTTGCAGGACGCGACGAATATTAAAAAGGACAAGGAATTTTCCGGCTATGCCCAGCAGATCGCCGATTGCATCGATCGCGTCGAAGGCATGATGCCGCGCCTGTTCCGGCTTGCTCAAGGTGGAACCGCGGTCGGCACCGGGCTCAATGCGCCCAAGGGCTTCGCCGAGGATTTCGCCAAAGAAGTGGCCAAGCTGACGCAATTGCCGTTCACCTCGGCGCCGAACAAATTCGCCGAACTCGCCGCGCACGACACGTTGGTCGAACTGTCGGGCGTGCTCAACACCATCGCCGTTGCGCTGACCAAGATCGCCAATGACATCCGCTTGCTCGGCTCCGGACCGCGCTGCGGGCTCGGCGAATTGAAGCTGCCGGAGAACGAGCCGGGAAGCTCGATCATGCCGGGCAAGGTCAATCCGACCCAGGCCGAGATGCTGACCATGGTCGCCGCCCAGGTGATGGGCAATAATGTCGCGGTGACCATCGGCGGGCTCCAGGGCCACCTCGAGCTGAACGTGTTCAAGCCGCTGATCGGCGCCAATGTCATCCGCTCGATCAACCTGCTTTCAACCGGGATGGAGAGCTTCACCGAGCGAATGCTCGACGGCGCCGAGCCGGACGAGACGCGGATCGCCGAACTGATGAACCGCTCGCTGATGCTGGTCACCGCGCTCGCGCCTGAAATCGGCTATGACAATGCCGCAGCGATCGCCAAGCACGCCCACAAGCACGGCCTGACCCTGAAGGAGGCCGGCGGAGCGCTCGGGCTGGTCGATGACGAGACCTTCGAGCGCGTGGTCAAGCCGGACAAGATGATCGGGCGGTGAAAAACCAGGCCCTGTTAGCGGCCGCCGCTGCGCTTGCCCTGGCCGGTTGCGCGAGCACGCCTGCGCCTTTTGGCCCACTGGTCGGCGACTGGGGCGGCGAGCATGTCGGCTTGCATCTTGAGCGGGGAGGTGGAGCGCTCGATTATGATTGCGCTTCAGGCACAATCGGTCCGGTTGTCCCCGACGCCGCTGGCCGGTTCACGGCTCCAGGGACGCATTCGCCCGGCCATGGCGGCCCCGTTTGGCAGGGTGAGGTGACGCCCCGCTTCGCGGCCCGATATGCCGGAATCGTCAGCGGCGACCGGATGACTCTGAACGTCACGATCGATCCCGATACCCCAATGGGTCCACTCGTTCTGATCAAAGGAGCGGCGCCCAACCTCCTGCGCTGTTTGTGATCACAGCGCGAGGTTGAAGCGAATCCCGAAATTGTCGATCCCCGGATTTTGGCGGCTCAACAGTGTTCCGTGGCTCATGTGGACCCAGCTTCCTTCGATGCTCATTCGGTCGTTGAGACGAGCGCCGATGCCGACCTCCGGTTCGAACAGAATGCGGCTGCCGAAATCGATCTTGCCGTCATTGGGATCGGAAAAATTCTTGGTCGATCCGGTGTGGACCGCAAGGCCGATGCCGGGGCGGATGTAGATTGTATCGCCGAACTTGGCCGAGATGCCGATCGCTCCATAATTGGTTTCGCCAGCGGTGTTGACGGCGATGAAGGCATAAGGCTGGATCGGGGTGGCCGCGATCTTGCCGAAGCGATAGCCGGCCATGAGGTCGGCGCCTTTCTCGATGCCCGACTTGGTCAGCGGCGTATCCACGTCATGGATGAACACCCCGCCGAAAAGCTCGCCGGCCTGAGCTGGGGCAGCAGGCGCGAGCGACGCAAACATCGCTGTGGCAATTAACGCAACTGGCTTCACGGTCGAATCCTTTCAAAAGCGGGTCAGTTTCAGCACCTTACATAGCAAAAGCGGCGAAAACTCAACCGCCCCCCTGCCATGCTGCAATGGTTTCGCTCGGCGCCAGCAGCATGACGATGTTGAGCGTCAGATTGTCGCGGATGGCGATCAGCGGGACCAGCTCAAGAACCAGCACCAGCGTTATCGCGCCCCACAATGGCAATTTGCGAGCGGCGAGGAAGCCGATGCCCATCATCGCAACGTCGGACAGCGAATTGAGGATGCTGTCGCCATTATAGCCCAAAGCCGCGGTCGCCTCGCGATAGCGATCGATGATCAGCGGCGTATTCTCGACCACCTCCCACGCCGCCTCGATTGCCAACGCGAGCACAAAGCGCCACTCGACCGGCCACCGCCGCAGCACCAGCCACAAGGCCGCATAGAACAGCAGGCCGTGGACGATGTGGCTGGCGCTGTACCAATCGGCCAGCATCTGGCTGGTCTCGGCGCTGTCGCGGGCGCCGACCCACAATTTTACCGTCCCGCAGGTGCAGATCGGCGCTCGGCCCATCGCTAGCAGGATCGCGAATGCCCCAAGCACCACCGCCGCGGCGGCAAGCAGGGATCGGCGCGACATCGTCATCGCCCGACCATGGGCGAGACAAAGGCGCTTGCAAAGTCCTCCGCTTCATTGGAGACCAAGGCATGCTACGCGCTTACGGACCGGGCTGTGATGGATCGACGATCGACGCGTCGCGCCAACTGATTCCCAACAATGCCAGCTGGATCGACCTGGAGGAGCCGACCCGCGAGGAAGAGGCGCTGGTCGAGCGATGCATCGGGGTCGAGGTCCCGACCCAGGCCGACATCACCGAAATCGAACCGTCGAGCCGGCTCTATCGGCGCGGCAACGCGCTCTACATGACGATCAGCACGCTGACCGGGGTGACCGAAGACGAGCCGACCACAACGCCTCTGGCCTTCGTCCTCACCGACAATCGCCTGGTGACGCTTCGTTATCAATCGCCCAAGCCGGTGCGCGCGTTCATCGAACATGCCCGCCGCGAACCCGAACTGGTCGCCGACGCAACCACCGCGCTCATCCGGCTGCTCGATGCGATCATCGATCGTCTGGCGGATGAACTGGAAAGCCTTGGCGGCATGATCGAGGAAATTTCCAACCATATCTTCGATAAGAAAATCGAGGCCCGTCGCATTCCGGCGGAAAAACTGACCGCGCTGCTGACCCGGATTGGCCGCGGCCAGACCTTATTGGCGAAGATCCGTTATTCGGCGGTGTCGGTCGCCCGAATGCTCAACTTTCTCGCGTCTTCGTCGCGGCTCCACGGCAAGTCCATGGACGACGCGCGCATTCATGTGTCGAGCCTGATCGTCGATGTGACGTCGCTGTCGGAACACGCCACCTTCCAGTCCGACAATCTGATTTTCCTGCTCGATGCGTCGCTGGGGTTGATCAGCATCGAGCAGAATGCGGCGATGAAACTTTTCTCCTGGGCCGCGGTAGTGTTCCTTCCGCCAACCCTGATCGCCGGGATTTTCGGGATGAACTTCCATTATTTCCCCGAACTCAGCTTGCATTACGGCTATTATATTTCGCTCGTCCTGATGCTGGCCAGCGCGATCCTGCCCTATCTCTATTTCCGCTGGCGGCGCTGGATCTAGGACGAGCCGGGGCGGCTGGTTTGCCGGCCTCCCGCGCGGTTGCTAAGGCGCGATCGAAAGTGCCCTGGCCCCAGCTCGCGCGCGACGTAAGGAAACCAATGATCCCGACCGGCAAGGATAGCCTCAGTACCCGTTCCACCCTGACCAGCGGTGGCACGCGCTTCGCATATTATTCGCTGCCCAAGGCGGCCGAAACGCTCGGCGACATATCGCGTCTGCCGTTCTCGATGAAGGTCCTGCTCGAAAATCTGCTGCGCTTCGAAGATGGCGAGACGGTTACCCGCGACGACCTCCAGGCGATGGTCGACTGGCAAAAGGAGCGGCGCATCGCGCGCGAAATCCAGTACCGTCCGGCGCGCGTCCTGATGCAGGATTTCACCGGCGTTCCAGCGGTCGTCGATCTGGCGGCGATGCGCGACGCGATGAAATCGCTCGGCAGCGATCCGCAGAAGATCAACCCTTTGGTGCCCGTCCATCTGGTCATCGACCACAGCGTGATGGTCGATGAATTCGGCACCCCGCAAGCCTTCGGCAAGAACGTCGAGCTGGAATATCAGCGCAATGGTGAGCGCTACGAATTCCTCAAATGGGCGACCCAGGCGTTCGACAATTTCAACGTCGTCCCGCCCGGCACCGGCATCTGCCACCAGGTCAACCTCGAGCATATCGCGCAAGGCGTGTGGACCGGCCCCGCCCAATCGGGCGCGATGGTCGCTTACCCCGACACGTTGGTCGGCACCGACAGTCACACGACGATGGTCAACGGCCTTGGAGTGCTCGGCTGGGGCGTGGGCGGGATCGAGGCCGAAGCGGCAATGCTTGGCCAGCCGGTGTCGATGCTCATTCCCGAAGTCGTCGGCTTCCGCCTCGACGGCGAGCTGGGCGAGGGCATTACCGCAACCGATCTCGTTCTGACGGTCACGCAAATGCTCCGCGCCAAGGGCGTAGTCGGCCGGTTCGTCGAATTTTATGGCCCCGGCCTTGACAGCATGACCGTCGCCGACCGCGCGACCATCGCCAATATGGCGCCCGAATATGGCGCCACATGCGGCTTCTTCCCGATCGACAGCCGGACCATCGACTATCTCAAGCTGACGGGGCGCGACGACGCCCGCATCGCGCTGGTCGAGGATTATGCCAAAGCCCAAGGCATGTGGCGCGACCAGGCGACCCCCGAGCCCTTGTTCACCGACACGCTCGAGCTCGACATGCGGTCGATCGAACCGTCGCTGGCCGGGCCCAAAAGGCCGCAGGACCGGGTCCTTCTGAGCAAGGTCGACGAGCAGTTCAATCACGAGTTGCAGGACGTCTATCGCAAGCAATCCGACCCACGGGTCGCGGTCGCGGGCGCCGATCATGACCTTGGCAATGGCGATGTCGTCATCGCCGCGATCACCAGTTGCACCAACACTTCGAACCCGTCGGTGCTGATCGCCGCCGGTCTCGTCGCGCGCAAGGCGCGGGCCAAGGGCCTGACCTCCAAGCCGTGGGTCAAGACCAGCCTTGCGCCGGGCAGCAAGGTGGTCACCGATTACCTCAACGCCAGCGGGCTGAGCGAAGATCTCAACGCTTTGGGCTTCGATCTCGTCGGCTATGGCTGCACCACCTGCATCGGCAATTCGGGGCCGCTCCCCGAAGCGATCAGCAAGGCGATCGCGGACAACGATCTGGTCGCTGCAAGCGTGCTTTCGGGCAACCGCAATTTCGAAGGTCGGGTTTCGCCCGATTGCCGCGCCAATTACCTCGCTTCGCCGCCATTGGTAGTGGCCTTTGCGATCAAGGGCACAGTGCGCACCGACATGGTCACCGAACCGATCGGGACCGGCAGCGACGGACAGCCGGTATTCTTGAAGGACATCTGGCCGTCCAACGCCGAAATCCGCGCCCTGATCGACGCCCATGTCCATTCCGACATGTTCAAGAGCCGCTACGCCGATGTCTTTCACGGCGACGAACGCTGGCGCGCGATCGAAATCAGTGGCGGCGCCACCTACGGCTGGCCGGCGGCATCGACCTACATCCAGAACCCGCCTTATTTCACCGGCATGACGATGCAGCCCAAGCCGCTCGACGACATAATCGGCGCGCGGACACTGGCATTGTTCGGGGATTCGATCACCACCGACCACATTTCGCCGGCCGGGGCGATCAAGCCCGACAGCCCGGCCGGCCGCCATTTGCTCGAACACCAGGTCAGCCGCGCCGAATTCAACAGTTATGGCGCCCGCCGCGGCAACCATCAGGTGATGATGCGCGGAACCTTCGCCAACATCCGCATCCGGAACCGGATGCTCGACGGCGTCGAAGGCGGCTTTACCCGCTACGGGCCGACCGGCGAGCAGATGGCGATTTACGACGCGGCCATGGCCTATCAGCATGACTCGACCCCGCTGATCGTCCTTGCCGGCAAGGAATATGGCACCGGAAGTTCGCGCGACTGGGCGGCCAAGGGCACGATGCTGCTGGGCGTTCGGACGGTGATCGCCGAAAGCTTCGAGCGGATCCATCGCTCCAACCTGGTCGGCATGGGCGTGTTGCCGCTGCAGTTCGAGGACGGGGAGAACGCGGATTGCTTCAACCTCGACGGCAGCGAATCCTTCACCATCCGCGGCATCGCCGACATCCAGCCGCGCCAGGACGTCACGGTCCACGTCACCCGCGCCGATGGCGCCGAGTTCGAGTTCATCGCCCGGTGCCGGATCGATACGTTCAACGAGCTCGAATATTTCCGCTCGGGCGGGATTTTGCATTACGTGCTGAGACGGCTCGCCGCCTGATGAGCGGCGCGGGCCAGTGACCGCGACCGAACTGGCGGTCGAAATCGTCGGCTGGGGCGGAGCGACGCTGATCCTGCTCGCCTATCTGTTGCTGTCGGCGGGCAGGCTGACCGGCCAGTCGCGGTCCTACCAGGTGATGAACGTGGTCGGTGCCGCGGGGTTTATCGTCAACGGCTGGTGGCACGGCGCCTTGCCCTCGACGGTGCTGAATGTGATTTGGGCGGCAATTGGGATGGTGGCTTTATGGAAGATCAGGCAAAAAGCCGGCTCGTCGACCTGAGCCAGGTCATCGAAGACGGAATGACGACCTACAAGGGCCTTCCGGGACCGCACATCTGCGACTTCTGGACTCGCGAAGCCTCTGCCGCCAATTACGACGACGGTTCGACCTTCCACATCGGCCGCATCGACATGGTCGCCAATACCGGCACCTACGTCGACAGCCCGTTCCACCGCTTCGCCGAGGGCAAGGACCTGAGCGAGCTAAATCTCGAAACGCTCGCCGACCTCGACGGGCTGGTGGTTCGAGCACCCTATGAGGACGGACTGGCGGTCGCCGCCGAAGCGTTTGCCGGCCGCGACGTTCGCGGCAAAGCGGTGCTGGTCGCGACCGGCTGGGATCGCCATTGGCGCACCGCAACCTATCAGACCGATAATCCGTTTCTGACTGCGGCCGCGGCCCAATGGCTAGCGAAAAACGGCGCCATGTTCGTCGGTATCGACAGCCACAATATCGACGACATCAACCAGCGCGCGCGGCCGGTCCACACCATCTTGCTCGGCGCCGGAATCCCGATCTGCGAGCATATGACCAATCTGGCTGCGCTGCCCGACAGCGGTTTCCGCTTCGCCGCAGTGCCGCCCAAGGTGAAGGGCCTGGGGACATTTCCGGTCCGCGCTTATGCGGTGATCGCTTGCCAAGCGGGGCCTTGTCCCTCCGCCCAATAATCAGCCCAAGCTGGCGGCGAGCCAGTCAGGAATGATGGCCCCGCCGAGATCGTCGGTTCGGCGATGCTCAACCGCCAGGCCAAGTTCGGGATAAGCGACGCGGACGCGGTCGCCGCCATCGCCCTCGACCACCACCAAGCGCCGATTGACCTTGGCCCGCCAGTTCATCCGAGCGGTATTTTCCTGGCCGACGAAACAGCCCTTGGTGAAACTGACGCCGTTCAGTTCAGCGGCATTGCATTCCAGCCACAGCAAATCGCCAACCTCCGCCGCGCCTTCGCAAACGCCCAAGCGAAGCCGGTGTTCGAGCCAAGCGTTGGCCGGATCGCTCGCCGGCCCGAGCCAGCGCCGACCAAGCGCTGCGAGGCGCGGATCGAGAACGCCTTCCGCGCTCTCCAGCGACCAATGCACAGCGAGTGCTTCGTCCACGGCAATCTCGATCGGGCGGCGCAAGCGGTACATCGCTAGGCGCTTGATCAACGCTTCGGCAACCGCGGTTTCGCAGTCGAGCAGCAGGTCGTCGCCATCACCCCAGATGATGAAATCGGCTATGCACTTGCCCTGCGGAGTGAGCAAAGCAGCCCACGCTGGGAGCGCTCCGGCGACGTCGCTAGTCACCAACCCTTGAAGAAATTCGCGAACGCCTTCACCCGACATGCGGATGAGCGAACGGTCGCTGAGGGTGGTGGCGTCCATTGGCTCAAGCTAAGGAGCGGCAGTGACCGATACAATCACCATCCGCAGGCCCGACGACTGGCACGTCCATTTGCGCGATGGCGAGTTGCTCGAGGCGGTCGCACCGTTCACCGCGCGGCAGTTCGCCCGGGCGATCGTCATGCCCAACCTCAAATCCCCGATCACGACCGTTGCGGCGGCCGCTGAGTATCGCCAGCGGATCGTCGCTGCCGCGGGCGACGGCTTCACCCCGCTGATGACCTGTTATTTGACCGATTTCTCCGAACCTTCCGAAATCGAACGCGGCTATCGCGACGGCACTTGGGTCGCGGCCAAGCTTTATCCCGCCAACGCCACCACCAACAGCGCCTTCGGAGTGACCGACGTGCGAAATATCTACCCGGCACTGGAAGCGATGCAGCGCATCGGCATGGTGCTGTGCGTCCACGGCGAAGTGACCGACCCGGGCATCGACATCTTCGACCGCGAGGCAGTCTTCATCGAGCGCGTGCTTGCGCCGCTACTGGCCGATTTTCCGGAACTCAAGATCGTGTTCGAACATATCACCACCGCCGACGCCGCCGATTTCGTGATCGGCAGCGCTGCCAATGTCGCGGCCACGATCACCCCGCATCACCTGATCATCAACCGCAGCGACCTGTTCGCCGGGGGCTTGCGGCCGCACCTTTATTGCCTGCCGGTAGCCAAGCGCGAGGCCCATCGGCTTGCGGTGCGCGCTGCGGCGACGTCCGGTTCGGCCAAATTCTTCCTCGGCACCGACAGCGCTCCGCATTCGCGCGAGGCCAAGGAATCGGCGTGCGGTTGCGCCGGGATTTTCAATGCGCCGTTCGCGCTGGAATCCTATCTGGCCGCGTTCGATCAAGATGATGCGCTCGATCGGTTCGAAGCCTTTGCCTCGCTCAACGGCCCGGCGTTCTACGGGCTTGCCGTCAATCCGGGTACAATCACCCTGAAGCGGAGCGCTGTGCGGGTTCCGCAAGAGGTCGCGGGGCTGGTCTCGTTTCAGGCAGGCGAGACGCTCGGTTGGGCGATTGCCGATTAGTCCTTGGGGCCGAAGCCGCTGGTCCCGATGACTTCGGCGAAATGGTCCTCGAGGCGGGAATAGCATTCGCACGCGCGATGCTTGAGGCCGGCGCGATCGACGACCGTGACCACGCCGCGACCGGTCGCGATCAGCCCTTCATCCTGGAGTGACTTGATGACCACATTGACCGTGGTCCGCTGGACTCCCAGTAGTCCCGCGAATGCCTCCTGGGTAAGCTCGATGCGGTCGCCGGCGCGATCCTGGGCATGGAGCAGCCAGCGCGCGGCGCGTTCGGGGATCGAGTGATAGGCATTGCACGCCGCCGACTGCATCACCTGTGACAGCAGGTAATCCGAAAAGCGGCAGAAGATGTTGGCGATGAACCCGGATTCCTGTTTGGCCGACTGAAGCGCAGCCATCGGTACCCGCAGAGCCGGACCGCCGACCAGCGTCTCGGCGCGCGAAAAGGCCGGGGCATGACCGCAGCTGATGATCCCGCCGACGGCACCTTCGCGGCCGATCGAGGCAACCTCGACCGAGCGCCCGCCAGTCAGTTCGACACCGAGCGAAATCATCGTCTCGCCGATCGGGAAAATGGTCGATCCGACCTGATCGCCGCGATTGAGCACGACCTCGCCACTCGTCAGCTGGAGGAGGGTGCCATGCGGCTCGATCAGCTCCCTTGCTTCATCCGAAAACGTCGCCAACAGGCGATTGCCGGCAAACGCCTGGTCGATTTCCGTCTGGTTGATCGTTGTGCCGGCCATCTTACGCTCCACCCACTCGCACTCGCCGAATCATTACGCATGCGCAGCAATAGCTCACAAGCGGATTCGCTCGCTTCGAGCGACTAATGACATTTAAAACGCTCAAACGGCTCAAGACATGAGGTGCAGCGCCATTGCGCCTTGCACGGAGTGGCGCCGAAGCGGCTGACTTCCTCGGTCTTGGGCGAGCCGCATTGCGGGCATTCGGCGGTCGCAGCTACACTCGGCGGTGCGATTCCATAATCCTTGAGCCGCTGGCGGCCGCGCGGCGTAATCCATTCGGTGGTCCACGGTGGGAACAGCTGCCGTTCGACCAGGACCTCGCCGAAACCGGCTTCGTCGAGTGCAGCGCGGATCGCATATTCGATCGCGACCGTCGCCGGGCATCCGGTATAGGTCGGGCTCACAAGCACGCGCGGCGGATTATCCTTGAGTCCGCGAACGATCCCGAGGTCGGTGATGCTGATCGCCGGGATTTCTGGGTCCGGGATGGTTTCGAGCACCGCCATGATGGCCTGCTCGTCGAAGATGGTCGTCGCGGCGCTCACGGCGCCGATGTTACACCCGTTCGAAAGCGAGCGCGATGCCCTGGCCGACGCCGATGCACATCGTCGCCAAAGCGTAACGCCCGCCGCCCCGCTGCAACTCCTCGGTAGCGGTCAGCGCCAGGCGCGCGCCCGACATTCCGAGCGGATGGCCGAGCGCGATCGCCCCGCCATTGGGATTTACGCGCGGGTCGTCGTCGGCAAGGCCGAGCGTGCGCATGACCTGAAGTCCCTGGGCGGCGAAGGCTTCGTTCAGTTCGATCACATCGATGTCGCCGATGGCAAGGCCGAGCCGCTTCAACAATTTCTCGCTCGCCGGAGCCGGACCGATGCCCATGATCCGCGGCTCGACCCCGGCGACGGCGCCGCCGAGGATCCGGGCGCGCGGGGCCAGGCCATATTTTTCGATCGCCGCGGTCGAGGCGATGATCAGCGCTGCGGCGCCATCATTGACCCCGCTTGCATTGCCCGCGGTCACTGTCCCGCCGGGTTTCACAATCGGCTTGAGCTTCGCCAGCTGCTCGACGCTGGTTGCGCGCGGATGTTCGTCCCGATCGACGATGACCGGATCGTCCTTGCGCTGCGCGATCGAGACCGGGACGATTTCGGCGGCGAAGCGCCCACTCGACTGAGCAGCGGCCGCGCGGCGCTGGCTTTCCGCGGCAAAGCGGTCCTGATCTTCGCGACTGACATGGAATTGCTCGGCCACATTCTCGGCCGTCTCGGGCATCGAGTCGATGCCATATTCGGCCTTCAGAACGGCATTGACGAAGCGCCAGCCGATGGTCGTGTCGAAGACTGCGGGCGAGCGGCTGAAGGCGCTGTCCGCCTTGGGCATCACGAACGGCGCCCGGCTCATGCTTTCGACTCCGCCGGCGACGATCAGCTCGGCCTCACCAGCCTTGATCGCGCGCGCCGCCATCGTCACCGCGTCCATGCCCGATCCGCACAGGCGGTTGACGGTGGTCCCGGGCACCGCCTCGCCGAGACCGGCAAGAAGCACCGCCATGCGCGCGACGTTGCGATTGTCCTCGCCCGCCTGATTGGCGCAGCCGAGAATGACGTCATCGACATGGGCCCAGTGGATGTTCGGGTTGCGCTCCTTCAATGCGCGCAGCGGGATTGCGGCGAGATCATCCGGGCGGACGCTCGACAATGAGCCGCCATAGCGGCCGATCGGGGTCCGGATGGCGTCGCAGATGAAAGCTTCGGTCATGATTCGAAAATCGTCATTGCGAGCGAAGCGAAGCAATCCGGTAGGTCACTGGGTTGCCGCGTCGCCTTCGGCTTCTCGCAAGGACGGTTCATTAAATCACTCCGCGGCGCATCTGGTCGAGCTCGATGCTTTCGAACAACGCCTTGAAATTGCCCTCGCCGAAGCCTTCATTGCCCTTGCGCTGGATGATCTCGAAAAAGATCGGCCCGATCACGTTCTGGGTGAAAATCTGCAGCAGCAGGCCCTGGCCCTCGGTCGGCGCTCCATCCATCAGGATATTGCGTTTCTCGAGCTCGGCAAGCGATTCGTCATGGCCCTTGATCCGCTCGGGCAGCATTTCGTAATAAGTGTCGGGCGTGTCCTGGAAGGGAACGCCGCGTCCGCGAAGCACGTCGACCGCAGCGTAAATGTCGGTCGTTCCAAGCGCGATATGCTGGATCCCCTCGCCCTGATATTCGCGCAGGAACTCCTCGATCTGGCTCTTGTCGTCCTGACTTTCGTTGAGCGGGATCCGGATCTTGCCGCACGGCGAGGTCATCGCCTTTGAAAATAGCCCGGTGACCTTGCCTTCAATGTCGAAATAGCGAATTTCGCGGAAGTTGAAGAGGCGCTCGTAGAAATCGGCCCAGGTGGCCATGTTCCCGCGCTGCACATTGTGGGTCAGATGGTCGATGTAGGTGAGCTTGCTGTCGGCCGCGGATTCGCGTTCCCGCCAATCCGGATGGAAGTCGAAATCATGGTCGTAAATCGATCCGCCACCGGCCTTGGCACTGGCATATTGATCGACGAAGAGCAGCCGCGATCCGCCAATGCCCTCGATCGCCGGGATGTCGAGTTCGCCGTCGCCCTTGGCAACTTCGATATTGGTCGCACCAAGGCTTAATGCGCGTTCGTGCGCCGCCTTCGCATCCTTGACCCGAAACGCCATTGCGCAGGCGCTTGGGCCGTGGGCCTTGGCATATGCCTCGGCATAGCTTCCGGGTTCGGCATTGATGATGAAATTGCAATCGCCCTGGCGGTGAAGGGTGACGTTCTTGCTTTTGTGCCGGGCGACCTCGGGAAAGCCCATTTTCGCGAACAGGGACCGCAGCAGCTCGATGTCGGGCGCGGTATATTCGACGAATTCAAAGCCGTCGGTACCCATTGGATTTTCGAGGCCCAATGGACCTTTTTCGGCGACCTGGGTGGCCATTTGCACGCACTCCTTTTTCGCGCGCCTAGTGCGCCGGGCGCTGCGCCATTGCAAGATTGAGCCGTCTCACGCTAGCCTTGGCATATGGACAACAACCCCGATGGCTGGACCCTGGAGGATGGCGGCAAGGCATTGCTGCGCCGCTTCGAGTTCAAGGATTTCAGCGCCGCGTTCGGCTGTATCGCGCAGGTCGCGCTATATGCCGAAAAGATCGATCATCACCCCGAATTCACCAACGTCTGGAACCGGGTCGATTTCCGTCTGACCAGCCACGATGCCGGGGGCGTTACCGATCGCGACCGCAAATTGGCGGAGAGAATCAGCGTTCTGGCGGCGGGCTTTCCGGGCGTGGAACAGGTCGCCGGATAGGACAAAGCAGGCATTCGAACAGGTCGAATAACCCCTTCATTTTTCCCGCATTTCGGGCAGTTCTGGGGCTTGACCTTTACATTTGGCGCATAAACCCGATATAAGAGGCCGCTACTTGTCGCAAATTGACGGTCTTTGGCGCTTTGCGGCTCCTTCTTCCTTCTCTCTCAGACTCCTAGCATTTGAGGCGTCCGGGATTTTCGTGCGCCGCACGCAGAAGGAATATTGATATGCCCAACGGCACCGTAAAATTTTTCAACGAACATAAGGGCTATGGTTTCATCCAGCCTGACGAAGGCGGCAATGACGCATTCGTCCACATTTCGGCCGTCGAACGCGCCGGAATGCGCACGCTGCGCGAAAACCAGCGCGTCGGTTACGAACTCCAGCAGGACCAGCGCGGCAAAGCCAGCGCCGTCAACCTGCAGGCGCTCGACGACGCCGCGCCGGCCCAGGGATCGGACGAGCAGGCCCCGGAATAATCGGCTCCAAGCCGAATTAACCGTGGCTACGACCACCCACCTACAATTCTACCTCGCCCGCGCCGCGCAAGCGAAAGCGGAAGGGGAAATGGCAACGCTCGCGCATGTGCGCGAGCGTTGCCTTCGCTCCGAAGAGGCCTGGTCGCAATTGGCCGACCGAGCGGCGCGATCCGAACAACTCAAACTCGCACAGGAAAAAATAAAGGCGGCAATGCCGTCCCAATGACTTATGCTTATTCACATAGAACCAACGAATTCCAAATTTCGTAAGCGCCGCCACCGCGCGCGCAGCGCCAAGCCCTTCCCCTCCACGCCCCGGCCATTCGACCCTGTCGCTTATGCCGCCGCACTCGAGATCCTCGGCTAACTTCCCCTCCATCGCGGGCCGCTAACCTCAGCCATTGAGCATTCAGCCGGCCCGCACTACAATCGCGCGATGATCCAGATCATGATCACCGCTTATTATTATCCCAGCGAGGTTGGGAGCCGCTGACGCGCGCTTAGGATCTGATCCACCCGACCTCGACCCGCCTGGCCCGCCCGGCGGGTTTTTTATTGCCGCTGATGTTTGTTGAAAGGATGCCCCGATGTTCCAGTCCCAAGTCGACCGCCCGCCCGCCGCGCATTGGCCGACTTACGTCGTCGACCAGGGCTGGGCCGATTTCACCGCCGAGGATCATGCCGTCTGGGATCTGTTGTTCGAACGCCAGGTGGATTTGCTCGGCACCCGGGTCATCGGCCAGTTCCTCGATGGCATCGACCTCCTCCGGCTGTCGCACCCGGGCATTCCCGAGCTTGGCGAGCTCAACGCCATGCTGACCTCGCGCACCGGCTGGCGAACCGTCGCAGTGCCCGGCCTCGTGCCCGACCCGATCTTCTTCGCGATGCTCAGCGAACGCGTATTCCCGATCGGCAATTTCATTCGCACCCGCGACGAGCTCGACTATCTTGAGGCGCCGGATTGCTTCCACGATCTGTTCGGTCACATCCCGATGCTTGCCCACCATGATTTCGCGGAGATGGTCGAACATGTCGGCCGGCTGGGCGTTGCGGCGATCGCCGCCGGCCACGGCGAACGGGTCGCCCGGATTTACTGGCATAGCGTCGAATTCGGACTTGCCCGCGAAGGCGAGGAACTCAAGATCCTCGGCGCCGGCCTCGCCTCGAGCTTCGGCGAAGCCCATTTCAGCCTTGAAAGCGAGACCGTCGAACGCCTGCCCTTTTCGGTCGAACGAGCAGTCAATACGCCCTATCGCCACGATGTCTTCCAGCCGCGCTACCTGGTGTCCGGGTCGCTCGATCAGACGGTCGCGGATGTGCTCGCGCTGTCGCCGGAAGAACTTCAGGCGGATTAATCGACGACCAGTTTTCCGGGATTGGCGGTGAACTGGCGAACCACGCCGACGAAGACGATTCCGATGGCGAAGCCTGTAACCGCTCCGCCGATGGCGTTGACCAGCCATTTCACCACGCCGGCAAACGCTCCGGCGCCGGCGCCAATCCGCTCGGCAAGATCGTGAATGGCATGCGGCAATTCATCGAACAGATGCAGTTCTTCAAGTCCGTGAAGAAGGATCCCGCCGCCGACCCACAGCATCGCCGCGGTGCCGACGCCCGAGAGCAGCGTCAATAAGGATGGAACGACATGGACCAGGCCGTTCCCGAACGCGGCCAGCGGTCCCTTGCCCTGAGCCAGGTGCAAGCCGATGTCGTCGAACTTCACGATCAGCGCGACCACTCCATAAACCCCGGCGGTGATCGCCACCGCGACTGCGGAGAGCGCGAATCCGGTCATCCACAACGACATGTTTTCAAGGCTTGCAAGGGCGATTGCCATGATTTCGGCCGACAGGATGAGGTCGGTTCGAACCGCGCCCGCGACCTGCAGCTTTTCGAGCTCCGCGGGATCGTCGATGGCGTCGATCAGCGCATCCTCGTGCTGGTGATCGTGAAGCAGTTTTTCCGTAATCTTCTCGGTTGCCTCGAACGCCAGATAAGCGCCGCCAAGCATCAGCAGGGGCGTGACCAGATAGGGCGCGAAGGCGGTCAAAAGCATCGCCCCGGGGAGCAGGAACAGCAATTTGTTGTGGATCGAGCCCCAGGCAATCTTGCCGATGATCGGCAATTCGCGCTCCGGCGCAAAGCCTATCAGGTAGCGCGGCGTGACCGCGGTATCGTCGATGACCACGCCGGTCGCCTTGGCCGTCGCCTTGCCGGCCGCCCCTGCGACGTCGTCGAGCGAAGCGGCGGCAAGCTTGGCGATGGTTGCGACATCGTCGAGGAGAGCAATCAATCCGGATGGCATATGGCGGCCTTTGCCGGATCGGCGGACTCTGGGCAATGGTCTGCCCTGTGACTCTTGCCCTCCAGCGCCATTTCGCGCACTGGCACGGCCATGCTGAGCCTGGATTTCATCAAGCACAACCGAGCGACGGTCGAACGCGCAATCCGCGACAAAGGGGTCGACCTCGACCTCGATGCGCTGCTCGGATTCGATGGTGAAGTGCGCGGGGCCAAGGCCGAGATCGAGACGTTGCGCGCGAGCCGCAACGCGATCAGCGCGCGGTTCAAGGACGCTGCCCCGGCGGACAAGGCCGCGCTTGGCGCGGAGGCCAAAGCAGCTGGGGCCAAAGCGAGCGCATTGGAAGGAGCGCTGTCCGACAAGGAAGCGGGTCTGCGCGACCTCATGCTCAAGCTGCCCGGAATTCCGTGGGAAGGGGCGCCGGTCGGGCCCAATGAAGACAGCAATGTCGTTATCCGCAGCGAAGGCAAAGTGCCCGAATTCGGGTTCGAGCCACTGGACCATGTCGCGCTGATCGAGCGCAACGACTGGGGCGATTTGAGCCGGATCGTCCAGGTTGCGGGAAGCCGGACTTATTGCCTCAAGGGGCGGCTGGCGCTGCTCGAAACCAAGCTGATGGGCTGGGCATTGGAGCAGATCGCCACGGCGGGGTTCACCCCGATCACCGTACCCGCGATCGCGCGCGAACAGGCGTTCCTCAACCAGGGACAGTTCCCCGGGCACCGCGAAGAGACCTATGAATTGCCCAATGACGACGCATGGCTGTCGGGCACCGCCGAAGTCGCGCTGACGTCGTTGCATTCGGGTGAAATCGTCGAGGCGGCGAAGATGCCGATCACCTACGCGGGTTACTCGCCCTGTTTCCGGCGCGAGGCGGGAAGCGCTGGCAAGGACGTTCGCGGGCTGCTTCGGGTTCACCAGTTCCTCAAGGTCGAGCAATGGGTGATGTGCGAGGCCGACGAGGCGGTCAGCGCCGAATGGCACGCCAAATTGCTTGGGCTGGCCGAACAGCTGCTGACGATGATGGAAATTCCCTATCAGGTGATCGAGACCTCGACCGGCGACATGGGGCTGGGCAAGTTCCGAATGAACGATATCGAAAGCTGGGTGCCGAGCTTGGGCAAATATCGCGAAACCCACAGCTGTTCGACGCTTCACGACTGGCAGGCGCGGCGCGCCAACCTCCGCTACCGCGACAAGGACGGCAAGGTGCGGTTCGCGCACACGCTCAACAACACCGCCTTGGCGAGCCCGCGCATCCTGGTGCCGCTGCTCGAGAACCACCAGACCGCCGACGGCCGGGTCAAACTGCCCCCGGCACTTCAAGAACTGATGGGCGGCGACTATCTCTGATCTCGCCATGAGCGAGCATTTCGACCCCGATCGGATCCCCTCGACCCGCCAGCGGCTGGGCGAAGTTGCGTCCTTGTGGCCCCGGATCTGGCGCGGGTTCGGCCATTTGGGGGCGCGCGGGCCGGTCAGCGGACCGCCGGCCTTGGTCTTTCCCGGCTTCATCGCTTCCGACCGGGGAACGATGGAATTGCGGCGCGCACTCGCCGAGGCGGGGTTCAGGGTCCATCCGTGGCGGCTCGGCTGGAACATGGGCGCGCGCCACGACCTCATGCAGCGGCTCGATCATTCGCTGTCTCAAGTCGACGACGACCGGCCGGTGTTGCTGGTCGGATGGAGCTTAGGCGGCATTTTCGCGCGCGAGCTTGCCCGTCTGCGACCCGATCGGGTGCGCGCGGTGGTCACTCTGGGCTCGCCATTTTCAGGCGACCCGCGGCTTAATAATGTGTGGCGACTGTATGAGCGGGTTGCGGGGCACAAGGTCGATGCCACGCCGATCCCGCGGATCACCGCCAAGCCGCCGGTTCCGACCTTGGCCTTGTGGTCGCGGCGGGACGGTATCGTCGCCGCGTCGGCCGCGCGCGGATTGCCGGAGGAGAGCGACAAGTCGGTCGAGCTGCAGTGCAACCACATGGCGTTCGGCGTATCGGCGCGCGCGACCCGCGCCGCAGTCAAGGAAATCACCGCCTTTCTGGATGGCATCGAACAGCCGCGCCCTTGAATGGGATTGAGCAACAGCGCTCCCCCTGAGCTTGTCGAAGGGTGATTTGTGGAAGGGCTTACCCGAGGCCGGTTGGCATTTCGACAAGCTCGATGTGAGCGCTGGTGGAAGCGCTCCGAGTCGCCCCATTGACTCCGACCCATGAGTTGCGGGAAATAGAACAAAAGTAGAACAAAGAAGTTGTGAGTCGTGTGGCGAGCCGTTTATCCCTCGTTGCCGGCGGCGTTTCCGCGTCGCCAGGCGCAATATCCTGTTCCCCTGCGCAGGCAGGGGGCCAGTCCGGCGAAGCCGCATCTCTATTGCCGCAAACTGCGCTGCGCGCGTCTGGGCCCCTGCCTTCGCAGAGGAGCACGCTCAGCGAACTCTTCGCGGCGCACCCGCGCGATGCTGGCTGGGCCGGGTTCCTGGTCGCCCAGGCGCTTCGTCCGGGCCCGGTGCTGTGGGTCCAGGAACGGATGGCGATCCTGGAAAGCGGGCGGGTTCACCCGCCGGGGCTTCCCATCGCCGACATCATCCACGTCGAGGCGCGCGACGCCCGTTCGGCGCTGTGGGCGATGGAGGAGGGTTTAAGGTGCGCCGGCCTGTCCCTCGTCGTCGGCGAATTGTGGGGCGACCCCGCGGCGCTCGATTTCACCGCCACCCGGCGGCTCGCGGTTGCGGCCGAGCGCGGCGGGGTGGCGTGCTGGCTGGTGCGGATCGGCGGAAGCGCGAATTTGAGCGGTGCGCGAATGCGCTGGCGGATCGCCAGCCTGCCCTCGCTCGCCAATCCGCTCGACGGACGAGCGCCGGGGGCGCCGGTGTGGGACGCCGAGCTGTTTCGCGCGCGCGGGGCGCCACCCGGTCGCTGGAGCCTGGCCTATGAAGCCGGCACCACGGATCCTCTGCGCCTGGTTGCCGATGCTCGCGATCGAACGCTGGACGGGGTTGGAGCAGGGATCAATTTCGCCCGGCGACGCTCCGCCTGAGCGCTCCGTCGCGCTGACTGTGGAGGGCGCTCACGGTCCGATCATCCACGCCGTCACCGCAGCCGCCGCGGCCCACGGCGCGTGCGCCGGAATGCGCCTGACCGACGCCCGCGCGCTGTTCCCCCAACTCACCGCGATCCCCGCCGACCCCGACGGCGACCGCGCTGGGCAATGCGCTGGTCGCCACTGGTCGAAGTCGATGGCGAGAATGGATTGCGCCTCGACGTGACCGGCGCCGCGCATCTGTTCGGCGGTGAATGCGGGCTCATCGCCGATGTCGCCGAGTGCTTCGCCCGGCTCGGGCTGACCGTCCGCACCGCCATCGCTCCAACGCCGGGCGCAGCCTGGGCCTTGTCGCGCTTTGGCCCCTCAACCCGAGCTGGCAAGGGGCTAGCCAATCTCCTCGCTCCGCTTCCGGTCGCGGCTTTGCGCTTGTCGCCGCAAGCGACCCGGACCCTCGAACGGCTCGGCCTCAAGACGATCGAGGCGCTGGCCGGGATCGAGCGGCGAAGCCTCGCCCGCCGCTTCCGCGACCCCGACAATCCGCTCGACGCGCTCGACCGGGCGCTTGGGCGCAAGCCCGATCCGCTGACCGCGGTTGCGATCGTTCGGCCGCCGCGCGCGCTGCTCCGCCTGGCCGAGCCGGTCGCCGATCCCGCCGTCGCCGCCCAAGCGCTCGCTATCCTCATCCCCAGGCTGGTGGCCGAGCTCGAAGCGCGCAAGCTTGGCGTGCAGCATTTATCGCTGGCGGGTTTCCGGGTCGATGGAAGCGTTGCCAGCGTTGCGGTCGCGACCGCGATTGCAAGCCGCGATCCGGATCATCTCAAGCGCCTTCTGGCGGACAGGACGGAGATGCTCGATCCCGGCTTCGGCTTCGACGCCTTCGCTTTGACCGCCGATTGGGCCGAAGCGCTTGGAGCGGCGCAGGAGACTTTGGTCGAAGAGCCCTCGGGAAGCGCGGAAATCGCTCGCCTGATCGACCGCCTAAGCGTCAAGCTGGGCGCGTCGCGAGTGCGCCGGCCGCGCCCCGTCGCAAGCCATTTGCCCGAGCGCGCGAGCGGGTGGATTGCG
>JACDEB010000101.1 GCA_013816595.1 Sphingomonas sp. | reverse complement strand
AGCTGGAGGTCGAGCGGCGCGGCGAGGCGGCCCGAATGGTCGCCGCAGCCTTCTCGCCAGAGGACGAAGCATATCAGCGGTTGATACATCAATCGCCGCACATCGACGCGGCAACCGGAAGCGGACACCAACCCGGGGCGGTCAGTTATCAGATTCGGCACGCTGACCGTGCAGGGGAGGCCAGTCCTTCCGGGATCATTACCGAGCAGAGACCGGGCGGATCCTGGTCTTCCCTGCAATTGCCGTTCGCAACAAGGAGCCGTCCCAGCAATGAGATGAGCATTGGCCTCCGGCTGTCCTGGATCGTCCTGATCGCGATCGGCGCGGCTTTTTCGGCGGGCATGTATCTCGCCGGCCTCGAAAGTCTTTCACGGATGATCAAGAACTAGGGGCTCCACCGCTCAAATCATGGCTGGCCACTGGCCCGGCGCGACGTCCGTCGCGCTTTCGGGAAGGAAGAATCATGCGCAAACAGGTGATCGAAAACGCTGCCTTCGAAGTTGCCACCCAGGTCCGCGCCGTCGAGGAAGCGATCGAGTCTGCTCTTGGCGAACTGGCCGAGCTTCAGGGCCGGATGGTCCGCGCCCGCGCCACCATGGGAATTGCCACGGCGACCGGCCATGCCGCCTTCCAGCAGTTGAGTACGACGATGCAGGGATTGATCGCCGCTCGCGGCGGGATGGTCGATTGCCACGGCGCGCTCAAGCAAACTACCCAGCTTGTCCCGGGCCTGCGCACCGTGAGCTTCGGCGAAGGCAATGAATGCCCGCCAGCCGCAGGGACGCTGACGCCGCTCCGCATCGTCGCCTGAGCCTTGTCCGGGCGGACGACCCCGGTTAGTCCGCCCGGAACGACCTTATGCTGAGCCCCCTTTCATATTGGACGCTGCTACTGGCGGTGACCCTTTATGCCTTCCTCCGCGGACGGCTCGACGAACGTTTCGCCGCGATCATCTGTATCTTTGCCACAGTGGCGACGATCGTGGTCAGCTCTCCGCTCAGCCGCCGCTTCACCGACATTGAGTTCGGCGTGCTCATCGTCGATCTGCTGGCGCTGCTTGCATTCACCGCGATTGCCTTGCGCTCCAAGCGATTCTGGCCGCTGTGGGTCGCGGGCTTTCAGCTGACCTCGACTTTTGCCCATGTAATGAAGGCGGTGCATCTCGACCTCATTCCCCAGGTCTATGCGGCCGCCGAACGGTTTTGGGTCTACCCAATTTTCCTGGTGATCGTCGTCGGCACCTGGCGCAGTCATCAGCGGCTCGTGCACGAACGGATCGATTTCCCAAATCGCGCCTAGCTTGCCGCGCGGCGCGTCCCTAGGTTCGCGTCCGATGACTTCGCCGACCCCATCACTTGCAGCATTGCTCGACGCGTTCGACGAGCCGACGATGATCGTCCAGCGCGGCATCGTGATCCGCGCGAACGCAGCCGTGCGCGACCTGCTCGGCCATGAAACGGCCGGTCGTGACCTGCGCCTCGCCATCCGCCATCCGCTCGCGCTGGAGACCATCGCAAATGGCAAGGCCTCCGACGTCGAGGTGGTCGGCATCGGCGGCGCCGACCGGCCTTGGCATATGCAGGTCCGCCCGCTCGACGGCGCGGCGCTCCTAGTGCGGTTGTCCGACAGGTCGGAGCTGGCCGCGGCCGAACGGATGCGAACCGACTTCGTCGCCAACGCCAGCCATGAGCTCAGAACCCCGCTGGCGACGATCATTGGCTACGCCGAAACCCTCGCCGAGGATGGCGAGGTAGAGACCGGAACGCGGGTGAAATTCGGCGCTGTGATCGAGGGCGAAGCGCGCAGGATGCTCCGCATTGTCGAAGATCTGATGAGCCTGTCGCGGATCGAAGCGGACCGCTTTCGCGCGCCCGAGGAACAAGTCGACCTCGGCGAGGTCGGGCGGATCGCGATCGACCATGCCACGGCACTGGCCGAGAGGCGGGGATGTCGGATCGTGGCCGCGATCGGCGATGGCTTGCCCGCGATCCGCGGCGATTTCGGGCAATTGCTGCAACTCGCCGACAATCTCATCGGCAACGCCCTGCGCTATGGCTGCAACGCCAAGGCGTGCAGCGTCGAGGTCGGAGTGCGCGTTGTGACAGACCGCGTCGCCTTGATCGTCCGCGACGATGGCGACGGCATCGCGCCTGAGCATCTCCCCCGCCTGACCGAGCGCTTCTACCGGGTGGATTCGGCGCGCAGCCGCGAATCGGGTGGCACCGGGCTGGGCCTCGCCATCGTCAAGCATATCGTCGAGCGGCACCGCGGCACGCTGTCGATCCAGTCCGTTCCCGGCCAGGGAACCGAAGTCATGGTCACGCTACCGACGGGCTGATCTTTCGCTCGTGCCTGTCACGAAACCGTCATGCCAATGTCACAGAGACGCGACGGACGCGGCGCTAAGGCCGTCCGGCGATGGCGGACACGAATTGCCGCCGATCAGGAGAATGACGCATGAACAAGATGCTTATCGCGCTCCCGCTGGTGGCGCTGGTCGCGGCCTGTGGTGGAAGCGGCTCGGGCGGCGGCAAGGCCGGCGCGCAATTGAAGATCGTCGGATCGTCGACCGTATATCCGTTCACCACTGCGGTGGCTGAGGAATTCCAGCGTGCCAATCCGGGCAGCAGCGTGATCGTCGAGTCGACCGGCACGGGAGCCGGCATCAAGCTGTTCTGCGGCGGGGTCGGTAACGATTTTCCTGACATGGTCGATGCCTCGCGGGCCATGAAGGCGAGCGAATATGCCGACTGCGCCAAGGCTGGCGCGAAAACCATTATCGAAGTTCCGATCGGCATCGACGGGCTGACCCTGATCCAAGCCAAGGGCCAGCTGGCGCTCAACCTGACTACCACCGACATCTACAAGGCGCTCGCCGCCAATCCATTCGGCAAACCCAACACCGCCCAGACCTGGAAAGACGTCAACCCGGCGCTTCCGGCGACCAAAATCCGCGTCCTCGGCCCGCCGCCGACGTCGGGCACGCGCGACAGCCTGGCCGACCTCATCCTGACCAAGGGCTGTGAAAGCGACCCGGCGATGAAGGTACTGAAGAAGTCGGATGAGAAGAAGCAGAAGGATATCTGCACCAAGGTCCGCGAGGACGGCGCCTTCGTCGAGGCCGGCGAGAACGACAATCTGCTCGTCCAGAAAGTCTCGGCCGATCCCGGCGCGCTCGGCGTGCTCGGCTTCAGTTTCCTTGAAGAAAATGCCGACAAGGTCGCGGCGGTCTCGCTCGGCGGGGTCGCCCCGACCGAGGCGACGATCAGTGATCTCTCCTACCCCGGCAGCCGCAAGCTTTATGTTTACGTCAAGGGCGAGCATCTGACCGCTAAGCCGTCGATCAAGCAGTTCATCAACGCTTATTCGAAGGCGTGGGGCAAGGATGGCCTGCTGGCCAAGCGCGGGCTGGTTCCGTTCCATGATGCCGATGCCGCTTCCGCCACCGCCCAGGCGGCGGCGCTGAAGCCTCTCGACCCGTCGACCCTGAAGTAAACGGGCCGACGCGCTCATCATGAGCCTGACCCTAGCGCTCGTCGCGATCCTGGTGATCGCCGTCGTCGCCGGCCTGTTCGCCCGCAATCGGGCGAGCGGGCTGCGCGGCGGCGGAGCGCGGTTGAATAGCCTGCCGAATTACCATGCTTTCTACGCCGCCCTGTGGGCCGCGCTTCCGGCTCTGTTGTTCCTCGCCATCTGGACGCCCGTCCAGAGTCGCCTGGTCGACCAGGCTGTGCTCGCTTCACCCCCCCCCGGCC
>JACDEB010000100.1 GCA_013816595.1 Sphingomonas sp. | reverse complement strand
GATAATCACCGCGGCTGAGATTGCGGACCAGCCGGGCCGGGGTGAAGCGGGACGTATCGCCCAGGCCGCCGCCGCCCGAACCATTGCCATTTCCGCCAGCGCCGGTCCCGGTGCCAACCAATGCCGCGCCGGATTTTGCAGCGCTGCCGGTGCCAGCAACCGGCGCCGCAACTACTGGATTGGTGACTGGCAACTGTTGTTTCGGAGCAACAATTTCCGTGGGTTTGGATGCCTTTGCGGCGGCGTCTTCGGCGTCTTTCGCGCGATCGGGTTGGCGGGAGGGCGGAGGTTCGACCGGCGGTGGCGGTGGCGCCAGGTCGGCGATGGTAATGATGGTCATATGATCGACCGCGGCGCGAATGACCGAGACGTTAAGGCCGGTCATGATGACCAATGCGAGCAACACATGGACGGCGACTACGCCGCCAATTGCCTTGGTCCGGTCCGGTTGGCCGAGATTGCCGCTGTAGCTGCCCATTGCCCCATCAACGCACAACGAGCGATAGAGTTTAGGCGGGGGGGCCCTCGCTTTGTTGCCGCGCCAGCCATTGCTCGAGCCATTTGATGGTATAGTCGCCGCTCTGGAATTCGGGATCGCGGACCAGTTTCTGGTGAAGCGGAATGGTGGTCTTCATGCCCTCGACGACGAATTCCTCGAGTGCGCGCTTGAGCCGCAGGATGCAGCCTTCGCGGGTGCGGCCGTAGACGATGAGCTTGGCAATCATGCTGTCGTAATAAGGCGGCACAGTATAGCCGGTGTAGAGGCCGCTATCGACGCGGACGTGCATCCCGCCCGGAGCGACATAGGCCTTCACCGTGCCCGGCGAGGGGGCAAAGGTTTCGGGATCCTCGGCGTTGATTCGGCATTCGATGGCGTGGCCGTGGAGAACGAGGTCGTCCTGCTTGACCGACAGGCCGAGGCCGGAAGCGACGCGAATCTGTTCGCGCACCAGATCAACGCCGCTGATCATCTCGGTCACCGGATGTTCGACCTGGAGCCGGGTGTTCATTTCGATGAAATAGAATTCGCCGTCCTCGTAGAGGAATTCGATGGTGCCGGCGCCGCGATAAGCCATGTCGGCCATGGCCTTGGCGACAATCCCGCCCATGCGCGCGCGCTGCTCGGCGCTGATCACGGGGGAAGGCGCTTCCTCGAGCACTTTCTGGTGGCGGCGCTGAAGCGAGCAGTCGCGCTCGCCGAGATGGATGGCATTGCCCGCGCCGTCGCCGAACACCTGGAATTCGATGTGGCGCGGATCGACGAGATATTTCTCCATATAGACGGTCGGATCGCCGAACGCCGCATTGGCTTCGCTCGCCGCCTGACCCATCAGGCTTTCGAGGTCCTCTTCGCGTTCAACCACTTTCATGCCGCGGCCGCCGCCGCCCGAAGCCGCCTTGATCAGCACCGGATAGCCGATTTCCGCCGCCAGCTGGCGCGCCTGGGCGGGATCGGTCAGCGGTCCGTCGGAGCCTGGCACAAGCGGCAGTCCGAGCTTGGCGGCGGTGCGCTTGGCCTCGATCTTGTCGCCCATGGTGCGGATATGTTCGGGCTTGGGGCCGACCCAGATCAGTCCGTGGCTCTCGACGATCTCGGCGAATTGCGCGTTTTCGGACAGAAAACCGTAGCCGGGGTGGATGGCGTCGGCGTGGACCACTTCGGCCGCGGAAATGATGTTGGGGATGTTGAGGTAGCTGTCGCGCGCCGGAGGCGGGCCGATGCACACCGTTTCATCGGCCAGCCGGACGTGCATCGCTTCGGTGTCGGCGGTCGAGTGGACGGCCACGGTCTTGATGCCCATTTCGTGGCAAGCGCGGTGAATCCGGAGCGCGACTTCGCCGCGATTGGCGATGAGCAATTTCTTGATCGGCATCGCCGCGAAAACCCGGGTCAGCCGATAATCGCCAGCGGCTGGTCGAATTCGACCGGCTGAGCGTCAGAGACGTAGAGGTTCTTGATCGTTCCGGCGGTCGGCGCGACGATCGGGTTCATCACCTTCATCGCCTCGATGATCACCAACGTGTCGCCGGCCTTGACCTTGTCGCCGACGCTGGCGAATTGCTTGGCTCCGGGTTCGGGCGACAGGAAGACGGTTCCGACCATCGGCGATTTGACGAGCGTCCCAGCGGGTTCGGAATCGGCCGTTGGCGCAGCCGCTGTGCTTGGCATCGCTGCCGAGGGAGCAGGGGCCGCTGCGTGATGCACTGCGCCGCCCGACGACATCGTCCGCGCGACCTTGATCTTGCGGCCTCCGTCCTCGACCTCGATCTCGCTCAAATTATTGGATTCGAGCAATGCCGCGAGTTCGCGCACAAGCTTGGTATCGACGCGCATCGCGGCGCTCTTTTCGCCCTTGTCGGGATCAGCCATTTCTAGTCCCTCATTGAATCTGGCCTGGAGCCGGCGTTGCGCCTGCTCCCTTGCAGAGGCTTATCGCCGCGTCCAGTGCGAGCACGTAGCTGAGCGGGCCAAAGCCGGTGATCGACCCGCGCGCGACTTGGGCGACCATCGACTGGCGGCGGAAATGTTCGCGCGCGTGGACGTTCGACATATTCACTTCGATGACTGGAACGGCAAGCGAGGCGACCGCGTCGCGAAGCGCGATCGAGGTATGTTCATAGCCGCCGCCGTTGATGATCACCGCGGCGGCCTTGGCCAAAGCCTCGTGCAGCCAATCGACCAATACGCCTTCGTGATTGGTCTGGCGGATATCGAGCGTGATCTTGTGACCCTTGGCCCGTTGCTGGAGCGTGGCCTCGATCTCGGCCAGCGACTGGGTGCCGTAGATCCGCGGCTCACGGGTGCCGAGCAGGTTGAGGTTCGGCCCGTTCAGGATAAAAATGACATGGTCCATTTGCGCCGCGGGGTGGACCTTCCTATCTGCCATTTGTCAATGTCTCTCGATCAAACCTCAGGAATTCGGGTCAATGGTGAACACCGCCGGATCAATGGCGGGATCACCATCACCGAAATGCTCAACGAGCTTGGACTCGACCCGCATCGAGTCGCGGTCGAACGCAATCTGGCGGTCGTCGAGCGCTCCAAATTCACCGAGACGATAGTCGAGGATGGCGACGATTATGAAATCGTCCATTTTGTCGGAGGCGGTTGAAGTGAGCGTCGAACAGCGAATCAAGGCCGACAGCTGGACCGTCGCCGGGCGGACGTTCACGTCGCGGCTGATCATCGGCACCGGCAAGTATAAGTGCCTAGAGGAAAATGCCGCGGCGCTCGAGGCGTCGGGGGCCGAGATCGTCACCGTCGCGGTGCGGCGGGTCAATATCTCCGATCCCTCGCAGCCGATGCTGACCGATTTCATCGACCCCAAGAAGGTGACCTATCTGCCCAATACCGCGGGCTGCTTCACCGCCGATGAAGCGATCCGGACGCTTCGGCTGGCGCGCGAGGCGGGCGGCTGGAACCTGGTCAAGCTCGAGGTGCTGGGCGAGGCGCGGACGCTCTATCCCGACATGCGCGAGACATTGAAAGCGACCGAGGTGCTGGTCGCCGAAGGGTTCGAGCCGATGGTCTATTGCGTCGACGATCCGATCGCCGCGAAGCAGCTTGAGGAAGCCGGAGCCGTGGCGATCATGCCGCTCGGCGCTCCGATCGGATCGGGTCTGGGTATCCAGAACCCGGTCACCATCCGGCTGATCGTCGAAGGCGCCGGCGTTCCGGTGCTGGTCGATGCCGGGGTCGGCACCGCGAGCGATGCGGCCGTGGCGATGGAGCTGGGCTGCGACGGGGTGCTGATGAAC
>JACDEB010000031.1 GCA_013816595.1 Sphingomonas sp. | reverse complement strand
ACCTTGTACAGTCATTCGACCGGCCTATTCCGGATCATGCGCGATCCCGGCCGGCGAGCGACATCGCGCTTGCGCCATACCGCCGTCGCGCTCGGCGTCGATTGGCCGCCGCATGTCCCGCTCAAGGAACGCGAACGGACGCTCGATCCCAACAATCCCAAGGAAGCGGCGTTCATGCTCGCCATTCGCCGCGCCGGGGAGGGGGCAAGCTACGCGCCCTTCGATCCGGCCGAACGGCCCTATCATTCGGCCATGGCCGCGACCTATGCCCACGGCACCGCCCCGCTGCGCCGGCTCGCCGACCGCTACGTCACCGAAGCCGTGCTCGCCATCGCCACTGGCGTTCCGGTACCCGATTGGGTCACCGTCGCATTCCCTTTGCTCGCGCCGGTGATGAACCGCGCCGAAGCCCGCGCCGCGCAAATCGACAGCGCGGTCGTCGAACTCGCCGAAGCCGTCGTCATGAAGCCCCGCGTCGGCGAAACCTTTCACGGCCGCGTCACCGACATCGACGAGCGCGGCGCGCGCATCATTTTATGCACCGACGCCGTCGTCACCCGGGTCAATGTCGACGGGCTGGAAGTCGGCGCCGCGATCACCGTCAAGCTGGTCGAAGACGATCCGACCCGCCGCCTGACCCGCTTCGAACTCGCTTAAGTTTCCATCCACAGCCGTTCGTGTCGAGCGAAGTCGAGACACGGTGTTTCCACGCCAGCGTCCCTCGACTGCGCTCGGGACGAACGGAGGAAATCTTGCCTAACCCTCGACGCGGATTTTGCCGCCGCTTGGCGCCTCGCTTTGGATCAGGTCGAGGATCGCCTCGGCCACCACCTCCGGCGGTTTGACGCTGTCCGGCTCCTCACCCGGAAAGGCGAGGCTTCGCATCCGCGTCCGGGTCGCTCCGGGGTCGACGATATGGACCCGAATCCGCTTGGTGAACGCAGTCTCGTCGGCATAAGCGCCGAGCATCGTTTCGAGCGCCGCCTTGGACGCTCCATAGCCGCCCCAGAACGCGCGCGGCTCGGCTCCAACCGATGACGTCAGCGCCACGATCTCCGCTTTCTCGGCCTTGCGCAGCAACGGGTCGAAGGCAGCGATGAGCGCTTGATTGGCGAGCAGATTGAGGCTCAGCAGCCGCGAAAATTCCTTGGGATCGAGGTCCTGGACCGGGGTCAGCGACCCCAGCATAGCGGCGTTGAGGACCAGCACATCGAGCGCCGGCCACCGCTCCGCCACGGCGCCCGCGAGTTTGCCGATCGAGGTCCCGTCGGTCAGGTCCAGCGGCGCAATCGTCGCGTTGCCGCCGCTCGCATGAATACGCTCCTCAACCGCCTCCAGCGCCGCCCCATTGCGCGCCACCAGCACCACATGCGCCCCAGCCGCCGCCAGCGCCTCCGCGGTCGCCGCCCCAATCCCCCGGCTTGCGCCAGTGACCAGCGCAAGCTGCCCGGCGAATGGTTTCGAATCGCTCATGATTGATCGTCATTGCGAGGAGCGAAGCGACGAAGCAATCCAGTTTTTTGAACCACTGGATTGCTTCGCAGCGCTCGCGATGACGGCGCGGCGGCTGGACTACCGGCTAGCGACCAGCGACAGCGAGGCTTCGCCTTCCTTGTCGATAAGGTCGGTCAGCCGCGTCGGATATTGGCCGGTGAAGCACGCGTCGCAGCGCTGCGGGCTCGCCGCCTCGCGCTCTTCGCCAAGCGCACGGTACAAGCCCTCGATCGAAATGAACGCCAAACTGTCGGCGTTGATATAATCGGCCATTGCCGCAACGCTCATCTGCGCCGCCAACAATTTCGCGCGCTCGGGCGTGTCGACACCGTAGAAGCAGCTGTGAGTGGTCGGCGGCGAGGCGATCCGCATATGCACTTCGCGGGCGCCGGCATCGCGCATCATCTGAACGATTTTCACCGACGTCGTCCCGCGTACGATCGAATCATCGATCAGCACGATGCGCTTGCCGGCGACCAACGCGCTATTGGCATTATGCTTCAGCTTCACGCCGAGATGGCGCACTTCCTGGCTCGGCTGGATGAATGTCCGCCCGACATAATGGCTGCGGATGATCCCCAGCTCGAACGGGATTCCGCAGGCCTGCGAAAAACCGAGCGCCGCGGGCACTCCGCTGTCGGGGACGGGGACGACATAATCGGCGTCGACCGGGGCCTCGCGCGACAATTCGGCGCCGATCCGTTTGCGCACTTCATAGACCGATTGGCCCTCGGCGATGCTGTCGGGGCGGGAGAAATAGACATGTTCGAAAATGCACGGCCGCGGATCGGCCTTGGCGAACGGTCGGAAGCTGCGGATTCCGCTGTCGTTGACGACGATCAATTCGCCCGGCTCGACATCGCGCAGGAAGGTCGCTCCAATGACGTCGAACGCGACCGTTTCCGAAGCGAAGATGGTCGCTTCGCCAAGCTTGCCCATGACCAATGGCCGGATTCCGAGCGGGTCGCGGCAGGCGATCAGCCCCTGCTGGGTCAGAACGACCAGCGAATAAGCCCCCTCGACCTGCTTCAACGCGTCGGTCAGCCGCTCGAACATGGTCGGGAATTGCGACGTCGCGACCAAGTGGATGACGACTTCGGTGTCGCTGGTGGATTGAAAGATCGAGCCGCGCCGCTGCAATGTCCGGCGCAGCTTCATGGCGTTCGAGATATTGCCATTGTGGGCGATTGCGAAGCCGTCGTCGGCGAGCTCGGCGAACAACGGCTGGACGTTGCGCAGCGCGGTGTCGCCGGTGGTCGAATAGCGGACATGACCGATCGCGCTTCCGCCGGCCAGCTTGCGGATTACCTTGTCGGTGTCAAAATTGCCGGCGACATGGCCCTCGGCGCGGTGCGAATGGAAATGCTTGCCGTCGAAGCTGGTGATCCCGGCCGCTTCCTGCCCGCGGTGCTGAAGCGCGTGGAGGCCAAGCGCGACGAAGCTCGCGGCATGGTCGGCACCCCAGATGCCGAACACGCCGCATTCCTCGCGCAGATGGTCGTCATCGAACGGATTGGTCGTCAACATGAAGCGCGCGGCCCTCGGCTAAGTGTCGGCGGGAGTCGCTGGCGATATAGTGCGGGCGTGCGCTTTTGTCGCCCTTGGCCGGGGACAAGCGCGAAGATTTGTCGAACTAGCCTCTGTAAAGCTGGGGATAACGGGCTTTCAGCGCCGCCACCTTGGGCCGGTCGTTGACCAGAATATAGGGATTGTACGGGTTCTTGCGCGCATAATCCTGGTGATAGGCCTCGGCGGGATAGAATTTGCCCTGCTCGATTTTGGTCGCGACCGGCTTTTTATAGGCGCGGCTGGCGCTGAGATTTTTGATGAAGGTCCGCGCCGCCTGGTCCTGAGCCGGCGATTGCGGGAAGATCGCACTGCGATAGCTGGGGCCGCTGTCGGGGCCCTGGCGGTTGATCTGGGTTGGGTCGTGGGCGACGGTGAAATAGATTTGCAGCAATCGCGCATAGCTGATCTTGGCCGGGTCGTAGCTGATTCGAACCGCCTCGGCATGGCCGGTGCGTTCGGTGCTGACGCGGTCGTAATTGGCGTCGCCGCTCGACCCCCCGGCATAGCCCGACACCACGTCGGTCACGCCTTTGACATGGTCGAACACCGTTTCCATGCCCCAGAAACAGCCGCCGGCGAGCACTGCGGTTTCGGTTTTGGCGGCCGCTGGCGCTGCCCCGGACAGGGCTGCAACGGCAATCGGGAGCAGCAATCGGTTCATGTCTTTGTCTCCATCGTGCAATAACTTATACGCGCTTGCTTGAACGGTGGATGCACGCGCCGCCGCAATTGACGGGCGCCGCGCTTGGCCGCACACTCGATTGCATAGAAAAACTGATTTCGCGAGGACCGTAAACTCATGCCGATTTATACCGCCCCGGTGAAGGACAGCTTGTTCATCCTCAACGACGTCCTCGACATCGGCCGCTATTCCAACCTTCCCGGTTTCGCCAATGCCTCGCCCGATGTGATCGAAGCGATCCTTGGCGAAATGGGTAAATTTTCCGCCGAGGTGCTTGCACCGCTCAACCGCGTCGGCGACGAACATGGCTGCAAGCGCGCCGACGACGGCAGCGTCACCGCGCCGCCGGGCTTCAAGCAGGCCTATGACCAATTCTGCGCCGCCGGCTGGCCGACCCTGACCTCGCCCGAGGAATTTGGCGGCCAGGGCCTGCCCCACGTCATCGGCACCGCGATCGGCGAATATGTCCTGTCGGCCAATCAGGCATTCGAGATGTTTCAGGGTCTGACCGCGGGCGCCATCGCGTCCTTGCTGGTCAAGGCCAATGACGAATTGAAGCAGATCTATGTCCCCAACATGGTCAGCGGCAAATGGACCGGGACGATGAACCTGACCGAGCCCCATTGCGGCACCGACCTTGGCCTGCTCAAGACCAAGGCCGAACCCAATCCGGACGGCAGTTACGCCATCACCGGGACCAAGATCTTCATCTCCTCGGGCGAGCATGACCTTTCGGACAACATCATCCATCTGGTCCTCGCCAAGATCGCCGGCGCGCCCGACAATGTGAAGGGCATTTCCTTGTTCGTCGTGCCCAAGTTCCTGGTCAATGACGACGGCTCTTTGGGCGCGCGCAACACGCTCAGCTGCGGCGCGCTCGAGAAGAAGATGGGCATCCACGGCAACCCCACCTGCGTGATGAATTACGATGGTGCCACGGGCTGGCTCGTCGGCGAACCCGAAAAGGGCCTGGCGGCGATGTTCATCATGATGAACGCGGCCCGCCTCGGCGTCGGGCTCCAGGGGCTGGCTCAGGGCGAAGTCGCCTATCAAAACGCCGCCGCTTACGCCAAGGACCGCCGCCAGGGCCGCGCCCTCAAACCCGAGGACCGCGAGGACGGCGCCAAGGCCGACAACCTCCTCGTCCACCCCGACGTCCGCCGCATGCTGCTCGAGGCCCGCGCCTGGAACGAAGCCGCGCGCGCTTTGGCCTTGTGGGGCTCGCTCCAGGTCGATCTCTCCCACAGCAGCCCCGACGAGCACGAGCGCGAGCTCGCCGACGACCTTCTCGGACTGCTCACCCCGGTGATCAAATCCTACCTCACCGACAAGGGTTTCGCCGCCGCGGTTTCGGCCCAGCAGGTGTTCGGCGGCCACGGCTATATCCGCGAACATGGCATGGAACAGTTCGTCCGCGACGCCCGCATCACCCAGATTTACGAAGGCACCAACGGCGTCCAGGCGATGGACCTGGTCGGCCGCAAATTGCCCAAGGACAATGGCCGCGCGGTCCGCGCTTTTTTCGATCTGGTGGGAAAAGACATCGCCGAGGCCAAGGCCGCGGGCGATCCTGCCGGCGTTGCGGCCGCGCTCGAACCCGCGCTCGCCGATCTCCAGGCAGCGACCATGTGGCTCGCCCAGAACGGCATGGCCGACCCCTATAACGCCGGCGCCGGGGCCTATTCCTACCAGGATTTGATGGGCCTCACCGCATTCGGCTGGATGTGGCTCAAAATGGCCGCCGCGGCCAGGCGCGGCCTCGACAGCGGCAGCGGCGACAAGAGCTTCTATCAGACCAAGCTCGACCTCGCCGATTTCTACGCCAAGCGCGAGCTCAGCGGCTCAAACGCACTGCGCAAAAAGGTCGAAGCCGGCGCCGAAACCGTCATGCGTGTCCCCGAAGAAGCCTTCTAATGTCCCCTCTCCTTTAGGGGAGGGGCAGGGGTGGAGCCTTCTTCCTCATCCCGGCGTGATCCGTGATCCATCACCGGGACAATCAACGCGGCGTGTCACACCGGCTTAGGCTTGGCTCCGCATCCACGAGAACAGACAAACCATTCCGACAGCCCACAGTGAAAGCCAAAAATAGTGGTGTTCTTTGTAAAACGCCGTGAAGGTCAACGCGAAGGCACGACGAAACACAAAAGGGCAATCCAGCGAAGATATGCCATCAAAACTTCCTATTCTCCGACGTACATAACACCGCATCGGCGAAAAATATGTGTCCGCACCAAGCGAAAACCGGCCGTGCGTTAAAGCGTCATCCACCCAGGCTTTAAACCCGAGAAGCACGAAAATTGGTCCGACACTGCCAGTAGCGAGATTATCCGCCGCCAGAGCGTGAAGCCGCGATGGATGTCGTCCTGCTTTCTCGCCGCATTCGCCTCATGCCAATCCATCATCGCCGTTCGACCCTTTGAATGTCCGTGGCCAGAAGAGAACCTAAGTCCCTAGTGCAATGCTCTACGGTGCTGCCTGCGGCTAAACGTGGTTAAGTCTTTCTAACTGCTCCTTTAAGATTCTTTCAATTATTCGAGCCTAACCCTTGGGGCAACCTGCGCAGAGGACAGCGTAGGGGCGGAAATCCGAAGAGTGGAATCAAGGAGACATAAAAATGTTTAAGCCAATCAGAAAACTATTCGGCGACAACAAGGGCGCGACGGCTATTGAATACGGCCTGATCGCGGCGCTGATCGCCGTTGCCGCAATCGGTGCCATGAAGAGCATCGGTACCAAGCTCGGCACGACGTTCAACAACGTTTCGAACTCGCTGTAATATCTGCTTGCTTCAAGGACGGCGGCGCTTCCGGGCGCCGCCGTTTTTTTTGCCTGAAACAAATATGAGATGTGAGTGAGCAGTGGGGCTAAGTCAGCGTCCCCTATCTCTGGAGCGCGCTGAAGCGACGCCAAGCGCCACGACGCCAGCGAGCTTTCCTCGGCGGTCTCGGCAGCGCGAAAGTCGAGCCACATCGCTTCGCCGATCGACGAGCGTTCGCTCCCTTCCGGGACTTCCACCGCACTGGCAAACCGGGATCTTCTCATCGTCTCCCACCGCGCCGCACTGCAACTCGCCCATCGGACTGGCGCGCAAATGGGACATTAACCACCGCGGGTTAACAGCTTCGCGAAGGATCAGGGTTAGCGGACGATTAAGCTTCCGGGTCGATGTCGGCGGGAACATCGAACGTCTTCGCCCGGCGCAATTCGGGGAACCAGAATGTCCACGTCACAACCACCAGAAGCGCACCGAAACCGCCGGCGATGACCGACGCGACCGGCCCGATCAAGGCGCCGATGAAGCCCGATTCCGCTTCGCCCAATTCGTTCGATGCGGAAATGAACAGCGACGAGACCGCGCCGACCCGGCCGCGCATCGAATCGGGGGTGTATAATTGGATCAGCGACTGACGGACGTAGACGCTGAACATGTCGGCCGAACCCAATATAGCCAGGCAGAAAAGCGAAAAACCCATGTTCCGCGACAGTCCGAAGGCGATTGTCGCGACCCCGAAAGCAGCAACTGCGAGGAGCATTTTCAGACCGACATTCGATTTCAGGGGGCGGAAGGCGAAAAAGGCCGCTGTCAGCGTTGCGCCGACCGCTGGCGCGGCGCGCAAATGGCCCAGCCCTTCGGGTCCGGCGTCAAGGACATCGCGCGCGAACACCGGAAGCATCGCGGTCGCTCCGCCGAGCAGGACCGCGAACAGATCGAGGCTGATCGCTCCGAGCACCAGGCGGTTGCGGCGGACGTAGCGCAGTCCCTCGACCATCTGCGCCCAGGGGTTGAGCCGTGCCGCCATGCTCGATCGTTCGACCGGCGCGATCATCATCAGCCCGGCAAGCGAGATGGCGAACAAGATCGTGCTTGCGACATAGGGCGCCTGCGGTGACCAGGCGTAGAGATAACCGCCGATGGCCGGCCCGGCGATCGATCCCGCCTGCCACGCGATCGATGACATCGCGATCGCCCGGGGAAGGATTTCTCGAGGCACCAGATTGGGGGCCAGAGCACCAAGCGCGGGCCCGGCGAAGGCGCGTGCGACACCCAGCAAGGCGGCGATGGCGTAGAGCACATTGAGGGTCGTGGTTCCGCTTGCCGCGAACCAGGCAAGCGCGGCCGCGCAGCCCAGTTCGAGCGCGACAGCGGCGCGGGCGATCCAGCGCCGGTCGACTCGGTCGGCGGCCCAGCCAGTGACTAGGGTGAGCAGGAACAAGGGCACGAACTGGACCAGCCCGATGATCCCCAGCCGAAGCGCGGCCTCCTTCAGCCCCATGGTCTCGCGAGCAATGTCATAGACCTGCCAGCCGATGACGATGACCATCGCCATCTGGCCGATGGTCGCGGTCAGCCGAGCAAGCCAGAAATAGCGGAACGCGGCATAACGAAAGGGCGGCGGGAGGAAGCTCACTTGGTTCGACTAGTCAGGCGCCGTCCCCCGGGCAAGCTAGTCGCACGCTAGTCGCACGCTAGTCGCAAGGCGGCGCGCGTTCGCTGCCGACGCCGAGCCAGCGAACCAGTGGCGGCATGGTCAGGCCCTGGACGAGGATCGAGAAAGCGACGACCACAAATGCCGTCGCGATGATCGGTCCGCGCTCCGCAACCGTCTCCGGAATCGCAAGCGCGAGCGCCAGCGCAAGCGCGCCGCGCAACCCGCCCCACACCAGCACATGCTGATAGGCCGTTGGCAGCTTGAGCCTGGTCGGCCGGAACAGTGCCGCAAGCGGGTAAATCGACAGTGCCCGCCCAACCAGAACCAGCAGGATGACCAGGCCCAGCCCGAGGATATCGCGGGCATGGAGCGGCTGATTGGCGGCGTTCATGCCGATAAGGATGAAGACGAAGCTGTTGGCGAGGAAGGCGAAATAGGCCCAGGCATGATCAAGGTCGGTGTTACCGCGCTGGCTCAGCACGCGGTGCCAGCCGACATTGCCGAACAGCAGCCCGGCGGTCAGCGCCGCAAGCACGCCCGAGCCATGAAAATATTCGGCGGCGAGGAAGGAGGCGTAAGCGGCGACGGTGGTGATTGCGATTTCGACCAGGCTGTCGTTGGTGTTGTAGGCGATGAGCATGGCGCCGCCGCTGGCTACTGCCCCCGCCGCAATGCCGATGACTGCGGTGATGAGGAAATCCGGAACCGTCGCCGCGACATCGGCTGAGGCGCCGCCGGCAATCCCGACCAGAACGGCAAAGGCGACCGCTACGACCGCATCGTTGAGCAGGCTTTCGGATTCGACCACCATCGCGAGTCGCTTTTGAACGCCCATCTCGCGGAATGCGGCAATCACCGACACCGGGTCGGTGGCCGCGATCAACACCCCGAACAGGGCCGCGCCGAGCATGCTCCAGCCCATCCAGTAATGCATTCCCAGCGCAACCGTCGTCGCCGCGATCGCGACCCCGACCATAGACAGGATCAGGGTCAGCGGGAGTTCGCGGCGGAAGTCCTTCCATTCGAGCTGGAGCGCTGCTTCGAAGATCAGCGGCGGCAAGAAGACGCCGAAAATCAGCTCGCGCGACAACGGCAGTTGCGGCGCTTCGGGCAGGAATGCGATGAGGATTCCGGCGACGACCAGTCCTACGATGTACGGCATCCCAAGCTTGCGCGAGAGGATCGCGATCAGGCACGCGACGAGCAGGAGGACGCCAATCGGGACGAGGGTTTCGCCGGTCATGCCGACCCATAGCAATATCAACCACGGAGGCCAGCACCGCGGCTAATCCGCGACACTGGCCTCAGTTCAATCGGCGTTTCCTAGTGAGCACTTTCGCTCAGCGGGATTGCGCTGCGTTCGCCAGCGCCGTGATTGGTTGTCGATTGCTCAGTGCTGAGAAAGCTGACCAAGTCGCCAATCAGTCGCTCCTTGTCGGTTTCAAACACGCCGTGAGCGGACCCCGAATATTCGATCAGCTTTACGTGGGGCAAAGCCTTGGCGACTTCGCGCGCCGTGGCATCGATTGGCACCGTCTTGTCGGCATCGCCGTGGATGACGAGGGTCGGAACATGGCCGAAATTCTTCAGGTCGGGCCTGAAATCGGTCGTCGCGAACGCCTTGGCCGCAGCAAGGATGTTGTGCAGACTGGCCATCAAGGTCTGGCGCAAGCTGTCGTCGAGCACGGCTTGGCTAACCGGTTTTTCCACCAGCCCGACGCCGTAGAAATCCTTGAAGAAGCCGGGAAAGAAATCCTTATGATCTTTCTTCATCCCGGCCGTCATCTGGGCGAACGTTTCCTTGGGCACGCCATTGGGATTATCACCGGTTTTCGCCATATACGGGACGACCGAACTGATCAGCACGGCGGCTGACGTTTTTCCCGGATATTTCGTCTGAAAGCGGGCGACTTCGCCGCCGCCCATTGAAAACCCGACCAGAGCGACCTGGTCATTGATGCCGGCTTCATCGAGGATCGCGGCAACGTCATCGGTGTAAGTGTCATAATCATTGCCGTCCCACGGCTTGTCCGACCGGCCAAAACCGCGGCGATCGGGGATGATTGCGCGGAAGCCCTTTTCGACCAGCGCGATGCCGGCTTGATCGAAGGTGTCGCCAGTCAGCGGCCAGCCATGCATCAGAACGACCGGGCGACCTTTTCCCCAATCCTTGTAATATAATTCGGTACCGTCTTTTGCAGTGGCATAAGGCATCATCATTTCCTCGGTTAAGCGGTGAACTGCGGTTCAACGCGCGGAGTGACCGAGCGTTGCCCGGTCGGCGCGGCGGCGGGTCCAGACGTTCCAATCCGGCTACCGTCCGTTCAGCCGCTGGTCGAACCGCGGTTGTCACTCACCGCTCGCCGCCCTAGGCGCATTCGCGGAAGAGGGAGATTACGATGCGCAAGTTGATGTTCGTTTCGGTCGCTGCAGCGGCGCTTGGAATCGCTGGCTGCAAGGTCGCGACCGCACCCGACAATGGAGCGACCGCAAGCGCCGCCAGCGCCAATGCCGGTTGGCCCAAGTTCGTCGACGGCTTCATCGCCGCTGCGTTCAAGGCCAATCCCGGTTTCGCGGTCCAGTCGGGCCGCCACGAATATGACGGTCAGATCGCCGATCTGTCGCAGGCGGCCATCGACGGCGAAGTCGCGCGGCTGAAAAAGGTCATCGCCGATACCGGCGCCTTCACCAACGACAAGCTCACCGCCGAGCAGCAATATGAGCGCGATTATCTGGTCGCGGTGGCCAAGGGCCAATTGTTCTGGATCGACCCGACCGGCGCCGACCAACTTCACACCAATCCCGCCGCCTATCTCGGCGCGGTCGACCCGTCGGTCTATGTCACGGTGCCCTACGCGCCTCCCGAAGCGCGGCTCAAGGCGTACACCAAGTTCCTCCAGAACGTGCCCCGCGCGGCCGAACAGATGCGCGCCAATATCAAGACGCCGATGGCGGCAAGCTTCGTCGATTATGCCAAATCGGCGTTCGGCGGTTTCGCGGCTTATTATCCGGGCGACGGAATGGCCGCGTGGAAGGGCGTTGGAACGCCGGCGGACCAGCAAGCGCTGCAAGCGGCGACGGTTAGCGCGGTCAAGGCGATGAACGAGACCGTCGGCTGGGTCGAAGGGCAGCGCGCTGCCGCCAAGCCCAATTTCGCGCTTGGCGCGGCGAAGTTCCAGCGCATGCTCGCGGATACCGAAATGGTCACCACGCCGATCGCCGAATTGCAGAAGATCGGCGAAGCGGATTTGGCGGCGAACCAGAAATTGCTCGGCGAAGCATGCGCCCGCTACGCTGCCGGCCAGACGATCACCGCATGCATGGAAAAAATGAGCGCCAACAAGCCAGTCGGCGGAGCGGTCGCCGGAGCACGCGCGCAATTGGCTGGGCTTAAGCAGTTCATCATCGACAAGAATATCGTTACCATCCCCGGCCCCGAAGAAGCCAAGGTCGAGGAGGCACCGCCCTACAACCGGCAGAATTTCGCTTACATCAACATCCCCGGGCCGTACGAAAAGGGCCTGCCGTCGGTTTATTATATCGCGCCCGCGGACCCCAGCTGGCCCAAGGCCGAGCAGGACGCCTTCGTCCCCGGCCAGGCCGATCTGCTGTTCACCTCGGTCCATGAAGTTTGGCCCGGCCACTTCCTCAATTTCCTCCACGCCAACCGCTCCAAGAACATGTTCGGGCGGGTCTTCGTCGGCTATGCTTATGCCGAGGGCTGGGCCCATTATACCGAGGAGATGATGCGGGTTGCCGGGCTCAATGGCGGCGACGATGAAACGCTGATCGGGCAATTGTCGAACGCGCTCCTTCGGGACTGCCGCTTCCTGTCGGCGATCGGAATGCACACTGGAAGCATGACCCAGCAACAAAGCTTCGAGCTGTTCCAGAACCAATGCTATCAGGACGTCGGCAATGCTCGCCAGCAGGCGGCGCGCGGGACCTATGATCCGGCCTATCTCAATTACACCATGGGCAAATTGATGATCCGCAAACTGCGCGACGATTGGGCGGCGACCCGCGGCGGGCAAAAATCGTGGAAGGACTATCACGACAAGTTCCTCAGCTTCGGCGGGCCGCCGATCCCGCTGGTCCGCCAGCAGATGATGGGCGGCAAAGCAGAAGCAGTCTTTTAGACGCTTGCGTTCGCTGTTTGTTCCTGTAATCTGGACGGATGGCTAAGCTCAAGTCGCGATATGTTTGCCAGGCGTGCGGATCGGTTTCCTCGCGCTGGCAGGGGCAGTGCGGCGATTGCTCCGAATGGAACACGCTGGTGCAGGAAGCGGCGCAGGTGTCGAACATTTTCGCCGCCAAGCATAATCTCCAGGGCGGCGGCCGCAGGCTTCAGCTGGTCGGACTCGATTCGCCCGCCGCCTTGCCCGAGCGCTTCGCCAGCGGGATCGCCGAATTCGACCGCGCCATCGGCGGCGGGATCGTTCCGGGATCGGCGATGCTGGTCGGCGGCGACCCCGGCATCGGCAAGTCGACCCTGCTGCTCCAGGTCGCTGCGCGCCTCGCCAGCGATGGCCGCGACGTGGTCTATGTCTCGGGCGAGGAATCGGCCGAGCAGGTGCGGCTGCGCGCGGTCCGGCTGGGGCTCGGCACGGCGCCTGTGCGGCTCGCCGCGTCGACCAGCGTACGCGACATTCTGACCACCTTCGGCGATTCGGCGGCGCCGGCGATGCTGGTGGTGGATTCGATCCAGACCATGCACAGCGACCTGATCGAAGGTGCGCCTGGAACCGTCAGCCAGGTCCGCGCCAGCGCCCAGGAACTGGTCCGCTTCGCCAAGGAGCGCGGAAGCGCGGTGGTGCTGGTCGGCCATGTCACCAAGGACGGCGCCATCGCTGGACCCCGAGTGCTCGAACATATGGTCGATACGGTGCTCAGCTTCGAGGGCGAGCGAAGCCACCAATATCGCATCCTCCGCGCCATGAAGAACCGCTTCGGCGGGACCGACGAGATCGGCGTGTTCGCGATGGAAGGGCACGGGCTGAGCGAAGTGCCCAACCCCTCGGCGTTGTTCCTGACCAACCGTAGCGAGCCAGTCAGCGGAACCAGCGTCTTTCCCGCGATCGAGGGTTCGCGTCCGGTGCTGGTCGAATTGCAGGCGCTGACGGTCAGGCTGGCGAGCGGTGCGACCCCGCGCCGCGCCGCGGTTGGCTGGGACAGCGGCCGGCTGGCGATGGTGCTTGCGGTTCTGGAAGCGCGCGCGGGGATGAGTTTCGCCGCCGCCGAGGTCTATCTGAACGTCGCCGGCGGTTATCGCTTGTCCGACCCCGCGGCCGATCTCGCGGTCGCTGCGGCGCTGATCTCGGCGCTCGCCGAGCGGCCGGTGCCGGGCGAATGCGTAGTGCTTGGCGAAATCGCTTTGTCAGGCGAAATCCGTCCGGTCGCGCATCTCGGGCTGCGGCTCAAGGAAGCGGCCAAGCTCGGTTTTACAAGCGCCTGGGTGCCCAAGGGAACCACGCCGGTCGACGGGCTTCGGCTGAGCGAATTTACAAACCTGAGGTCGCTGACCGAGCAATTGCTCGGCCGCTAGGCGCTATTTCTTGAGGCGCGACTTGCGCACCGTTGTCGGCAGGCCCTTGGCCTTGGCGCGGGCTTCGCGGACGGTCTCCCGAAGCCCCTTGAGCGTAATTCCGCCATAGCTCTGGAAATTGCCGATGATGAAGCCCGGAGTACCGGTGAAGCCGAGCCGAAGCGCCTGATCCTCATTGCGCTCGAGCAGGTCGTCGATGTCGGTCCGGTGGGCCTTGAGGTCGGCCTTGAGCCGCGGCAGATCGGCGCCCGCCTTGACCGCCGCCGCCTGGATCCGGGCCATGTCGAGCGGCCGCGGCGCTGCCAGCATTGCCTTGTGCACCGCCATATATTTGCCCTGATATTTGGCGGCCAGCGCGACTTGCGCCGCAAGCCTGGATTCGGGCGCGATGATCGGCCAGTCGCGGAACAGCACCCGGACTTTCTTGTCGCTCGCCATCAGCTGGTTGAGCGCCGCCGAACTGGATCGGCAATAGGGGCATTGATAATCGACATATTCGACGACCGTGATGTCATAGCCCTTGGGCGCGACGACGGGAGCATCCGGATCCTCGGTAAAATAGCGCCGCACTTCGGCGGTCGACGCATCGTCCGCCGGCGGCGCGACTTTCCGGGCGGTGGCGGGCATCGCCAGCGCCAGCAGGATCAGCGCTGCACTCATCGTCGGCTTCAACATCGATCTCCCGGACTTTTCGCTTGATCAAGCGCGCGCGGCGCTATGGCACGAAGTCCCGCCCATATCCAAAAGTGCAGCTTAAGCGCGCGTGAAGGGGTGGCGCGGTGCTTTGGCCTCGGCTAGCGCGCGGCTATGTCGGCGCTCGATATCTTCGTCTTCCTGCTCATCGTCGGCGGGGCCGCGATCGGCTTCGTCCGCGGCTTTGTCTATGAAGTGATCTCGCTGCTGGCGTGGACCGTCGGAATCGCGGTGCTCAAGCTGTTCCATACGCAATTGAACAGCGGCCTCGATGGACTGTGGGGAAGCACCCACGCCTCGGCCGCGGTGCTGGCCTTCGCTTTGCTGTTCATTCCCGCCTTCGTCCTGGTCAAACTGCTCGCCAATTCGATTGGCGTGCGCACCCGGCGATCGGTGCTGGGCCCGATCGACCGGCTGCTCGGTGGCGGCTTTGGGGCAATCAAGGGGCTGATTGGCGCCGCCTTGTTCTTCCTCCTCGCCAACCTTGGCACCGACATGGTCTATGGCCCGCAGGCCGACCGGCCAGAATGGATGACCAAGTCGCGGACCTATCCCTTGCTCAACGCCAGCGGTCGCGGGATCGTCGATTTCGTCGAGGCGCGGCGCGGTCGGGGCAGCAGCGGGTGATCAAGCTCTACGACACGATGGCGCGGGAGAAGCGCGAGTTTACGCCGCGCGAGGCCGACCGCGTGACGATGTATGTGTGCGGGCCGACGGTCTATGGCCGGGCGCATATCGGCAATGCCCGGCCGGCGGTGGTGTTCGACACGCTGCGGCGGCTGCTCGAGCATGAATTTCCCGAGCGTCAGATCATTTACGCCCGCAACGTCACCGACGTCGATGACAAGATCATCGCCGCGGCGGAGGCGGAGGGGGTAGAGCCTGCTGTGATCACCGAGCGGTTCGAGCGCTTTTACCTTGAGGACATGGGCGCATTGGGCGTGGCGCCACCGACCATCGCGCCGCACGCGACCGCGGAAATCGCGCCGATGATCGCGATGATTGCGGCGCTGATCGAACGCGGCAATGCCTATGCCGCCGAGGGCCACGTCTTGTTCTCGGTGCCAAGCGATCCCGATTATGGCGCACTCAGCCGCCGCGACCGCGACGCGATGGTCGCCGGGGCGCGGGTCGAGGTCGCGCCGTACAAGCGCGACCCGGCCGACTTCGTGCTGTGGAAACCGAGCGCCGAGGGCGTGATCGGGTGGGACTCGCCCAAAGACTGGGGCGTCGGGCGGGGACGGCCGGGCTGGCACATCGAATGCTCGGCGATGATCCGGGCGCATCTCGGCGAAACGATCGATATTCACGGCGGCGGATTGGACCTCGTCTTCCCCCACCACGAAAACGAACTCGCCCAAAGCCGCTGCGCGCACGGCAAGCCGCTGGCCAATTATTGGGTCCACAACGGCTTCGTCGACATGGGCGCGGAGAAGATGTCGAAGTCGGTGGGGAATGTGGTGACGCCGGAGGAGCTGCTGAAGACGCACAAGGGCGAGACGTTGAGGCTGGCGCTGCTGTCGGCGCACTATCGCTCGCCGCTGCCGTGGACCGAGAGTCTGATCACGCAGTCGAAAGCGAACTTGGATCGACTCTATCGTTTTGCGTTTGACGAAACTCTCGGTCAAATCGATCAAGGAGTAATCGACGCATTGCGCGACGATCTGAACACGCCGCTGGCAATTTCCCGACTTCTGTCAATCGAAAAACCAGCAGACTTAAGAGCTTCCGCAAATCTGTTAGGACTCATGGGCGAAGGCTCCGACGCGTGGTTTCGCGCGTTCCTCGGAATGACAGAAGAGCGGGCCAAGCACATTGAATCGCTCCTCGCCGAGCGCAACGACGCTAAAGCGGCACGCGATTTCGCCACTGCCGACCGCATTCGTGACGAACTGAAGGCCGAGGGCATCTTGCTCGAGGATGGGCCGGACGGGACGACGTGGCGGCGGGCGTGACACCATTTCCGTTCGTCCTGAGCGAAGTCGAAGGGCGCTGGCACAACGGTTGTACGGGGCGCCCTTCGACTGCGCGCTTCGCGCTCCGCTCAAGACGAGCGGGCAGGGGCGGTTGAGGTGAACGCACCGACCTATACGACCGACATCCTGCGCCTCGCGGCGTCGCTTGCGCCGCCGACGGCACTGGAGCACGAAGATGGCCGCGCCGAGCTCCGCTCGCCGACCTGCGGAAGCTCCATCCGGACGATGGTCACGGTCGATGGCGAGGGGCGCGTCGTGGCCTTGTCCCAGGACGTGCGCGCCTGCGCATTCGGCCAGGCGAGCGCCGCGCTGGTCGGCCGCGACGCAGCGGGCCGGACCGGCGCCGAAATTGCGATCGCGCTCGGCGAGCTGGCCGATTGGTTAGGCGGAACGCGCGCCGATCCCGGTAGGTGGCCGGGTCTTTCCGCGCTCGCCCCGGCGCGGTCCAAAACGGGCCGTCACGGCGCCATAATGCTGCCCTTTCGCGCACTTCTCGCGGCGCTCGACGACGCCCGATGACCGACGCCCAGACCACCGCCCACGCGACCTCGATGCTGCTCGATTCGAGCGCCATCCTGCTCGGCACGGGGCTGCTATTCGTGCTGCTGTTCCGCAAGCTCAGGCTTGGCGCGACCTTGGGCTATATCGTCGGCGGAATCGTCATCGGCCCGCAGGCTTTGGGCCTGGTCACCGATCCCGATCGCCTTGCCGGCCTGACCGAAATCGGGATTGCGCTGTTGCTGTTCATCGTCGGGCTCGAACTTCAGCCGAGCCGGCTGTGGCGGCTGCGCAAGGACATTTTCGGACTTGGCTTCGCGCAGGTCGTGATTGCCGGACTGGCGCTCAGCCTGTTTATCAGATTCGCCTTCCATCCGTCGTGGGAAGCGGCACTCGCTTTGGGTCTGCCGCTGGCTCTGTCATCGACGGCCCAGGTGCTTCCGATGTTGCGCTCGGCGGGGATCCTCAACACCGCCCGCGGCGAGCGCGCTTTCGCCATTCTGCTGTTCCAGGATCTGAGCATCGTCCCGCTGATCACCATCGTCGCGGCGATCTCGCGGGTGAATCCTGATCCATCGGCACCGACCGGGGTCAAGCTTGGGCTGCTCACGGTCGCTGCAGTTGTTGCATTGGTCCTCGCCGGACGGTTTCTGATCGGGCCCTTGTTTCGACTGATCGGCCGCATTGCCGACCAGGAATTATTCGTCTTCGCCGGACTGTTCGTAGTGGTCGCGGTGTCGGCGCTGATGCACCTGCTCGGCCTGTCGATCGCGCTTGGCGCATTCGTCGCCGGGGTGATGCTCGCCGAAAGTCCGTACCGGCATGAGCTGGAAGGCGACATCGAACCGTTCCGTTCGCTCCTCCTCGGCCTGTTCTTCCTCTCGGTCGGGATGCTGCTCGATCTGTCGACCATCGCCGCGCGCCCGTGGACGGTGATCGGAGTCGCGGCGGCGGTGGTGACGATCAAGGCGCTGGTCATGGCCGGGCTGGCGCGGGGGTTCGGGCTACCGTGGCGGCGCTCGGTGCGGCTTGGGCTGTTGCTCAGCCAGGCGGGCGAATTCGGGTTCGTGCTGTTCGCCCAGGCGGCGGCGGGCAAGATCCTGGCGCCCGAAGCGGCGTCGCTGTTCGGGGCGGTGGTGGTGCTGTCGATGGCGACGACTCCGTTCCTGATGCGCCTGACCGACTGGCTCGACCGGCGCGGTGAACGGGGCGGCGAAGGCCTCGACGGACCCGAAAAATCGCCTGAAACCGCGGCTATCGTCGTCGGCTACGGCCGCTTCGGCCAGACCGTCGCGCAAATGCTTCAGGCCAAGAAGATCAGCGTGACCTTGATTGACAAACAGCCGAGCATGATTGAACGCGCCGAGGAATTCGGGACCAAGGTCTATTATGGCGATGGCCTGCGCATCGATTTGCTCAGGACCGCGGGCGCGCAAAACGCGCGAATTATCGCCTTTTGCAACGACAACGGCGCCGGCGATCTGACCCGTGAAGCGCTGGCCAAAGTGCTCGACGCCTTCCCCCAGGCGTCGGTCATGGTTCGCGCTTTCGACCGGGTGCATTTGATGGAGCTCGATCGCCTCGATCTGGCTTTTGCCCAGCGCGAGATGTTCGAAAGCGCGATCACAATGGGGCGCGCGGCGCTCAAGGCCGCGGGCGTCGAGCCGGACGAAGCCGAGCGGGTGGAGCGCGAATATCGCCGGCGCGACTGCGAACGGCTCGAACGACAAAGCGAGACTGGGGATCTCCACGCGGGGGAGGATCGCGCGTTTAGCGCCGAACGCTCATTGCCCGATGGCGAGGAGGCTCAGGAACCCGATTCAGCGCCAAGGTAATCGTCGAGCGCGCCAATGATCGAATCGACGACGTCGCGGTGCGCGCCCTGACCGCTGCGGACGTGAATATGGGCTTCGGCATAGGACGGACGGCGCTCTTCGGACAATCGTTCGAGCGTCCCTTTGGGATTGGCGTTGCGAAGCAGCGGCCGGGTATCGCGCCGGGCGGTGCGTTCGGCGAGCACGTCGACCGGCGCGTCGAGCCACACGGTGATCGAATGCTGGTTGAGAAGTTCGCGGGTGCGCGGGTCGACAAAGGCGCCGCCGCCAGTCGCGATGACCCGCACTTCGCCACTCACCAGCCGGGCCACCAGGCGGCGCTCGCCATCGCGAAAATCCGCCTCTCCGAAGCGCTCGAAAACCTCCGCCGCGGAAAAACCCGACGCGTCCTCGATTGCGGAATCGCTGTCGACGAACGGCAGGTCCAGCCGTTTGGCCAGCCTACGCCCGACAGTCGACTTTCCCACACCCATCAGCCCGACCAGCACGATCGGCCGGTCGAGACGTCTCGATAATTCACTCACATTATGGGCTATACAGCGCTGGCCGAGGTCTGCAAAAGCGGCCCGAACCGAAATTACCAGCGGAACCCCAATGTCACGAACGGTCGTCCTGATACTCGTCCTCCTGCTGATCGCCGGCGGAATCTATTATCTGTCGACCGTGCCCAGGGAAGTGCCCGCGAAAACAGTCGAAGTCGATGTGCCGAAGGGCGGCGATGAGCAATAAGGCGTGGCTGTTGGCAGCTGCCGGGCTGGCGCTGGCGATCCCCGCGCTTGCTCAGCAGGTCCAGACTCCGGCGACTCCGTCACCAGCGCCGTCAAACGCGGTCGACAATAGCGTTGCGCCGGTCACAACCCAACCCGAGCCCGCCGCGAGCGGCCCGGGCGAAAGCGCGGTCGAGGTGGTAAGCAATGTCGAGGTGTCCCCGCCGCCGCCGGCGGTTGAATATCCGTCATGGGCGCGGCGCGACCCCGCCTTTAATGGTCTCCTCGACCCCGCCGATGTTGGCCTTGGAAGCGTTCCGTGGGGAGCAGCCAACGGTGCGTTCCTGTCGACCCTGATGCGGCGGATGGATACGCCGATCGCGTCGCGCTGGGCCCATATTGCGTTGCGCAACGCGCTTCTGACCAAGGGTCCGACGCCGCGTTTGGTCAATCCGGTCGACTGGATCGCCGAGCGCGCGTGGCTGTTGCTGCGCATGGGCGAAGCGGATGCCGCGCGGCTGCTCGTCGCTGGCGTCGATACCGATCGCTTCACGCCCAAAATGGTCCAGGTCGCGGTCCAGAGCGCGCTTGCCGATGCCGATCCGCCGGCTTTGTGTCCGCTCGAGGAGGCAATGCGCAAATATGAGCCGGGCGTTCGGCCGATGGTCACTGCAATGTGCTCGTCGCTATCGGGCGAACCGCAAATCGCCTCGGCCCAGATCGACGACGCCCGGCGCTACGGACGGATCGGCGGAATCGACCTGGTGCTGGCCGAAAAAGTCGTTGGCGCGGGATCGAATACCGGCCGCTCGACGACGATCGAGTGGGAGCCGGTTACCGAGCTCAACGCCTGGCGGTTCGGGCTTGCAACCGCGACCGGATTGTCGCTGCCCGATCGTTTGATGATCAAGGCGTCGCCGCAATTGCGCGCGTTCCAGGCGCGGGCGGCGCTGCTGGAACCCGAGGCGCGGCTCGAATCGGCGTTCATCGCGACCGGCCTTGGGGTATTTTCCTCGCAGTCGATGGTCGACCTCTATTCGGCGATTTACGATTCAACCGACCCTGGCGACCTGGGCGAAAGCGACGCGTGGAAATTGCGTCAGGCCTTCGTCGGCAAGGATGACGAGGCCAAACTCGGCGCCATTCGCCATTTTCTGGCCATGGGCGGCGATCCGCTGAAGAAGGAAGGGGCCCGAGCCGTGGTCGCCCGAGCCGCCAGTTTCATCACCCCCAATGCCGATTTTGAACAGGACGCGCCGGGCTTGATTTCGGCGATGCTTGCCGCGGGATACGACCGGGCCGCAGCGCGCTGGCTGCGGGTGGTTGACGACATGAGCGACGACAATGCCGATCGCTGCTGGGCGATGCTTGCCTTGGCCGCGCCCGACGGCATCGTTGCTGGCGTCAGCACCAGCCGGATCAACAGCTTCATCGGCCGCGACAAAAGCCTCGGCAAGCAGCGCAGCGCCTTGCTCGTCGCCGGTCTGGCCGGACTTGGCCGGATCAGCGAAAGCCAGGGCAATTCGATCAATCGGCGCCATGGCCTGGGTCTTGGCCGGACCACCGGCTGGAGCAGGATGATCGACGCCGCCGCCGCCCGCCGTCAGCCGGCAACGGTGCTGGTCCTGACCGGGACCGGTTTCCAGGCGAGCGACTGGAAGAGGCTGTCGGCGGCGCATTTGTTTCATGCCATCGCCGGGCTCAAGCGCACCGGTCAGGATTATTCGGGCCGGATGATCGCCGCGGAAGCCTTGTCGCGGACGTGACCTCCGACGACCGCGCCCTGGTCGACCGGTTCCTCGAGATGATGG
>JACDEB010000030.1 GCA_013816595.1 Sphingomonas sp. | reverse complement strand
CGGCGTCCGCCTGCCTACGTCCCGCTGACCGCCAAGCGAGTCACCGGGATCGTCAGCCGCGGCGGATCGATCATGGCCAAATGGTGCCTCGCCCACCACCAGGAAAGCTTCCTCTACGAGCGCTTCGACGAAATCAGCGAGATCATGAAGGCCTATGACATCGCCTACAGCCTCGGCGATGGGCTGCGCCCCGGCAGCATCGCCGACGCCAATGACGAGGCCCAGTTCGCCGAACTCTACACCCTCGGCGAACTGACCAAGCGCGCCTGGGCGCAGGACGTCCAGGTGATGATCGAGGGCCCCGGCCACGTGCCGATGCACAAGATCAAGGAGAATATGGACAAGCAGCTCGAGGTGTGCGGCGAGGCGCCCTTCTACACCTTGGGCCCGCTGACCACCGACATCGCGCCCGGATACGACCACATCACCAGCGGCATCGGCGCGGCGATGATTGGTTGGTACGGCACCGCGATGCTCTGCTACGTCACCCCCAAGGAGCACCTCGGCCTCCCCGACCGCGACGACGTTAAAGTGGGCGTCGTCACCTACAAGCTCGCCGCCCACGCCGCCGACCTCGCCAAGGGCCACCCCGCCGCGCGCCTGCGCGACGACGCGCTGTCACGGGCAAGGTTCGACTTCCGCTGGCGCGACCAGTTCAACCTCTCGCTCGACCCCGACACGGCGGAGCAATATCACGACCAGACACTACCGGCGGAAGGCGCCAAGACCGCCCACTTCTGCAGCATGTGCGGCCCCAAATTCTGCAGCATGAAGATCAGCCAGGAAGTGCGCGACTTCGCCAACGCCAACGCCGACCCCTCTCCCGCACCGGGAGAGGGCGACTCGCCTGCGGCGAGCGGGGTGAGGGAGTTGGAGAAAGAAGGGCTAATGCTCGCGACGGCTGAAGCTCCCGCCTTGAGCGAAGTCGAAAGGGGCATGGCCGAGCAATCGCGACGTTACCGCGAAGGCGGCGATCTTTACCTTCCGGCCGCTCAATGATCGCTGCTTTGGCCATGCTCGCAGTCACGCTCGCCCCAGCACCCGCCCTCGCTGACCTCGCTGATCCCTCCGCACAGTCCGCCGAACAGCAGATCCGCGCGCAGCGCCAAGCGTTCAACGGCGCCATTGCCAAGGGCGACCTTGCCGCCATTACTGCGGTCCTTGGCGAAAACGCACAGATCGTGACCGGCAGGAACAGCGTCGTGTTCAGCGGCCGCGCGGCCCAGATCGGCATGTGGTGAGAAGACCTGCAGGCGCCCCCGACCGCGCGACCTAACTGCGAACGCCAGACCGCTCGAGCTTTCCCCGATATCGCCAATGGCGATGGAGAGCGGCTACTGGCGGCGTCGACGTCAAGTCGGCGAGCAATTGGACATCAGGCGCCCACTCCGCCAAGTGGCGCCGAATCGACGGGCAGTGGCTGATCGAGAGCGAGATTTACGTGACCACCGCCTGCGCCGGGAGCACTTGCCCCAAGCCGAAGTGAGGACAAGTTCGCTCGGCCCCAACCCCGACACCGCCGAGCAAAATCACGACCAGACCTACCTGCGGAAGCACCACTTTCTGACATCGCACCAACAAAGAGGAAAAACACTTTCCTACAGGCCCCTGTTTGTGGCTTAAGCTGGTCGATGGACTCGCCCGCGGACCCGACCCTGGCTTCACTCCCACTCAATCTGGGACGCTGAGGCGCGGGTCCGCCTTGCTTTGTTACCAGCTTGTCAAACTGCCCGTTCGAGCAATGCAGAAACACCTCGTCACGCGAACTTTGCGAACATTCACCCGTCGGCCGACCTCGCCGGCTAAGGTCACAAAGCTCACGAAACTCACGACCCCCAATTTTGAACGCGTTGGCGTGAGCTTTGTGTACCCCGCGCGGCTCCTGCTGCGCCGCAAAAAGAAATATGCTGCACTGCGGTATCAAGCGCGCGCGGTGGGCGTTAGAACCGCTCTACCTCTCACCCCAGGACCCCAATCGATGATCAGCACCACCGCCAAATCCGCCAAATCCACTGCCGACTCCGCCGCCACCGCCGATTGGTCGAAGATCATGATCGATTCCACATTGATGTGCATGGACGCCTGGGCGGTGATGGGGCTTCGTACGATGAAGATCATGACCGGCAGCCGCGGCGCGGGACGCGAGGCGCAGCGCATGGTCGGCGAGAAATTCGCCGCCGGTTTCGAATATGCATCGGCGCTCAGCGGTGGCACTATCCGCACCCCCGAGGCGGCGGCCAAAAAGGCAGTCGCGATCGCCGGCGGCAAGGTCCGCGCCGACCGCCGGCGTCTGGGTTAAGGCTGATTTGGCGCGGCCGACGGGTCGATCGGTTATCCGCGCCGCCGCGCCGTCGCTGCCAGCGCCGCATCGAGCGCCTGGAGAAAGCGCGAGCGGTCGGACTTGGTGAATGGTGCCGGACCGCCAATTGAGCCGTCGCCGCCGGCTGCTCCGCCGCGCGCCGGACCGATCGAGCCCGCAGTGAACGGCTTGCCATTATTGCCGATGACTTGCGCTCCAGCCTTTAGGCAGCGTTCGGCGAGCAGGATGTCGCTGGTGATGACCACGCTCCCCGGGCCGGCGGCCTCCGCGATCCAGTCGTCGGCAGCATCAAAGCCGTCGCTGACCACGATGCGGTCGATCAGCGGATGATCGGGAACCCGCAAATGGCTGTTGCTAACGATCTTGACCGCAACGCCGCGGCGCCACGCGACGTTGTAGATTTCATCCTTGACCGGGCAGGCGTCGGCATCGACCAGGATCGGCGCATCGCTCATCCACCGCGCCGGATGGGCGGACGGCGCCGAAGCCTTCGGTCCGGCTCAGTTCTTGAAATTCTCAAGGCCCCGGACGACCCCCGCCTTTTGCGACGGATTGGCGGCGATGGTCTTGACCTTGGCCGCCTTGGGCTTGCGGGTTTCCTTGTTCGACTTCTTCTGGCTCTTGGCCATTGCAGCTCTCCTGTTGCAAGCGGCTTGCCGCCGCCTTGCTCGCATCATAGTCGCGTCCCGCATCAGCGCCTAGCCCGGACCGCCAATCGTGTTGGCGCCCAAGGCGTGATACCAAGCCGCGACTCCATCGGGCTCGGCGTTCGTCAGCGGCCCGTTCGGAACAGGTTTTGTTTTTTGCGCTTAAGGAGGATGACATGACCCGTATTTTGGCTCTTGCACTGGTAAACGCAGCGGCGCTGGCCGCTGGCTCGGCCGCCGACGCCCGTGGCGGCGGCTGGAAGACGATCAACGAAACGATCGTCGATTCCGGCACCAGCGATACGATCTATTTGACCAACACCAGAAACTTCAGCCAGCTCAAACTGTGCGTCCGCTTCGGACCGTTGAAGCTGCGCGATGTCGAGGTCCGGTTTCGCAGCGGCAAGACCAAATATCTGGCTGGGGAGCGGATCGACGACGGCGATTGCGGCGCCCGCATCGAGCTTTCCGGCAGTCGCCGCGATGCCAGCGGGATCAAGCTCACTATAAGACGATCTATGCCGGCACCCGTCGTCCCGTCATCCGCGTCCAGGCCCGCTAGATACAGCGAGGCCGCCGCCCGGAAATCCCGGACGGCAGCCCTGTACGCCGCTTACACTGTTGAGCCGGTTAGGCGGGCTGGAGCGCGGGCGTGAACCCCGCGTCGCCGAAGTTCGATTGACCGAGGTTCGCGTGGCGCGCCTTGTCGATCAGCCGCTGCGGCAGTCCGGCGATGATGGGCAACGGTTGTGCCCGACCGGCAGCTACTTCGCGCTGGCGGTGTTCGAAGAAGGCGGCGCGCTTGAGTCGCTTCTTTAGCGACAGCGACGGGTTGTCGGGGCTTGGTCCGCGCTTGGCCCGTTCGATCGGACTTTCGATCCGGCGGTTCGGTGCCAAAGCGGCGGCTGCTGGAGCCGCCCGGCCCCACGCGAACGCTGAGTCATCGTGGCCCATCGCTGTGGCCGGCTGGCGAGGCACAGTCGCGGTGATCGGGATGAATTCATCGGCTTCGACCACAGCGCGGTTCCTGCGTCGACGTGACAACCCAAGCGCAGCGCCACTAAGCACGAGCAATCCGAGTGCTCCGGCGAACGCCATTTCGGCTGCGCCATTGCTGATTGGAGAAGTCACCGCCGCGGCCGGAAGTTCAGCCGGCGGCGGCGCCACGTCTTGCGCCAGAACCGGTACCGGCTCGGCGATCGGCGCGGGTGCGGCGGGCGCTGCAATCACCGGCGCCGGAGCGGCTTGGACCGCAGCAGTGGAGCGAGCGACGGGCGGCGCAGCCCGGGCTTTTGCGACCTTGGTCGATTTGGCCACCGGAGCGGGATCAGCCACCGGCGCGATTGCGACCCGTTCCGAATTGACTACCGGAGGAGTCGTTTCGGGAATCGCGGGTGCGGTATCGATGGCGACCGGGACGTCGGCGACGGGCGCAGCGTCCTGAGCGACAGCAAATGTCGGTGAAAAGGCGAGGGCCGCTGCTAACGCTGCGGCGCCCGTACGAGCATAGAATGGGGTTTTCATCATGGTACATAGTGAACCAGCAGGACGACGTTCGGTCGCATCAAAACGGCGGCCCGACCGGTTACAACGACGAGCCGAGCGGGCTTTGTGGGATACGCTCTAACGTCAGCAGAAATCGAGGGTCGCGACCTCGAAGCGGCCGGCGCGAATGGCAAAGTTACCGCTTGAGTGCTTTTACCGCCGCCAGCGACTCGGCGACGTGCTTGCTCCAGTCCATCTCCGAATGGACCATGACAATGCGTCCGCTGCGGTCGATGACATAGCTGGTGCGGTTGGACATTCCGACCAATGGAAGGCCAACGTGATAGGCCTTGATGATCGGCTTGGTCGCGGTCGCGACGGGAAAGGCGTTGCGGCATTCCTCGACGGAGAATTTCTTGAGGGTCGGCAAATCGTCGGCCGACATGCCGATCACCTGAGCGCCCATTTTGTGGAAGTCCGCGCTTGCTTCGCTGAAGGCATGGGCCTCGAGCGTGCAGCCCTTGGTGAAGGCCTTGGGAAAGAAATAGAGGACCACCGGGCCTTTCTTAAGGGCATCCGACAATCGCAGCTTGAACGGCTTGCCGGCGTTGGCGCCGGTGGTGACGAAGTTGGGAGCCTTGGCCCCGACCTTCAATGCCGCCCAAGCCGGGTTAGCGGTAACGAACAGGGTGCAGGCCAGACCGATCAGCAATTTACGCATAAGGGCGACTCCTTCGCCCGCTAGGTAAACCACCACCGGCCGCTGCGCCAGTGACTGGCAGCTCGGCCGATCGATTATGAGCGTTCGGGCGCGAGCCAGCCAACCAAGACGTAAAACAGGATCATGATCGGGCCGGTGATCAGGGTCGCGGCGACCATGACGAGGCGGATGATGAGCGCATCAATTCCGGTCACATCGGCGAGGCCCGCGGCGACACCCAAAACCTTGGCATCTTGGCGATTGAGAACGAAACGATTGTCCATTGTATCTCCCTTCGACGGCGTGTTCGGTCAGGCGATCGGAAGCGAAGTAGCGGCCGAGACGAACAGCAGTGCCGTCATGAAAGCGCCGGCGAATATTGTCGTGTTGAGGCGGGCGGTTGAGAGCGAGAAGTCCATGTTTGATCCCCTTGGTATCGATGTTGGCGGATCCGTCATTGGGTCCGTGCATTCATCAATGCATGGGGCGTGCCAATTGAAGAATATCTTTTGTTTTCAACATTAGGGCAAACAGGCGCCGCACATAAGTTGGCGAAATATTCATACGGACTGGGAATTTTCACCAGTTTCGCTCGAATATCCGAGCCGCTCGGCCCATTGCAGCAGGAGTGGCAGGACAGGTGCGAGCTCGGCTTCGTAGCGCCGCCAGCGTCCGCTCGGGGCCGAGTTCAACGGCTTCACCACTTGGTCGTAGCTGGGGGTGATGATTGCCCCGCGGGTTCTGGCGGTCGCGCGGTGATCAAGCAATTGCGCGTTCCATTCCAGCCCCAGGAATTCGATCAACGGCCGCAACTGTCCTTCGGCATCGGCAATCAATTGCTCGTACACCAAAATGTGGACTGCGAGCGGGACCCGCCCCTGCGACGAGATGAACTGGTCCATCGACGCGTCGTACATGTCCGCGCAATCGCCGAGGTCGAGAAAGCTCGCCATGGGGTCGTTGAGGACGAAATTCTGCATGAAACAACTGAGCACGCAATCGGCCGGATGGCGCTGGGAAAAGATGATTTTGGCATCGGGAAACAAAGCGTAGATCAGTGGCAGGCCAAGCATGTTGAGCGGCAATTTGTCGACCACCAGGCCGGTGAAGCCGGGATCGACGTGGCGGTCGAGTTCGGCGAAATAGGCATCGCGCGCCCGCTCGAGCTCGAACGCTGTCCGCTGGTCGAGGCTTGTCGCGCTACCGAGGCTGGTTTCCGCCGCTCCGAGCATATGCACTTCTTCAAGCACCCGGGTTTCGGGATGGCCCATCAGGAAGGTGTCGAGCAACGTCGTGCCCGAGCGCGGGAAGCCGAGCAGAAAGGCCGGGCTCCGCCGCTTGCCCGGCGGCATCGGCGCGATCTTGCCGGCATGGAAGTCGGCCCGGCGGCGCATGGCGCGAAGGCGAGCGCGATAATCGGCAGCCTTTTCGCGCCACCCGGCAAAGTCGGCGACCGAGCGGTTCATTGCAGTGGCTTCGGCGAAGGCCGCCGAATGATTGCCGAGCGCGTCTTCGACCTTGGCCCTTAGCCGATGAAGATAGCCGGGATCGCCTGTGATAGCGTCGTCATCGAGAAGCCGCTTGGCGGTTGCCGGATCACCATCGCGAAGCGCGATGGCGGCCGCCGCGCAGGCAAATTCCTGGCCATCGATCCCGGCGCGGTCGGCGGCGCCGAGCAGCGCCCGCAATTCGTCGATCCGGCTGGTCCGTTCGAGCAAATAGGCAAGCGACACCAGGATCGCGATATCGAAGTCCGCCGCATTGCCCGCGTCGGCCCCGGGCCGGCGCCCGAGTTCGAGCAGGCCCGGACCAGGAACATCGCCGGCCCGGTCGAGCGCCTGACGAACGCCTTCGTCATAATGGTCGAGCGACTGGTGCTGGAACCCCATTTCGGAGAGGATTTTCGCAAGCAGCATGCGCGCCACGGTGTCGCCCGAATCGGCGGCGAGCAGCGTCTCGGCTTCGGCCCGAGCCTCAGCCAGCTGCTTCGCCCGGGACAGAGCGCTGACCAGATTGCGCCGGATCGGCAATTCGCCGGGGTTGAGCCGCGCCGCCCGGCGCAAGGCGTCGGCCGCCTCGCTCCATTGCTCAAGGCCGGCCAAGGCATTGCCGGCGTTGCTCCAGGCGCGCCAGTCCGACGGGTTGAGCGCGCCGACCCGGAGCCAGGCCTCGCTGCCCGCGGCATAGTCTTTGGCGCAATCTGCGGCCTCCGCCCGGGCATGCCACAAGATCGGATTAGCCGAATCCTTGCCCTCCGGTCTGGCGGCGATTGCAAGCGCTTCGCTGGCGCGACCGGAATCGACCAGGGCGCGGACCAGCATCACCCGGAAAGCCAGATTCGCGGGCTCGATCTCGGTCGCCCGGCCAAGCGCCTTGATGCCGTCGTCGAAACGTCCCGAGCGGCACTGGATAAGGCCCAGCAAATGATAAGCGGAGGCATTGAGCCGATCGGCAGCGACGATTCCTTCGGCAAGCGTTTGGGCATGGCCCAGGGCGCCGCTTTGAAAAGCGGCCAAGGCATCGCGCATGGCATCGGCGTCGGTCACCCGCGCTCCTTGGAAATTGCCGCCGTGCCGGTCAAGCTCTAGCGCCCGTAGCCGAGCCGGTCGGCCCATTGCAGAAGCGCAGGCAAGGCGGGCTTGAGCAACGACTCATAATGGCGCCAGCGCCCGACCGAGCGCGTGTTGAGCGGCTCCGCAACCTGGTCGTAACTGGCGGTCGTGATCCGGTCCCGAGCGTGTGCGGCGCGGCGGTGATCGACCAGCTCGTCACTCCATTCCAGACCGAGGAAGTCGGCCAATTGGCGAAGCACCGGCGCCGCGTCGGCGACCAAGTTTTCATAGGTCAAGGTGAACGCGGACAATGGCAGGCACTGCTCGCTCCTGGTCCAGATATCGAGCGTCACATCATAGAAATCGGCGGCATCGGCGGGATCGAGAAAATTGGCCATGGCCGGATTCATCGCGAAATTCTGAATCAATCCACTGAGCACGCAATCGCACGGATGGCGCTGTGCAAAAATGATCTTCGAGCTGGGAAACAGCCGATGGATTAGCGGCGCGCACAAGGTGTTGATCGGCATCTTGTCGACCACCAGCCCGCCGAAGTCAGGGCCGACGTGGCGATCCAGTTGTTGGAAATATATGGCGCGCAGCCGATCGGCTTCGCCGTCGTCGATATCGGCCAGTCGGGCGAGCGGGCCCAGCGCATCGGCGACGTAGCCCATGAGCGGTATTTCTTCGAGCACTCTGACTTCCGGATGGCCCATCAGGAAGGTATCGAGCAGGGTCGTGCCCGAACGCGGAAAGCCGAGCAGGAACGCCGGTGGGGAGCGTTCGCCCAGTCGCGCCGGAACGAAGCGCGCCGCCCAATCGGGCGTGATCGCGGCGGCAAAGTCGCGCATGCTTTCCCGCATCTCAGCGGCGGACGAACGCCAGCGGTCGCGGTCGGGCACTGCCGCAGTCTTGGCCATGATTGCCGCTGCCGCTGCGGGATAATCGCCCCGCGCGTCCGCCACTTTGGCCGCCAGCGCAAAAACCCGCAGTGGGTCGCGGGCGGGGTCGGCCTTGGCGAGCCACGAGGAAGCGTCGTCCAAGGCTCGGCGGCGCCACGCATCGAGAGCCCGCAAATAGGCCAGCGATATGTCGGTTACGCCGCCGGCGTCGGCGTCGGCGAGCAACACCGCCAATGCGTCGAGGCGGTTGTTGCGATCGTGGAGCTGGCCGAGTTCGGCGATGACTTCGACGTTCGTCGTGTCGGTTTCCAGCAGCTGGCGATAGACGGCCTCCGCCTCCGAATCGCGCTGCAATGTGCCGAGGAGCCGGCCGCGGCGCAGCAGCAGCGCAGGTTCACCGGGTGCCGCTCCAAGCAGGCGCTCGGTGGTTGCGAGATCGGCGTGGCGCCGGGCGACGAACGCATCCTCCAGGGCACCGGCGGCAGTGGCCGCTTCGGCGCGCGACTGCCACAGCATCTCCGCCGCTGGACCTGGTGCGGGAATCCGCGCGTGCGCCAGGCCTTCGGCTGCGCGACCCGAATCGATCAATGCACGGACCAGGTGGACTCGAATGTTGGGATTGGCCGGTTCCAGCGCCAGCGCGCGCTCCAGGGCGACGATCGCTTCGTCCAAAGCATTGCGCCGGCATTGCAGGACGCCGAGCAAGTGAAGCAACGCTGCGCTTTCCCCCGCCGCCAATGCGGCCCGCGCCGATTGTTCGGCAGCAGCATATTCGCCGGCTTCGAACAGTTTGAATGCTTGGATGGGGTCGCTCACCAGGCCTGTCTAAATGGCCTTTGAGCAAAGGTTAAGCCGGCGCCGAGCGACGCCGGTTCGAGCAACCGCTAGCGGCCGATCGCGCTCTTGGGCGAGTTCCGGCGCGGAGCGTTGTCGCTCGCCTTGGTTGCGCCTTGACGGCACCGCGCGAGCAGGGTCGGGAAATCGAAATTGCTATTGGCTTCGAGCGCTGACACCGATGCCGAAGCGCACTGGGCCGAGCTTTCGTAACGGGTAGGCAGGGTCGCGACCGGCGTGCAAGCCGAGCCGCCATCGGCGCAGCCCAGGATCGCAATGACAAAATAACCGGCGCCCATCGAACATTCCCCATTTGGTATCAGTGTAATAACCCCGAATTTATCGCGATGTTCCAATCGGATCGTCGCATTGATTTGCCGCTGCCCCCAGCGCACCCTAATTACTGGCGATGGACCCAGCCGCTATTTCACCGCCAGCAAAGCCGAGCAGCGGCTTCAGGGTCCTGCTGCGGTTCCTGCCGATGCTGTGGCCAAAGGGCAAGGCCGAACTCAAGGCGCGGGTCATCGGCGCGGTCCTGCTGGTGCTCGCGGGCAAGGCCGCGGTGCTGTTGATGCCGTTCGCCTACAAGGCCGTGATCGACGGCATGAGCGGAGCGCGCGCCGCCGCCGGGATCGTCGTCGGAATGGTCCTGGCTTATGCCACCGCGCGCTTCGCCGGCGTACTGTCGGACAATTTGCGCAACGCCTTGTTCGAAAAAGTCGGTCAGAATGCAGCGCGCAGGCTGGCCGGACAGGTGTTCCGCCACATCCACGATCTGTCGCTCCGCTTCCACCTCGAGCGGCGCACGGGATCGCTGACCAAGGTCGTCGAACGCGGCACCAAGAGCATCGACATGATGCTCTATTTCCTGCTCTTCAACATCGGCCCGACGATCATCGAACTGGCCGCGATCTGCATCATCTTCCTGGTCAAGTTCGGCGCCGGCCTGGTCGCCGCGACCCTGATCATGGTCGCCGTCTACATCACCTTTACCCGCGCCGTAACCGACTGGCGGGCCAAGCTCCAGCGGCAGATGAACGAGGTCGACAATCGCGCCATCGGCCGCGCCGTCGACAGCCTGCTCAATTACGAAACGGTCAAATATTTCGGCGCTGAGGAACGCGAAGCGGAGCGTTATGACGAGGCGGTCGGGGCGTTCACCAAGGCGACGGTCAAAAACGAAGTGTCGCTCGCCTGGCTCAATATCGGCCAATCGCTGATTACCAATGCGATGATGGCCGGGGCGATGGTGTTCACAGTGTGGGGCTGGAGCAAGGGGCAGTTTACCGCCGGCGATGTGGTTCTGGTCAACAGCCTGCTGATGCAGCTGTTTCGCCCGCTCGACATGCTCGGCTGGGTCTATCGAACGATCCGTCAGGGGCTGATCGATATGGAAGCGATGTTCAACTTGCTCGATACGCCGGCCGAGATCGTCGATCGGCCGAACGCACAGCCATTGGTCGTCGCGACTGGCCGGATCGCGTTCGAAGACGTCCATTTCGCTTATGATCCGGCCCGCGAAATTCTCAAAGGCGTAAGCATCGACATTCCGCCCGGCACCAGCTGCGCGATCGTCGGACCGTCGGGCGCGGGCAAATCGACGATCGCCCGGCTGCTCTACCGCTTTTACGACCCCAGCAGAGGACGGATCACCATCGACGGCCAGGACATTGCGGCGGTGACCCAGAAGAGCCTGCGCTCGGCGATCGGGATCGTTCCCCAGGACACTGTCCTGTTCAACGACACCATCGGGTACAACATCGGCTATGGCCGCGGCGACAGCAGCCAGAAGATGATCGAGGAAGCCGCGCGCGGCGCCGCCATCGACCGCTTCATCGAGATCATCCCGGACGGCTATCAGGCGATGGTCGGCGAGCGCGGACTCAAACTCTCGGGCGGCGAGAAACAGCGCGTCGCGATCGCCCGGACCTTGCTCAAAAACCCGCCGATCCTGGTCCTCGACGAGGCCACCAGCGCGCTCGACAGCCGAACCGAACAAGCGATCCAGGCAACGCTCGACAAGATCGCCGAAAGCCGCACCACGATCATGATCGCCCACCGCCTCTCGACCATCGCCGAAGCCGATCAGATCATCGTTCTTGACGCCGGCGAAGTGGCCGAGCGCGGCACCCATCATGATTTGCTGGCGCTTGGCGGGCTTTACGCCGAGCTGTGGGTGCGGCAGGCTGCCGAGCGCTCGGCGGAAGAATCGGTTGCACAGGCGGCGGAGTAATGCGGACACTATCAATTGCGCTCGTAGCGGTTTTGCTATCGGCGGCAGCGCTCGGGCAGGCGGCGGAAAAGCCACTGGCTCTTCGTCTGAGCAGCGGAACCGAGGTTGTGATCGGCCCCGATCCCGCCGGCCAGATGCGCATGTTCGGCTCATCAGCGCAGCCATTGTCCGCGGGTGAAATTGACATGGTTCAGCGCTTCGTCCGCGAGCATCCCGAGGCCTTTGGACCACGCGCCGCTCCTTTTGATTCCAACCAATGGATCCGACCTGTCGACAGCAACCGGATCCGGTTTCGTTTCCTGCCGTTCGCCAGTGGCACCCAGGCCCTGCTGAACACCGAAAATGGGACTAACCAATCTTATTCGTTCAAGGCGCGGATCGAACGCGGCTCAAAATCGGTCACGACCGATGTCTGCCAGCTCGTGCCTGCAAAACGCAGCGTCGAGCACTGGCCCTATCCGCTGGACTGGATCGAGATCACCGACATGCATGTCGTTCCCTATGACGAGACCGAACTGCCACGCTGCGAATGAACGTTGAGCAAATCCTTCACCAGACGTTCGGCTTTCCCGCGTTTCGCGGGGTCCAGCGCGACGTCGTCGACCGGGTCATGGCCGGGCAGCATACGCTTGCGGTGATGCCGACCGGCGCGGGCAAAAGCTTGTGCTACCAGCTTCCGGCCTTGGCGCGCGACGGCACCGCTTTGGTCATCTCGCCGTTGATCGCCTTGATGCACGATCAGATCCGCGCCGCCTCGGCGGTCGGGATCAAGGCGGCGTCGCTGACCTCGGCCGATGGCGACCGCGAGGAAACAATAAAGCGGTTTCGCGATGGCGAGCTCGACTTGCTGTACGTCGCGCCCGAACGCGCGACGACCGATGGTTTCCGACGCCTGATCGACCGCGCGCATTTATCGCTGATCGCAATCGACGAAGCCCATTGCGTGAGCGAATGGGGACATGATTTCCGCCCCGATTATCGCCAGCTGACAGTAGTGCTCGACGACCATCGCGACATTCCGCGCCTGGCGCTGACCGCGACCGCCGACCGGCGCACCCGCGCCGACATATTGGCGCAGCTCGGAATTCCCGAGGACGGGCTGATTATCGCCGGGTTTGATCGCCCCAATATCCGCTACATGGTCCGCCCGCGCGAACAGACCGGCAAGCAATTGCGCGACTTGCTCGCCGATCGTCCCGGCCCAGCGATCATTTATGCGCCGAGCCGCGACAAGGCCGGGAAATTCGCCGAGCAGATCGCCGCCTCGGGCCGCCCCGCTTTGCCCTATCACGCCGGGCTCGAACCCGCCGCGCGCAAGCGCAATCAGGCCGCGTTCGTCCATAGCGAAGAGATGGTGATGGCGGCGACGGTCGCGTTCGGAATGGGCATCGACAAGCCCGACATCCGCCTTGTCGCTCACGCCGCAATCCCCAAAAGCATCGAGGCTTATTATCAGGAAACCGGCCGCGCCGGGCGCGACGGCGAGCCCGCCGAAGCATGGATGCTGTGGTCGGCAGGCGACTTCGCTCTGGCCCGGCAGCGGATTGAAAAAGAGGTCGAGCCGGCCCGCCAGGCGCAGGAGCGCGAGCGCTTGAACGCGCTTGCGGCATTGGTCGAAACACCTACTTGCCGGCGCGCGATCCTGCTCCGCCATTTCGGCGAGGACCCGCCCGAACAATGCGGCAATTGCGACAATTGTATCGAGCCACCGGCGATGCTCGACGCGACCGAAGTTGGACGCAAATTCCTGTCTGCCGCGTTCCGCACCGAAATGCGGTTCGGCGTCGGCCATTTGAGCGCGGTGCTGCGCGGCGACGACAATGAGAAAGTGCGCAATTTCGGTCACCACAAATTGTCAGTGTTCGGGATTTGCACGCCTGCGGAAATGGCGCTGGTCCCGGCCGCCGCTCGGGCGCTGATCGCTCGCGATGCGTTGCGCGCCGACGCTTATGGGGGACTCAGTTTCGGGCCCGGCGCGCGCGGCATATTGACGGGCGACGAGACACTAACAATCGCGGTTCCGCCAGCGCGCAAGCGCCGCGTCCGCAAGGGGGCTACTGACTACCCCGCGGATCCTTTGTTCGAAGCCTTGCGCGCCGAGCGCCGCCGGCTGGCGAACGAGGCGAGCGTTCCGCCCTACGTCGTGTTCCACGATTCGACCTTGCGCGAAATCGCCGCGGCGCGGCCGGCCTCGCTGGCCGAGCTTGCCCGAGTGCCAGGAATCGGCGCGGCTAAGCTGGAACGCTATGGAGCGGCCATGCTTGCTGTCGTCGGCGCCGCCTGACCGTTGGCAGAATATAGGCTTGCGTAATCAGCTTAGGCGTTGAACACACCCCGCTTTATTTCTTCAGCCAATCGGGATGTCCATGATCCGCAGCATATTTCTTGCGTCCACCGCGCTTTCGATCGCTTCGTCACCAGCGCTTGCGGCAAGTCCCGCCAAGCCCGCCGCAGCAGCTGTCTTGTCCGCCGCAAGCCCGTTCGCCAAAGTCAGCGCCCTGCCCTACCAGGCGCCCGATTTCTCGGCCATCAAGGACAGCGATTATCTTCCAGCGCTGGTCGCCGGAATGGCGCAGCAGACGATCGAGATCGCGGCCATCGCCAACCAAAAAGCCAAGCCGACTTTCGACAATACGATCGTCGCGCTGGAGAAATCGGGCTTGCTTCTCGAACGCACGGCTTTGGCCTTTTCCGCGGTCAATGGCGCCAACACCAACGACGCGCTTCAGGCGGTCGATACCAAGACATCGCCGTTGTTCGCCGCCCACAGCGATTCGATCTACCTCAATCCGCGGCTGTTCGCCCGGGTCAAGGCGCTTCACGACCAGCAAGCGGCGCTCAAGGTGTCGGGCGAACAGGCCAAACTGCTCGACGTTTATTATAAGCAATTCGTTCACGCCGGCGCCGAATTACCGCAGGCCACGCAGACCGAACTCAAGGCGATGAACAAGCGCCTGAGCACCTTGACGACCGCCTTTTCGCAAAAGCTTCTGGCGGCCGCCAATGCCGGCGCCCTGCATGTCACCGACAAGGCAGCTCTAGCTGGATTGTCGGATGAACAAATCGCCGCCGCGGCGCAGGCCGCAAAGGATCGCGAACTCGACGGCTACGTGCTCAAACTTCAGAACACGACCCAGCAGCCCTTGCTCGAATCGCTCAATGACCGGGCCACTCGCCAGGCGCTGTACAACGCCAGCATCGGACGAGCGGAAAAAGGCGATTCGAACGATACGCGTCCGCTGATCGCCGAAATCGCCCAGCTCCGCGCCAAGAAAGCGGCGATGTTCGGCTTCCCCACCTTTGCCGATTATACCCTCCAGGACCAGATGGCGAAGGACCGCGAAACCGCGATTGGCTTCCTCAACCGGCTCGCCCCGCCGGTTTCGGCCAAGCAGCATGGCGAGGCTGCGGACATTCAGAAACTGGTCGATGCGCAGGGCGGCGGCTTTACCGCCGGACCAGCCGACTGGAATCATTATGCCGAGCAGATCCGGAAGGAGCGCTACGCGTTGGACAACGACGGGGTGAGGCAATATTTCGAGCTTCACAAAGTCCTTACCGATGGCGTCTTTTATGCCGCCAACCAGCTGTACGGATTGTCGTTCAAGGAGCGCAAGGACATCCCAACCTGGGACCCCGACATGCTGGTCTATGAAGTGTTCGAGGAAGACGGCAAGCCGTTCGCATTGATGTATTTCGACTTCTGGAAACGCGATAACAAGAATGGCGGAGCGTGGATGTCGAACCTGGTCAACCAGTCGACACTTCGCGGCACCCATCCGGTCATTTACAATATCGAGAATTTTACCAAGCCGGCCGCGGGGCAGCCTGCGCTGATCAGTTTCGACGATGTCGGAACGATGTTCCACGAATTCGGCCATGCGCTTCATGGTCTGTTCGCGGCGCAGGAATATCCGACCTTGTCGGGCACCAACGTCGCCCGCGACTTCGTTGAATTTCCATCGCAATTCAATGAGAATTGGGCGCTCTATCCCAAGGTGCTGTCCAACTATGCGGTCAATTACAAGACCAAGGCGCCGATCCCCCAGGAGCTGGTCGCAAAGATGCTCAAGGCGCGGACCTTCAACCAGGGCTATGAGGTCGGCGAAGTGCTCGAGGCGGCGCGGCTCGACCTCGACTGGCATTCGCTGAAAGCCGACGCGCCGCTTCAGGATGTCGACAAGTTCGAGACCGATGCGCTGGCCGCGAGCGGCTTCGACACCGGCGACGTGCCGCCGCGCTATCGAACCAATTATTTCCTCCACATTTGGGCCAATGGCTATGCAGCGGGCTATTATGCCTATCCGTGGACACGCATGCTCGGCCAGGACGCTTTTGCATGGTTCGAAGAACATGGCGGATTGACCCGCGCCAATGGCCAGCGCTTTCGTGACATGATCCTGTCGCGCGGCAACACGCTGGATTATGCCGAGATGTTCCGCGCCTTCGCCGGGCGCGATCCAAGCATCAACGCTTATGTCGATTATTACGGGCTTGGAACCGCACCGGAGGGCAAATGAGCAATCTGCGCAAATTCGACGAACAGATCAGCGTGTGCGGCCAGATTACGGCCGAGACGGTCGCCGATCTGCCCGCTCAGGGCGTGACCATGCTGATCAACAACCGGCCCGATGGCGAGGATCCGGGACAGCCCGCGGCAGGGGATATCGAAGCCGCCGCCGAGCGCGCCGGACTGGCCTATCGCCACATTCCGATCATCCGCGGAATGGGCCCGGCCGATGTCGCGGCAATGGCCCAGGCGATTGACCAGGCCGACGGCGGCAAGGTGCTTGCGTTCTGCCGGTCGGGCAACCGCTCCGCGCTGGTCAGCGCGCTTGCCCGTCGCCGGCAGGGAATCGCCCAAGCGACGATCGAGGAGCAATTGATCGCTGCCGGAGTCGACCCGTCACCGATCGCGCATCTGCTCTAGGTCATCAATCAGAACGGAGTTACGTTTCCGGCGGCGATTTCCTCCGGACGCGGAGCCCGACCGAGCATTTCATTGCGGTGCGGGAAACGGCCGAAGCGGGCGATAATCGCCTGATGCTTGTGCGCAAATTCGAGCAGGTTGGAATCGCCCAATTTGGCGAACAACAACAGCGAGCGATTCTGCTCCCCGATGTCCTCGCTATGTTCGAACGGCATGTACAGGAACGGCCGCTCGTCGGTGTCGGCCTGATCGTCAAAGCCGCGATCGACCGCGCCAGTCGCGATTGCAAGCGCCAGCGGATCGGTGGAAAATTGGTCGGCATGGCCGCGGAACATGTTGCGCGGGAACTGATCGAACAGGATCACCCCGGCGAGCGCAGTCAATGCATCGTCAAGAAAGCTCGATGCCGGCAATTGGCGCTTGTCCGACCATAAATCGTGAAAAGTCTCGCGAACACGGCTGTCGAATTCGTCGTCGGCCTTCCACCATTGCTTGGGATCAAGCCCGAACCAGAAGCGCAGAACCTCGCCGCGCCAGTCCGGCGAAGTCGTCATTGCGAGCGCAGCGGAGCGCTCACGCCGCGGTTCCGCCGACGGTCAGCCCGTCGATCAGCAGCGTTGGCTGGCCGACCCCCGCCGGGATACTTTGCCCGCCCTTGCCGCACACGCCAATGCCTTCGTCGAGCGCAAGGTCGTTGCCGATACCCTTGACCCGCGTAAGTACGCTTGGCCCGTCGCCGATCAGAGTCGCGCCCTTGATCGGTTCGGCGACCCGTCCGCCGCGAATTCGATAGGCCTCGGTGCACGAGAAAACGAACTTGCCGCTGGTGATGTCGACTTGGCCCCCGCCAAAGGTTTTCGCGTAGATCCCGTCCTTGACCCGTTCGACCAATTCGCCCGGATCATCGCTTCCGCCGAGCATGAAGGTGTTGGTCATGCGCGGCATGGGCGCATGAGCGAAGCTTTGGCGGCGGCCATTGCCGGTCGGCGCCATGCCCATCAGCCGGGCGTTGAGCCGGTCCTGCAAATAGCCCTTGAGGATGCCGTCCTCGATCAGGACGGTTCGGCCGGTCGGCGTTCCTTCGTCGTCGATCGTCAGTGAGCCACGCCGCTGTAGCATCGCGCCATCGTCGATGACCGTCACTCCGGGGGCCGCGACCCGCTCGCCAATGCGTCCGGAAAAGGCCGAGCTGCCCTTGCGGTTGAAGTCTCCCTCGAGGCCGTGGCCGACCGCTTCGTGAAGCAATACGCCGGGCCAGCCGGGGCCGAGCACAACCTCCATTTCGCCCGCCGGAGCAGCGACCGATTCGAGGTTGGCGAGCGCCTGGGCAAGGGCGATATCGATCCCCCGGGTCCATGCCGCTTCGTCGAACAAGGGCGTGTAGAGATGGCGGCCGCCAACACCGTGATAACCGGTTTCGCGGCGGCCGTTCTGTTCGACCACGATGCTCACTCCAAGCCGGACAAGCGGACGAATGTCGGATGCCGCAAAGCCGTCGCCGCGCAGGATATCGATCACGCTCCAGCTGGCCGCCAAAGTGACGCTGACCTGGACTACGCGCGGGTCGCGGGCTCGGGCAGAGGCGTCGATCCGCTCGCACAAGGCGACTTTCTCGGCGAACGGCACCAGGACCAGGGGATCGTCGCCGTCATACATTGACTGGTTGGTGCGCTTAGGCGGCAGCGCAGCAACGCCGACCGCCGGATCGATCAGCCTGAGGGTCGCAGCGGCGCGGTCGATCGCGGCCTCACTAATTTCATTGGCGTGCGAAAAGGCCGTCATCTCGCCCGATACGCCGCGCAGGCCGAACCCCGAGGATGCGTTGTAATCGGCGGTTTTCAATCGCCCGTCATCGAAGCCGAACGCCTCGTTGACCGCATATTGGAGGTAGAGTTCGCCGTCGTCGCAGGCCGAAAGGTGCCTGGCCGCAAGCTGCCGCGCGGCATCCGGATCGAGGGTTCGATAGAGGAAGCGGCGCGGGTCCGCGGTCATAGCGCGGGACCGTCGGCCAGCCCGCCTTCAAGGACAAAGCGGCGGTCGCAATAGCCGCATTCGACGAAACCGGTTGCCGGGTCGATGCGCAGATAGACGCGCGGATGACCGAGCGCAGCCTCGACTTCGCCCGAGCCGTCGCAGGCGACGCTGGACGATTTGACGACGATGGTTTCGGGCGGTGGGATCATCGGCGAAGCACTACCAACGCACCCCACCGCCCGCAACCATGCTTACTGATAGGTCGCGGTGATCGTATAGTCGTTCGCATAGAGGCCGGGCGACATGCCCGACGAAATGGTCACGTCGCCGCCGATGAAGACGTCGAACACTTTGTCGGCTCCGACTGTGTAGGAATAGAGGCCGTTGACGTCCGCAACCTGATCGAGATCGAGCGCGACATTGATCCAGGTCGTGCTGCTGAGATTGCCGTTGAGGTACAGCTTGTCAGGCAGGACCGCTTCGACGCTGACCGCTTGGGCGGCCGTTCCAGCGCCGATCATCCGGCCGCGCGACGGCGTGAATTGCGGCATCTGGGTGATCGTCCCGCCAAGGGCGACGGTGCCGGTTGTGGCATCGACCGTGACCGTTCCGGACCCGCTCGCCGGGATGACGTAACCGCCGAACGACAGATCGTCGATCTTGATGAACGACAACGGATCGAGAATGATAACCTTGCCGGTCGAACCCTTGTTCGGAGCGACGTAATTCCCCGCAGAAGCCGCGCCCGGCATTGAAAGCGCCGCGGCAGCCGCCACGGCAAGACTGGTACAAACATGTTTCATGCCATTTCCCCACTTTGGATGACCGCTGCGGGATATCGTCTTGTTTACACCAATCGCTTTAGGGGCACGGTATGTCCGAAATTAACGCTGTTCCTTGGCCATGTTTAGCGCGCTTTTCCGGACTTTTCGCTGCGCTTGCTTCCGCACCGTGATTAGCGCGGCTATGGCGCAGCGATGAGCTTGACCGACCCGCAACCGCCAGCAATCCGGATCGAGGCGCTGGAGAAAACCTACGCCGGCGGCAAACGGGCGCTGGACGGAGTCAGTTTCGACGTTCCGCGCGGCCAGATTTTCGGGCTGCTCGGCCCCAATGGAGCGGGCAAATCGACGCTCATCAACATCCTCGCCGGCCTGGTGGTGAAAAGCGCCGGGACGGTGTCGGTATGGGGGTTCGACATCGACGAGCATCCGCGCAACGCCAAAAGGGCGATCGGAGTGGTGCCGCAGGAAATCATCTTCGATCCTTTCTTCACGCCCCGAGAGACGCTTGAGATCCAGGCCGGACTTTATGGAGTGCCGCCCGCCGAGCGGCAGAGCGATGCGCTGCTCGCGGCGATGCACCTGACCGACAAGGCCAATGCCTATGCGCGGACCATGTCGGGCGGAATGAAGCGGCGGTTGCTGGTGGCCAAGGCAATGGTCCATTCGCCGCCGATCCTGGTGCTCGACGAGCCGACCGCAGGGGTAGATGTCGAGCTTCGCCGGCAATTGTGGGATTATGTCCGAAAGCTCAATCAAACCGGCGTGACGATCGTGCTCACCACCCATTACCTCGAGGAAGCCGAGCAATTGTGCGATCGCATCGCGATCATCCACAACGGCAAGGTCGTCGCCAATGAACCGACCCGCGAACTGATCGCCCGGGCCCAGGAAAAATCGGTCCTCGTGACCGTCGACCGCGACCTTGCCGACGCCCCGCAAGCGGCCTGTTTCGACCGCGTCGAGCGGATCGACGATCGAACGCTCGAAATTGCCTATCGCAAGGACCGGGTAAACGCCGGCGAAGTCCTTGCCGCGGTCCAGGAAGACGGCTTCGGAATTGTCGACGTTCGGACCCGCGACCCCGACCTTGAAGATGTCTTCCTGAGCCTGGTCGGGAGCGCACCCAAGGCATGAGCATGACGGCCGACGTGCTGATCATCGGGTCGGGCGCTGCCGGGCTGACCGCAGCGCTCAACCTGGCGGAAACGCGGACCGTCGCGGTGATGGCCAAGGCCGAACTTGGCGGCGGAGCGACCGAATGGGCGCAGGGCGGGATCGCCGCGGTGCTCGAGGAAGGCGACAGCTTCGATGCCCACGTCGAGGACACGATGATCGCCGGCGCCGGGCTCAACCAGCGTGAGATCGTCGAATATGTCGTCGGCGAAGCGCCCCGCGCAATCGCCCGGCTGGTCGAACTTGGAGTGCCGTTCGCGACCGACGGAGCGGCCTTTCATCTGACCCGCGAAGGCGGCCATTCGCACCGCCGGATCGTCCATGTCGCCGATGCCACCGGCTGGGCGGTCCAGGAAGCGCTGGAAAAAGCGGTCGTCGCCCACCCCAACATCACGATCATTCCCGACATGGTCGCGATCGACCTCATCACCGGCCGTCATGCCAGCGAATTTTCAACCAGTGGCGCGGCCCACGGCGCTTATGCCTTCAACCGCAAGAGGGGACGGGTCGAGACCCTGACTGCGCGGGCAACCATTCTCGCCACCGGCGGTGCGGGCCGGGCTTATCTGTATTCGACCGCGCCGCGCGGCGCCACGGGCGATGGGATCGCCATGGCGTGGCGCGCCGGATGCCGCATTTCGAACATGGAATTCATGCAATTCCACCCGACCTGCTTGTACAATCTGACGGTCAAGAATTTCCTCATCACCGAGGCGGTTCGGGGCGAAGGCGGATTGCTCAAGAACCCCAAAACCGGCGAGCGCTTCATGCCCGCTTATGACGAGCGCGCCGAGCTTGCGCCGCGCGACATCGTCGCCCGCGCCATCGACAGCGAAATCAAGCGCGACGGGCTCGATTATGTGTGGCTCGACATCAGCCACAAGGAGCCGGAATTCATCCGCTCGCACTTCCCCAATATCTACGAGAAATTGATCGGGCTTGGAATCGACATCACCAGCCAGCCGATCCCGGTCGTCCCGGCCCAGCATTACACCTGCGGCGGAGTGCTGATCGACCGCGACGGGCGGACCGACGCGCCGGGCCTCTATGCCGCCGGCGAAGTCACCCAGTCGGGGCTTCACGGCGCCAACCGTCTGGCCTCCAACAGCCTGCTCGAGTGTCTCGTCTTCGGCGAAGCGGCGGCACAGCATATCGACGCGCATTGGGATGAACTGGCCGCTCCGCCAGCGATCCGGCCGTGGGACGAAAGCCGGGTCACCGACAGCGACGAGGAAGTCGTCATCACCC
>JACDEB010000029.1 GCA_013816595.1 Sphingomonas sp. | reverse complement strand
AACCTAAGCATGGACGGCGGCTGGACCGCCGCTTAGGCTGAGCCGATGCGCATCGCCTTCATTCTCGCCATCGCCTTGCTGGGCACAAGCTGCGCGAGCTTGCGCCAGCCTGAAGCCATGATCCCGCAGCCGACCAACGACTGGCGGGCGATCGCGACCGCCGACGACCGCGGGCGCTTGCGCGACTGGCGATCGACCTTCGTTGCAGCGATCGCGGCCGCTCGGGCCGCCGGCCATGGCGCCGAAATCGCGCGCGACGGCGTGCTTCTGGAGCCCGACGCAGCGCTTGGCGGCAGCCCGATTCCCGACGGCGATTATCGCTGCCGGATCACCAAAATCGGTGCTCAGAGCGAGGGCTTGCTCGATTATATTTCCTATCCCGACTTCCTGTGCCGCGTCGACACGCGCCCGGGTCCCGCGGGCCAGCGCCGCCACTTCACCAAGGTCACCGGGTCTCAGCGCGCCATGGGGGTGATCCTGCCCGAGGGCACGATGCGCGACATTTTCCTCGGCACGATGGTCCTTGGCGATGAGCAGCGCGCGCTTCAATATGGGGTCGACGAAACCCGCGACGTCGCTGGAATGATCGAGCGCATCGGCCCCGCGCGCTGGCGCATGGTCTTGCCCGAACCGCATTTTGAATCCCGGCTCGACGTGATCGATCTGGTCCCTGTCCGATAGGAGCATCGTGATGAAAGCATTTTGGTTGGCCGCTGCGGCAACACTCGTCGCGGCGCCCGTCGCGGCCCAGGACATCGACCAGGCGGTCAAGGCCGACATGCCCGGGCTGATGACCATCTATCGCGACTTCCACGCCCATCCGGAATTGTCGATGCAGGAGGCGCGCAGCCCCGCGATCATGGCCGCCGAAGCGCGCAAGCTCGGCTTCACGGTGACCGAAAAGGTCGGCAAGACTGGGATCGTCGCGGTCCTCAAGAACGGTCCCGGCCCGATCGTCCTTATCCGCGCCGACATGGATGCTCTGCCGGTCGCCGAGCAGACCGGTCTGCCATTTGCTTCCAAGGTCCGCGGAACCACGCTGGAGGGCAGCGAAAGCCCGGTCATGCACGCTTGCGGCCACGATACCCACATGACCACCTGGATCGCGACCGCGCGGCGGATGGCTGCGCTCAAAAGCTATTGGTCCGGCACACTGGTGATGATCGGCCAGCCGGGCGAGGAGGTCGGCGCGGGCGCCGATGCGATGCTCCATGGCGGCCTCTATACGCGCTTTCCGAAACCCGATTACGCGCTTGCGTTCCACGACAGCGCGAGCCAGCCAGCGGGCGCGATCGGGGTCACTCCGGGCTATGCACTGGCCAATATCGATGCGGTCGATATCCTGGTGAAGGGCATTGGCTCGCACGGCGCTGCACCGAATCTGGGCAAGGATCCGGTCGTGCTCGCAAGCCAGATCGTGCTTGCGCTGCAGACCCTGGTCAGCCGCGAGGTCGATCCGCGTTCGCCCGCGGTGGTGACGGTCGGAAGCTTCCACGCCGGGACCAAGCGCAACATCATTTCGGACGAGGCCAAGCTCCAGCTGACGGTCCGCAATTACGATCCGGAAACGCGCCGCAAGCTGCTCGAGGGGATCAAGCGTATCGCGCGCGGTCAGGCAATCTCGGCCGGCCTGCCCGAAGACAAAATGCCGGTGGTGACGATCATCGAGCGCGAACATGGCAACGCCACTTTCAATGACGAAGGCCTTGCCAACCATGCCTTTGACGTCTTCAAGGCCAAATATGGCGCCCGGGCGAGCGTTGTGAAACCGGCCATGGTCAGCGAGGACTTCGGCCGGCTCGCGACCAAGGACAGCGGCATCAAGGGCCTCATTTTCTGGGTCGGCGGTGTGCCCCAGGCCAAATGGGATGCTGCCGGCGGCGATCTGACCAAATTGCCGTCGCTTCATTCGGGCTTTTGGGCGCCTGACGCCGAAGCGGTCATCGCCACCGCGACCGAAGCGATGACGACCCTGGCGCTCGACCTGATGAAGAAGAAATAGTCCGAATCGTCAGTCGATTGCGTCCGTCAGGCGACCGCGAGTTCCTCGGCCTTTTCAATGATATTCAGCTGGCGGATCATCGCGTCGACGCTGCGCGTCAGTTCGTCGACGAACGGGATCGGGTGACGCGCGCCGCGATAGGATTCGACCAGCAGGATCGCATCGATCAGGATCGGAACGACGCTCGCCTCGGCATCGTCGAGCTCGGTCAGCCGGCGTAGCTTGTCCATCACCTTGCGCCGCGCGGCCAGTGGGTCGTTCATCGCTTCGGTCCTGCCGATCATCCAGGTCATCCTCATCCTTCCATCATCTCGTCACGACTGTATCGAAGTCGCGCAATTGGAGAAGTTCGGGCGGGCGCGTGTCAGCGTCGGGTCGGCGTTAATCGCTCGCCTGGGAGATCACGTCGAGCTGCCCGGGCGTGAGGTCGAGAGTCATTCCGGCGAGGAGTTCGGCCAATTGGCGTTCGGAGGTCGCGCTTGCGATCGGTGCGGTTACGCCCGGCTGTACCTTGGTCCAGGCGAGCGCGACACTGGCCATGGCGGCGCCGGTTTCGGACGCCACGCTATCCAGCGCCGCGAGCACCGCCTGGCCCTTGTCGCTGCCGACATATTCGACGTTGCGAAGGCCGCGAACGCTCTTCGAAAAATCCTCCTGCGAACGATATTTGCCGGTCAGGAAGCCGTTGGCGAGGCTGTAGAATGAGAAGAAGCTTAGTCCCCGCGCGGTGACGACGTCCTGAAGTTCGCCTTCATATTTGCTGCGCTCGACAAGATTGTACCAGCCCTGGACCGCGACCGCCGGTTCGATCCCTTCGTTGGCTGCGGTGGCGAGCGCTTCCCCGACCCGGGCGGGTTCGAAATTGCTCAGGCCGGTGGCGCGGATCTTGCCCGCTTGGCGCAGGGTTTCGAATGCCCCGAGGCTGTCGGCCAGCGGCACTTCGGGGTTGTCGCGGTGCTGATAATAGAGATCGATGGTGTCGATGCCCATGCGCTTGAGCGATGCCTCGGCGCCGCGCGCGATGACCTTGGGGTCGAGCGCGGCGACATATTCGCCGCTGGTCACCTTGCCGTCATAGCTGGTCGCCTCGATCTTGCCGTCGAGGAAGCCGACCTTGCTGGCGATGATCACCCGCGACCGCTTGGCCGGATCGCGTTTGAGCCATGCGCCGATGACGTTTTCGCTTTCGCCGCCAACGTGCCCCGGCGCCCAGGCCGAATAGACGTCGGCGGTATCGATCATCGTTCCGCCAGCATCGACAAAGGCATCGAGCAAACGAAAGCTGGTCGCTTCATCCGCAGTCCAGCCGAAGACATTGCCGCCAAGCGCAAGCGGCGCGACGTTCATTCTGCTCGGTCCAACCGGCCGCAGGTCCACTGTGCTTTCCCTTCCGACATACCAAACGCGAACCAGCATCCATTCCGTAGACTGCCAACCCAGTCAACACGAGCTGCCTCAAAACGAGTTGCGGGTCATGATTGGGCCAAAGTCCCCTTCGTTCACCAGTTGTTTGTAAAGTTTAGCGACACTGCGCGGATGATGTCGGGATTTTTGCCAATCATACTCGCGGAGCGCCGGTGGACGCTCTGATCGCCTTCTGGGGCCACGCGCTGGCGGCGGTGCTGTTCGCAGCGCTGATGATCTGGCGCGTGATCGAACCGTCGCGCCAGCCGGGGCAACGGGTGCTTCTTGGCGCCTTCGCAGTGACCTGCTGCTGGGCGTGGCTGAGCGCAATCGATCCTGGCGGCGGCCTCGCATTATATGCCGAGACCGCGCGCAACCTCGTGTGGGTCGGGCTGCTCTATTCGATGAGCGCCGCAAGCGACGAGCGCCAGCACGGCGTCCGACTGGTCTATGGCGCGGTCGCTGCAGTGATCGGCTTGCAGCTCGTCGCCACTGCCTTCGCATTGCTCAGTCCGAGCGAGGCGATCTCCCAGACCATGTTGTTGCTCCGACTGACTACCGCCGCGGGCGCATTGGTGCTGGTCCATAATCTTTACGGCCAGGCGGCACCCGCGACCCGGCCGCACATTCGCTTTGCAATGCTCGGCCTGGCGGCGATGTGGATCTACGATCTCAATTATTACACCGTCGAATATCTTGGAGCGGCAAGCGCAGCCCGGCTCGGCGACTGGCGCGGCGTTGCGATGGCCCTGACCGCACCATTGTTCGCGCTCGCCGCCCGCCAGGACGAGGGCTGGCGAATCCGGCTGTCGCGCGCAGCCAGCTTCCAGTCGATCTCTTTGCTCGCGATCTGCGGCTATTTCGCGCTGATGGCGATGGTCGCGACCGCGCTTCGCGGATCGCAAGTCGATTGGTCCGCGGGGGTGATGATCGGAATGCTCGCGGTGATGACCGTTGCAGCGATGGTCTTTCTGCCCAGTGCCCGGGCGCGCGGCTGGTTCAAGGTCAAGCTCGCCAAGCATCTGTTCGAGCACCGTTATGACTATCGCTCCGAATGGTTGCGCTTTGCCGATACGCTTGGCCGCTCGGGTGCCGACGCGCCGGCATTGGGCAAACGGATCGTCAAGGCCTTCGCCGATATCGTCGATGCGCCCGGCGGCATCCTCTTGGTCAGCGACGGCGGGTCGCCGCCAGCACTTGCTGCGGAATGGAACTGGCCGGGCGAATTGCCTGGTCCCGGTGCGCTTGCCGCAACCGGCCCCTTGTGGACCGCGATCGAACATAACGGACGGATCGTCGAACTCGACGCGCTTCGCGGCGGCTGGGCGAGCGCCGAGGATCGCAAGGTCCAATTGCCTGATTGGGCGCTTGGCGACGAGCGCGCCTGGGCGGCGATTCCGCTTGCCCACCATGATCGGCTGATCGGACTCGTGCTATTGGCGACACCCGATTACCGGCGGCCGCTCGACTGGGAGGATTGCGACCTGCTACGCACCGCCGGCCGCCAGGCGGCGAGCGCGCTGGCCGAAGCGCGCGGTCAGGAAGCGCTCGCCAATGCCCAAAAGTTTGACGAGTTCAACCGCCGCTTCGCCTTCATCCTCCACGACATCAAGAACCTCGTCAGCCAGCTCAGCCTGGTTTCACGCAACGCCGAGCGCCATGCCGATAATCCGGAATTCCGCGCCGACATGGTGGCCACGCTCAAGAATTCGGTCGGCAAGATGAACGATCTGCTGGCCCGCCTCGCCCCGCATTCGCAAACCCAGGTCGAGCGCGGCGCGGCGCAGCCGTTGCGGCCGATCCTCGAGGCGGCGATCGCTTCGCGCGGGACGGACCAGACGATCGAGCTGCTCGGCGACACCGGTCTGTGGGCCGAAATCGACAGCAATGCGCTTGGCCAGGCTTTGGATCACTTGCTCCAGAACGCCCTTGAAGCGAGCCCGTGGGTCGAACCGGTAAGCGTCACCGTGTCTTCCGCCGGCTCTCACGTCGCGATCGCTGTCGCTGACCATGGCGACGGCATGGACGGCGATTTCATCCGCAACCGGCTGTTCCAGCCCTTTGCCTCGACCAAGCCCAACGGTTTCGGCATCGGCGCGTTCGAAGCGCGCTCGGTGATTGCAGCGATGGGCGGTCGGCTGTCGGTCGACAGCAGTCCTGGCAAAGGCAGCATTTTCACCATCTTCGTACCGGCCGCATTACCAAACCATAAAATCGAACGGAAACGCGCATGATCGACGACAAATCCGCCAATGTCCTGCTGGTGGTCGAGGACGACGAGGGCCTCCAGCGCCAGCTCAAATGGGCCTATGAGGGGTATCAGGTGCATTGTGCATCCGACCGCTCGAGCGCGATCGAAGTGCTCCGCGCGTATGAACCCGCGGTGGTCACGCTTGACCTTGGACTGCCGCCCGATCCCGACGGCACCGGCGAGGGATTTGCCACGCTCGAAGAGATTCTCCGGCTCAAGCCCGATACCAAGGTGATCGTCGCAACCGGCCACGGCGCCCAGGAAAGCGCGCTCCGCGCAATCGCGCTCGGCGCCTATGATTTCTATAAAAAGCCGGTCGATATCGACGCTCTCGGGCTGATCGTCGGCCGCGCCTTCCAGCTCTCCGCGCTTGAAGCGGAAAACCGCCGGCTCGAATCCAGTTCCGACGAAAAAGTGCTCGGATCGATGATCAGCGCTGCTCCGGAAATGCTTAAGGTCGCGCGAACCATCGAGCGCGTCGCCAGCGCCGACGTCTCGGTCATGCTGCTCGGCGCGAGCGGAACCGGTAAGGAATTGCTCGCCCGCGCAGTCCACGACAAAAGCAAGCGAAAGGGCGGGTTTGTCGCCATCAACTGCGCCGCAATCCCCGAAAACCTGCTCGAGGCCGAACTGTTCGGATATGAACGCGGCGCCTTTACCGGCGCGGTCAAATCCAACATCGGCAAGATCGAACTGGCCGAAGGCGGGACTCTGTTCCTCGACGAGGTCGGCGACATTCCATTGCCGCTCCAGGTCAAATTGCTGCGCTTCATCCAGGAACGGGTGATCGAACGGATCGGCGGACGAAGCCCGATCGCGGTCGACACCCGGATCGTTTGCGCTACGCATCAGGACCTCGAGGCGATGATCGCCGCGGGCAGCTTCCGCGAGGATCTTTACTACCGGCTGGCCGAGATTGTGGTCGCGATCCCAAGCCTTGCCGAACGCCCCGGCGACGCCGTTCTGCTGGCGCGTCATTTCCTCAATCTGTTCGCCCGCGACCTCAACCCGGCGGTCAAGAGCCTGTCGCCCGACGCGCTTGCAGCGATCGACGGCTACGCCTGGCCGGGCAATGTCCGCGAACTTGAAAATCGCCTCAAGCGCGCTGTAATCATGTCCGATACCAAGAGCATCGGCGCCGCCGATCTCGACCTTGGCCGAAGCAGCGACGACGGCGTCTCGATCAATTTGCGCGCCGCTCGTGAAGTCGCCGATCGCCGCGCCATCCACCAGGCGCTGACCCGCACCGAGCATAATATCTCGGGCGCCGCTAAACTGCTCGGGATCAGCCGTCCGACGCTCTACGACCTGATGAAGCAATATTCGCTGGGCGGGTGATCAGCGCCAGCGATCGGCGGGCGACGTCACATAATGCCGCCATACATAGCCCCAGGGGATGACGATCGGCATCAGGATCACGCCCGCCACGATCGCCTGGAAGTCTTCGGCGAAGGTCGGCGGCTGCTGGCCGGACATCCATTGCGGAAGGCCGAACGAGACCGACCAGATCGTCTTCCAGGCGAATTCGAACAACAGCAACGGCAGCATTTTCAGCGGATATTTGAGGCCGATGAACGCCAGCAGCCAGACGCCGCAGAGCAGGCTCGGGATGACCCCGCGAGCAATCAATTCGTGGTTGAGGAGGATGGGAACGATCATTGCTCCCAAACCGACGATCAGGAGTAAATAGGTGGCGCGCAGGACGTGGAGGCGAAGCAGCGATACTTCGCCATCGGATGGTGGCGCGGCGGTCGAGGAAGCGGATGCAGCGGCGGACATCATTCCAAAATCTCCAATTTAAGCCGCGGAAGCGGGATGAAATTCGAGCAGCTCGCCCGGCTGGCAATCGAGCGCGGCGCAGATCGCCTCCAGAGTCGAAAAGCGGATCGCGCGCGCCTTGCCGGTCTTGAGGATCGAGAGGTTGGCGAGCGTGATGTCGATCCGCTCGGCAAGCTCGGTCAGGGTCATCCGCCGGGCGTGAAGCAGATCGTCGAGCTTTACGGCAATCGCCATGTCACACCGTCCCTTCGAGGTCTTCGCGCATCAGCGTGCCTTCGGCGAAGACCCGGGCAAGGACGAACACCAGGATCACTGCAAGCCAGCCGCTGGGCGAAAAGCCGGCGTTGAGGTCGATCGGATATTGTGGAGACGAAATCGCCTTGCCGATACCGCCGATCACGAGGCTGAGCAGCTGAAGCCCAAGCAGCACCCAGGCAATGGCGTTGAGGCGAAAGGCATTGGCGGCAACGAACGGGTCACCCCGGCGCACTGTCTCGACAATCGAGCGCAGGCGTTTCAGCACCATGTAATTGAGCGGGATCGCGACCACGCCAAGGGCGGCGACCGCGCGCAGTCCCATGATGATCGGCCGGATCGGATCGGACGGCGTGATTCCGAGCGCGGTGAACGTCCATTGTTCCGCAACGATCGTGGCAGTCAGCAAAGCGAGAATCGCCGCTCCGACCAGCCAATTGATAACGATCAAAACCTGCAGCGTGATCCACGCCACCGGAAGTGCTGTGCTGTCCTTCACCGACAATCTCCATCTCGACTCATCGATAAGCAATATGTCACATATCGATTATCAATAAAAGAGATAATTTCGGTTTGAACCTATTCTCGTTTTTTCAGCTCTACAGGCGCCCGTCACGGCTGGGCGAAATAGAATGGCGCGATCAGCGACGAGCTGTCCCACGGAGTCTGCGCGCCTTCGGTCTGGGTCAGGACCGAGCGGCGGACATCGCGGAAGATGCTTTCGATCGGCTCGCCCTTCGCCCGATGTTCCTGATCAGCGGGTCATTTCCTCGGCCATTGCCGCAACCTCGAGCCAGCGCTCCTCCGCCGCGTCCTTTGCCGCGCGCAGGTCGACGATTTTCTTGGTCAGCGCGGCGAATTGTTCGGGCTGTTGAGAAAATAAATCGGGATCGTGAAGCGCGTCCTCCGCGGCCGCGATTTCATGTGTGATCCGATCGACTTCGCCCGGCAACCGGTCAAGATCGCGCTGGTCCTTGTAGGAGAGTTTGTTCCCCGGCGTAGGCCGGGGTCCAGGAGCGCCAGAAGGCGCTTTAGGACGAGCAGAACGGGCCGCGCCCGCCTGGGCCCCCGCCTTGGGTCCCATCAAAGTACTACTTTGATGGGTGCCCTTCGCCGGGGAACGGGTACTTTGTCGCCTTTTCGCCCAATCCTCATATCCGCCGGCGACGACATCGACCTTGCCCGATCCGTCGAGCCCGAGCGTGATCGTTACCGTGCGGTCGAGGAAATCGCGGTCGTGGCTGACAATCAGCACCGTTCCTTCATAATCGGCGATGACTTCCTGGAGCAGATCGAGCGTTTCCAAATCGAGGTCGTTGGTCGGCTCGTCAAGCACCAGCAAATTGGCCTCGCGGGCGAATTCGCGCGCCAGCAGCAGCCGTGAGCGCTCGCCCCCCGACAATGATCCGATCGGCGCGTCCGACAGCGCTGGATCGAACAGGAATTCCTTCAAATAGCCCTTGATGTGTTTCTTGGCGCCGCGGACCTCGATCCATTCGCCGCCATTGGCGAGGACGTCGCGGACCCGTTTGCCCGGGTCCATCAATTTGCGCTGCTGGTCGATGACGATCCCGCTCAATGTCTTGGCGCGCCTGATCTTGCCGCTGTCGGGGGCAAGCTCGCCGGTCAGCAGTTTGAGCAGGGTCGTCTTGCCCGCGCCATTGGGGCCAACCACCCCGATGCGGTCGCCGCGCTGGATGCGCAACGTGAAGTCCTTGATGATTGGGTGCTCGCCGAAATTCTTGAACACATTTTCGGCGTCGATCACCGTCTTGGTCTTCACGTCGTCCTTGGCCAGCGCGAGCCTGGCGGTCCCGGCCTCGCCGATCATCGCGGCGCGCTGGGCGCGCATTTCGTGGAGCTTGGTCAGCCGCCCCTGATTGCGCCGCCGCCGGGCGGTCACCCCGCGCTGGAGCCAGTGGAGTTCGAGCTTCAACCGGGCATCGAGCTTTTCCGCAGCGCGCGCTTCCGCGTCATAAACGCGTTCGGTCCAGGCATCGAAGCCGCCAAAGCCGATTTCCGCCCGCCGCAAAGTGCCGCGGTCGAGCCAGATGCAGCTTTTGGTTAGCCGGGTCAGGAAGGTACGGTCGTGACTGATGACGATGAATGCGCCCTTGAAGCGGTTGAGCCAGTCCTCTAGCCATTCGATCGCTCCCAGATCGAGGTGGTTGGTGGGCTCGTCGAGGAACAGGACGTCGGGGTCCTGGGCCAAAGCCCGGGTGATCGCCGCGCGCCGCCGCTCGCCCCCGCTGGCGGTCGCCGTCGGACGATCAAGATCGATGCCCAATTGGTCGGCAATGGCTTCTGCGTCATGCTCGGCCGGGGCATCGGCACCGTCGAGCACCCATTCGCGAAGGGTTGCGTGCCCGGTCATCACCGGGTCCTGTTCGAGCAGCACGACATGGCTTCCGGGGACCAAAGTCCGTTTGCCCTCGTCGGTGTCGACCAGACCGGCGAGGCATTTGAGCAAGGTCGTCTTGCCCGCGCCATTGCGGCCGATCAGCGCCAGCCGGTCGCGCGCTCCAATGTAGAGGTCGAGGCCGCGGAACAGCCAGCCCTCGCCCTGGATCAGCCCAAGGTCTTCATAGGAAAGGATCGGCGCGGCCATGGGCGCCCCTTAAAGCGGGTTTCGACCGCGCGGGAGGCCTAAGTGCCGGCTTTTTCCAAAGGATTCCGCTCCACTGAACGATTTCAGATACTTAACCGGTGCCGACCAGCCATTCATAGCCTATTCAATGGCCTGTGCTAGGAAGGGTTCGAAATGAGTCGCGTGATGATCCTTAAACATAGTCTTCTTGGCCTGGCGCTTGCCACGAGCCTTATGGCGACGCCCGCGCTGGCCGACCCGCCGCGCGATACCGATCGTGCGTTCGAAGCGACCCGCGATGGCCGCTCGATGCCGCTGCCCCAGCTCGAACGCCGGATCATGCCGTTCATGGGCGGCGCCGACTATCTCGGACCTGAACTCAATGGCGGCACTTACCGCCTCAAGTTCATGCAGAACGGGCGCGTCATCTGGGTCGATGTCGATGCGCGTACGGGACGGATCATCCGCAGGTCGCGCCCGTAGCGGCGTTGATCGGACAAGCGATTGATTTTTTGCGCGCCCTCCCCAGTTCGTTGCGGTAAGGCAACCAAGGACCGCCCCGATCATTGACCGCGGGGCACCAACCGCACCAGGGAGCATGAATGCGCGTTCTGATCGTCGAAGACGAACCCAATCTCGGCCGGCAATTGCGCTCGACGCTGGAAGGCGCGGGCTATGCCGTCGATCTCGCCACCGATGGCGAGGACGGCCATTACCTCGGCTCGTCCGAAAGCTATGACGCAATCATCCTCGACCTCGGCCTGCCCGAGGTCGATGGACTGACCGTGCTCGATCGCTGGCGCAAGGAAGGCCGCAAGATGCCGGTGCTGGTGCTGACCGCGCGCGACAGCTGGTCGGACAAGGTCGCTGGTCTCGATGCCGGCGCCGACGATTATCTCGCCAAGCCGTTCCAGACCGAGGAACTGATCGCCCGGCTGCGCGCATTGATCCGCCGCTCGTCGGGCAATGCCAGTTCCGAACTCAAGGCCGGCGACATCCGCCTCGACACCCGTTCGGGCAAGGTTACCAAGGATGGCGAGCCGGTCAAACTCACCGCTCAGGAATATAAGCTCCTCTCCTACCTCCTCCACCACAAGGGCAAGGTGGTCAGCCGGACCGAATTGATCGAGCATATTTACGATCAGGATTTCGATCGCGATTCGAATACTATCGAAGTGTTCGTGACCCGAATCCGCAAGAAATTGGGCGCCGACGTCATCACCACCATTCGCGGCCTCGGCTACAGCCTCGAGGAGCCGGAGGACCGGCACCTTTGAACCGACCGGCCGCCACGATCGCGGCGGCGACTGAAGAACCGGCCGCCGCCAAGCGCCCGGTGACATCCCGAACCGGGTCGCTGACCCGGCGGATGATCATCATTGCCGCAGCGTGGATTCTTGCGCTGCTGGTAATCGGTGGATTCGCCCTCGACCGGGTGCTGTCGCGCTCGATCATCAACAATTTCGACACCCAACTGCAGCTCATTCTCAAAGGCATGATCGGGGCGTCCGAAATTGGTCCCGACGGCGAGGTGCGCTTCACCCGCCCACCCGCCGACCAGCGCTTCATCGAACCTTATTCGGGCCTCTATTTCCAGATCAGCGGCGCCGGCGCCGACAGTTTCGCGTCGCGTTCGCTGTGGGACCGGCGGCTGCGCGTGCTCGACACCCACAAGGGGGTCGAGCTGCAACTCCACGAGAGCAACGAGTTTTCGACCCCCGACAACCCCGAACCACTGCGGATTGTCGAGCGCGACGTGATTCTTCCCGGAAGCGACATCCGCTGGCGGTTCCAGGTCGCCCAGTCGCGCGAGACGATCGACGACCAGATTCACGAGTTGCGCCGGACCCTGATCTGGAGCTTCACTTTGCTCGGCATTGGCCTGATCGTTCTGGCCGCGCTGCAGACGGTCTACGGCCTGTGGCCGCTGCGCCGGGTCCAGCGCGAAGTTGCAGCCATCCGGTCGGGACGGAAAACCCGCATCGGCAGCGACTTCCCGACCGAAGTCCGGCCGCTGACCGAGGAAATCAACGAGCTTCTAGCGCATAGCGAGGCCCAGGCCGAGGAAGCCCGGCGCCATGCCGGCAATCTCGCTCACGCGCTCAAGACTCCGCTGACGGTCATCACCAATGCCGCGACCGCTCATTCGCCGGACCTCGACGAAACCATCATCCGCGAAGCGACCGTCATGCGGCGTCAGGTCGACCACCATTTGGCGCGGGCACGGGCGATCGGGCGGCGCTCCTCGGCCCAGGCGCGGGCGCGGGTGTGGGACAGCCTCGAGGCGGTCCAGCGCGCGGTCGACCGGCTATACCAGCAAGTCACGGTCGACATCGACGGCGACAAGGCCGCCGAAGTCCGCGTCGAGCGCCAGGATCTCGATGAAATGCTCGGCAATCTGATCGAGAATGCGGCCAAATATGGCGGCGGCCGGGTGTTCGTTACGGTGTGCCGGAAAGGCCGCTGGATCCATGTCGAGGTCGAGGACGACGGCCCCGGGATCCCAGCCGCCCAGCGCGCCGAATTATTCGTTCGCGGCAAGCGTCTCGACACTACCGGCAAGCCCGGCACTGGCCTTGGCCTGGCAATCGTCCGCGACGTCGCGGAAATCTACGGCGGCAAGATCGCGCTCGAGGAAAGCGAAGACCTCGGCGGGCTTAACGTCCGGCTCAGCCTTCCGGCAGGCTAGGCGGCGAGTTCGCGCACCCGGCGCCGCAAGGCATCCGGATCGAACGGCTTAGCGATCACGGGCGTCCCTGGGGCTGCGATTTCCACCGCCTCGCTGTCAAGATAGCCGGTAACGATCACGAACCGCTGGTCGGCCCGTTGCTGGCGTGCCTGCGCAATCAATTCCGCGCCATTCATTCCGGGCATGGCGAAATCGACCAGCGGCAGCGCATAATGATTGCCGGCGATCAGCTTCAACCCGTCTTCCCCGCTGGCAGCACTATCGACATCGTGGCCGTCTTCCTGAAGCACCGCGACGATCGCCGCCCGAACGTCCTCATCATCGTCGACCACCAGCAATTTAAGCGGCCCTGAAGCCAGGGCCCGCGGCTCGACCGCGGTTTGTTCGGCGCGCGGAGGAGTTTCGCACGACGGCAGCAGCAGCGTCACCTGGGTCCCCTCGCCCGGCTCGCTGTCGATGTGGACGTCGCCATGCGACTGCTGGGCGAAGGCGAAAACCTGCGCCAGGCCGAGGCCGGTGCCGTGGCCCTGGTCCTTGGTCGTGAAAAAAGGCTCGAACGCGCGGGCCTTGATCTCCGGTGGCATTCCGGCACCATGGTCGGCGACAATCAACGCCCACGCCGGACGAGTATGAGTCCGGCCCGCCGTAACCGAAATCTCGATCATTCCGTCGTCGGCCGAAGCATCGCGGGCGTTGATCACCAGGTTGAGCAAGGCGAGTTCGAGCTGGGTTGGGTCGGTGGTGACCCAGCACGAGTCCGGCGCAATGTTAAGTTCGAGGCGGCTGCGGCCTGCGGATTGCCGCAATAGCGGCTCGATGTCGGCCAGCATGGCGCAAATGTCGAGCGGCTGAAGGCTCAGCTTCTGACGCCGCGAAAAGGCCAGCAATTGGCCGGTCAATTTGGCCGCCCGGTTGGCCGAGGCAAGCCCGCCCTTGGCCATGCGCCGCGCGCGAACATCGAGATCGGGGCGTTGGGACAGGATGTCTAGGGCCCCGACGATCGGCGTCAGCAGATTGTTGAAGTCGTGAGCGATGCCGCCGGTCAGCTGACCAAGCGCCTCGAGCTTCTGGGCGTGCTGCATGCGCTCGGCCACACGCCGGGTTTGAACGAGATAGCGCAGCCCGAAGGTCACCAGCACAACCGCCCACGCCAGCGACGGCAAAGCGGCAATCGTGATCGAGCCCAAGGCCTGGCGGGTCGGGGAATCGATCGACCTGCTCGACAAAGCCACATGCGCCGACCAGCCGCTGAGCTTCGAGCGCGCGAACGCGGTGTAATTCTCGTATCCCTCAAGGCTTACGCCCCGATAAAAACCGGTCGCGGCGGGACCGGCCACGGCAGCCCGGACAAATCTCGACGCCGGACGGCCGACCCGCTCGCGGTTGTTGACCGAGCGGGCAATGAAAATGCCGTCGGGATCGACCAGCGCGCTCACCCCATAACGCGGGCCGGCGAGTGGCAGCACAGCGACAAACGGGCTCGTCGAAATCAGCGCGGTGACGACATAAGGCCCGCCCTTGCCCGGTGACCTTCGGCTGACCGCGACGCAGGGGCATTGCTGGCCCTCGCGAACGACTGGCCCGATTGCCAGTCCGGTCGAATTGATCCGGCTCTTGGTGGTCCGCGGAACTGGCGGACCAAGCGGCTTGCGCAGGTCGAACAGTTCGGCGCCATCGGCTTCGCGGCTGACAATCACGCTCGACCAATATGGCTCCAGCGCGGCGATTTGCCGGGCCCGATCATAGGATGCCGCAATCTCCCCATCGTGAAGCGAATTGATAGTGCTAAGCGTGTCGAGCGCGCCGATCGACCGCGCCAACAGTGCATCGCTTGCACCGACGACGACCCGCGCCTGAGCCAGCGCCTCGTCCTCGATCTTCTGCGTTTGCTCACGCGCCGAGAATGCGCTTTGCAACAGGAAGAAGGTCACCAACGGGAGCACCGCTGCGGCAATGATCAGCCAAAGTGCCTTTTTAACCAAAACGCCCTACTCCAACCCGTTGCTGGCAACGCCGCAACATATGGGTTCAACTAGCTGACCTTAGTGGAATAGCAGCAACATTTTTGAGTTGGTCAAAAGACCGTGTCGAGCGGCAGCGTAGTGACAACCGCAGTCGCGCTGGAGTCACTCCGCGCGCGTCCGATCCCAGATTGCATAGTGCCGTCGGAACGGTCCACGTCGGGGGAGCCGCTAGGAAAAGCGCCACTTCCCCGCTAGTGGCGGTGCCGTGACCGCGACCGTCCACCCGCTCCACCCCAAAAGCGAGCCTTCGCTCGACCCTCTGGTCGCGCTCGTCGCCGCCGACATGAACGGCGTCAATGCGGTTATTCTCGAGCGAATGCAGTCCGAGGTCGCGCTGATCCCCGAGCTTGCCGGCCATTTGATTGCCGGCGGCGGCAAGCGCATGCGCCCGATGCTCACCTTGGCCAGCGCGGCCCTGCTCGGCTATCCCGGAACGCGCCACCACAAGCTCGCCGCGGCGGTCGAATTCATCCACACCGCGACCCTGCTCCACGACGATGTCGTCGACGGCTCGGGCCTGCGCCGCGGAAAGCGCACCGCGAACCTCATCTGGGGCAATCCGGCCAGCGTCCTGGTCGGCGACTTCCTGTTCAGCCGGGCGTTCGAATTGATGGTCGAGGACGGCAGCCTCAAGGTGCTCAAGATCCTCAGCCACGCCTCCGCGGTGATTGCCGAGGGCGAAGTCGACCAACTGACCGCCCAGCGCCAGATCGACACCGGCGAAGATCAGTATTTGGCGATCATCAGCGCCAAGACCGCGGCCTTGTTCGCTGCCGCCTGCCGCGTCGCTCCGGTGGTGGCCGAGGCCGATGATGCTGCCGAAAGTGCGCTCGAAGCTTATGGCCGCAACCTCGGCATCGCGTTCCAGCTGACCGATGACGTGATCGATTATGCGTCGGATTCCGAGACCATGGGCAAGGGTCTGGGCGACGATTTCCGCGACGGCAAAATGACTCTGCCGGTGATTCTATCCTATGCCCGCGGCTCCGCCGACGACCGCGCGTTCTGGCGCTCCGCGATCGGCGGCGAGCGGATCGGCGATGACGATCTCGCCCATGCGGTCGGACTGCTCAAAAGCACCGACGCGCTCAGCGAAACGCTCCAGCGCGCGACGCACTATGGCCGCCGCGCGATCGATGCGCTGGCCAATTTCCCCGCCGGGCGGGCCAAATCGGCGATGGTCGAGGCGGTCGAATTCGCAATCGCCCGCGCTTATTGACCGCGCAGGCACAGGACCCAAGCTGGAGAACAAGATGAAGATCGCGATGATCGGCCTTGGCCGGATGGGCGGCAACATGGCGGAGCGGCTGGTCAAAGGCGGTCACGATGTCGTCGCTTACGACCGCGATCCAGTGGCGGTCGAAGATTCCCGCAGCCGCGGATCGACGCCCGCCAATGCCCTTGCCGACGTTGCTGCCAAGCTCGACCAGCCGGCGATTTACTGGCTGATGCTGCCGGCTGGCGAGATAACCGAAAAAGTGATGCGCGACATCGCTGACCAGGCGGGTCCCGGCGACATCATCGTCGATGGCGGAAACAGTTTCTGGAAGCACGACATCGAGCGCTGCAAGTTCCTGACCGAGCGGGGAATCCATTTCGTCGATGTCGGCGTTTCGGGCGGCGTCTGGGGTCTCGACCGCGGCTATTGCATGATGATCGGCGGGCCACAGGAACAGGTCGATCTGCTTGATCCGGTTTTCCAGACCCTTGCGCCCGGGCTGGGTTCGATTTCGCGGACCCGAAGCCTGCCCGATGCGCCGGGCTGGAAGGCCGAGCAGGGCTATGTCCATTGCGGACCGGCGGGGTCCGGCCACTTCGTCAAAATGATCCACAACGGGATCGAATATGGCATGATGCAGGCCTATGCGGAGGGCTTCGACGTTCTCAAGCAGCGAGCCAAGCCAGGCCTTCCGGACAATGCCCGGTTCGACCTCAATTTGTCCGACATTGCCGAGGTGTGGCGGCGCGGGAGCGTGATCTCGTCATGGCTGCTCGACCTCATCTCGATCGCGCTCGCCGAGGACCAGACATTGTCGAAATTCTCCGGACGGGTCGCGGATTCGGGCGAAGGCCGGTGGACGATCGACGCGGCGATGGAAGAATCCGTATCCGTCGACGTACTCGCCGCCTCGCTGTTCGCGCGCTACCGCAGCCGGGTCGAGGAAAGCTATGCCGATCAATTGTTGTCGGCGATGCGCTTTGGTTTCGGCGGCCATGTCGAAATGCCGCAATAAGCAAGCAGTGCGCGCTTGCCTTGTGGCGCGGGCTTTGCCACCCAGCACCGCATGACCATCGCCAGAATCATCGAATACGACCGCAAGACCACCCAGTCGGGCCGGGCCCAAGCGGGCCGCTGGCAATTGGAATTCGAACGGGTCGAAGCGCTTCGTCCCGACCCGCTGACGGGCTGGAACGGATCGGGCGACACCAATCCGCAAGTGCGACTGAGCTTTCCAACCAGCGCCGCTGCGGTCGCTTATTGCCGCAAGCATGGCATCCAATTCCACCTTGTTCCAGCAGCCCCCGTTAACCTCAAGATCCAGGCCTATGCGGACAATTTTCGCTGAGTTTTCCGCCAGCGCTTGAATTCACTCCCTAATGGCTGCACCTTTCCTCCGCCGAGTTTGGGGGGAAGGCTGCGTTTCGCCGATATCTGGCTGGTCATTGGTACACGACCGGAAGCCATCAAATTATCGCCAGTCGCCGCGGCCTTGCGCTCGGGCGGCGTCGACCCGCTGTTGCTGGTTACTGGCCAGCACCCCCAACTTGACCTGGCCAGCTTTGGGCTAAGCGACTTTCGCTCGGTTGAACTCGACTGCCCGGGCCAGACCAATCCCTATAACCATGCCCGCCAGGTCGAGGAGCGGGTCAGGGACCAGTTCCAGCGCCATCCCGATTTGCTGGTTGTCCAAGGCGATACATCGAGCGCGTTCGGCGCTGCCCAGGCAGCCTTTGCCGCTGGGGTGCCGGTCGCCCATGTCGAGGCCGGGCTGCGCACCTACGACCCGCGCTTGCCGTGGCCCGAACAGGAATTCAGAAGCGCGATCGACGCGCGCGCCTTATTGCTGTTTGCTCCAACTGCGCTTGCCGCCGCCAACCTCGCGTCCGAGCGGCTCGACGGAGCGGTTCACATCACCGGCAATAGCGGGATCGACGCCTTGATCGAAACCGTCGCTCGGCTTCCGCCCGAGCCATTGCGCGCGGCCGGGCACCAGCGAATCCTTGTCACCTGCCTTCGCCGCGAAACCTGGGGCTCGGGGCTGGCCGAAATCGGCGATGCGATCGCCGCCATCGCCGAGGGCGAAAATGTCAGGATCGAGGTCGTTCTCCACCCCAATCCGGCGGTCGCGCGTCCGCTCAGCGAACGGTTAAGGCGGCTCAAGCACATCGCCTTGCTTGCGCCGATGAGCCACAGCGACCTGATCGAGCGGATGCGCGGGTGCGACCTGCTGTTGAGCGATTCGGGCGGAATCCAAGAGGAAGCGCCGGCGCTTGGAGTGCCGTTGCTGGTGCTTCGCGACAAGACCGAACGGCCCGAAGCGATCACCAGCGGCAATGCGCGGCTGGTCGGGGTCAAGGCCGAGCGGATCATCGCCGAAGCCCGTGCCTTGCTCGGTAATCCGGTGGAGCGGGCGGCCATGGCCCGGCGCAACTTCCCTTTTGGCGACGGCCGCTCGGCGCCGCGCATGGCGCGGATCATCGAACAATGGCTGACTACTCGAACGCGCGGATCGAGGGCCTTCAGGACGCGCTGATCGCGGCCCAGCTCCGCCACAACATATAGGCCGCAACGACGAAGATCAGGCCCGCGAAGACTTTGGTCAGAGCCCCGCCCGAATGAAGTTTCTTGGCCGTTCGAGTGCCGGCCATGCTGCCCAGGAAGCCGCCGAGAATGAACAACCCGGCGAGCGGCCAGTCGACCAGGCCCGACCAGGCGTAGTTGAGCGCCGTGGTGAGTCCGAACGCGGTCACCCCGACCAGGCTCGTCCCGACCGCATAGATCATCGCCATGTCGGTTGCCGCAATCAGTCCTGGGACGATCAGGAAACCCCCGCCGATCCCGAAAAAGCCCGCGAACAGGCCGGTCAAGAAGCCAAAGCTGAACAGCTGCGGGGCGTTTTCACTGCTAAGTTTGACCTTGTTGCGCGACCCGCTTTCGCGGCGACGGAGCATGACCACCCCGACCGTCACCATGACCAGCGCGAACAGGAACAGCAGCTCGTCGCCATCGACCGACTTGCCGGCGCTCGACCCGGCGAAGGCCCCGGCAACACCAGCGCCGGCGAACAACAGCCCGCAGCGCCATTGCACATGGTCGTGGCGGGCATGATTGATCACTCCGAGCGCGGCATTGGCGGCGACCGCGAGCGCGCTGGTACCGATCGCGATATGGGGATTTTTGACCCCGACCAGATAGACCACCAGCGGGACCGCGAGGATCGACCCACCGCCACCGACGAGCCCGAGCGAAAATCCGACCACCGCGCCCGAAAGCATGTCGAGCGCGGCGTGGAACAGATCGATCGTCATGATTCAATCGCGCTGTTCGGTGGTTAATCGAAATACTGCCATTCCGGCGATCATCGCGGCGACGAATATGGCCGCTGGCAGCGGGCGGATGGCGAGCGACGCAAGGCCGGGCCCGGGGCACAGGCCGGCGAGTCCCCAGCCGATCCCGAACAACGCCGATCCGGCCACCAGCCGGCGGTCGATGCCAATGGTCTTGGGCAAATGAAAGCGGCTGTCGGCAAGTGGCCGGTCGAAGCGCCCCTGGATCAGCCAGGCGATTCCCATGACGAGGGTCGCGCCGCCCATCACGAACGCCAAAGTCGGGTCCCAATTTCCGAAAATGTCGAGAAATCCGCGCACCTTGGCCGGGTCCATCATCCCCGAAACCGCAAGTCCGGCGCCAAACATTATGCCGGCGATCGCGGCGATAATCGACCGCGGAGTCACCAGCCCCACCCCAAATGATTGGTGATTGCTACGGTGGCGATCCCGGCCGCGATGAAGGTCGCGGTTGCAGCGAGCGAGCGCGGAGACAGCCGGCTCATCCCGCACACTCCGTGACCGCTGGTACAGCCGCTGCCGAGCCGGGTACCAAAGCCGGTGACCAAGCCACCCGCGATCAGCACCAGCATCGACGGTGGAAAGCGGGCCTCGATCGGACCCATGGTCAATTCCACCAGCGCGGCCCCGGCCACGATACCGCCAAGGAACAGCGCGGACATCAGCCGCGGCGGCCCCGTGTCGCTCAGTCCAATTGCGCGCGCGGTAAGGCCGCTGACACCGGCAATCCGGCCAACGCCAAGCAACATTATCGCGCCGGCCAGGCCGATCATCAGTCCACCGGCCAGGCCATAGACATAGTCAGACGGCATTGAGCGGGATCTTGATGTAGCTGACCCCATTATCCTCCGGCTCGGGCAGCCGTCCGCCGCGGATATTGACCTGGACCGACGGCATGATCAGCTCCGGCATTGCGAGGCTGTGGTCGCGTTTCGTGCGCATATCGACGAACGAATCCTCACTGATCCCGTCGCAAACGTGGACATTATGATCGCGCTGCTGGCCGACAGTGGTTTCCCACGCAAAATCGGTCCGGCCCGGGGCCTTGTAATCGTGGCACAGGAACAGCCGGGTTTCGCGCGGCAGTTCGAGCAAGCGCCGGATCGAGCGGAACAATTGGCGCGCGTCGCCGCCGGGGAAATCCGCCCGGGCGGTGCCAAAATCCGGCATGAACAGGGTGTCGCCAACGAATGCCGCATCGCCGATGATGAACGCCATGTCGGCCGGCGTATGGCCGGGAACGTGAAGCGCGATCGCCTCGATCCCGCCGATCGCGAACCTGTCGCCATCGTTGAACAAACGGTCGAATTGCGACCCGTCACGCTGAAATTCGGTTCCGGCGTTGAACAATTTTCCGAACACGTCCTGGACCCGGACGATGTCGGCGCCGATCGCCAGCTTCCCGCCGAGCTTGTCCTGCAGATAGGCCGCCGCCGAGATATGGTCGGCATGGGCGTGGGTTTCGATCAGCCAATCGACCGACAGATTGTTCTTGGCAACATATTCGACGATTCGGTCGGCCGAGCGGAAGGCGGTCCGCCCCGCAGCATTGTCGTAATCGAGCACGCTGTCGATCACCGCCGCGCGGCACGTTGCGGGGTCGTGGATGACATAGCTGATGGTGTTGGTGGCTTCGTCGAAGAAGCCGGCGATGGTCGGGCGCTTGGTTTCGTCAGCGCGCGCTGCGACGATGATCGCGCTCGCCTGATCGAGATGCGGATCGTTGCTCATCGCGCTTATATAGCAAATCGAAGCGCGAAATGCAGTGGTGACCCAGACAGAGCGGAGCTAACCGCTCTCCAGTTTTTCGCTGTTTCCTTGTATATCAGCGAAATTACAGGGAAAATTGCAACTTTCGGCATTTCCAGCTCGTCTTAGTCCGTCTGAAATTGGCGGTTTATTGACGTTTTTCGGCTAAATTCCCTGCCGAAATAACAGGGAAATAGTTGCCTGTGGGCAGGGAAACTCAGTTGCGGGAACAGGAATCAGCGAGTTCGCGAGGACGCTCTCGGCGAGATATTGGACAATTTCGTCCGGGGTCAGGCGTAGGAAACTAGCGGCACCAACGGGAGCTTCCGCAATGGATCAAACGAAATACACAAAGCCAATTTTGTGCTTTCACGTTTTGGCGGGTGAAGTTGGATGAACAAGTCCCTCCACGGCGTTAAGACCGGCATTTCGGTGCGATGGCTAATGTCCTGTGTGGATGGCTCCCGCATTGCAAGTGTCGATTTGATGTTTGGCGTTGGTCGGGTGCAGTCTTGTGTCCGGCCTGTTGGTGCGGTCACCGACCGCTGGCCCTGATGGTATCCGCGA
>JACDEB010000028.1 GCA_013816595.1 Sphingomonas sp. | reverse complement strand
CCGCGTGGTTGACGCGGCCGCGCCTGCAATGGCATTGGCGCTGACGCTCGGGATGAGCGGGTGTAGCTCAATGGTAGAGCAGAAGCCTTCCAAGCTTACGACGAGGGTTCGATTCCCTTCACCCGCTCCAACGCCGACATGCCGGTGGCCTGTCGAAGCGTTGGAGCGCCAGAGCGCAGCGACGGGCGACATGTCCTGGTTTTCGGGCGCACCCAGCCCGCGGCGCGCGGTTGACAGCGCTTGCCTCACCCTTAAAGGAGCGCGCCTGCCTCGCCATGCTCGCCAGTCCCGCGAACTGGCCGCGCGTGGCAAGCCTCGTGGAGAGGTGGCCGAGTGGTTAAAGGCAGCAGACTGTAAATCTGCCCGCGCAAGCGTACGCTGGTTCGAATCCAGCCCTCTCCACCAACGCTGCGGCGATTGATGCGAATTGGTTGAATTGACAGCGGCGGTCGTGACCACTGCTCAATTCCTCACGGTAAAAGCTGGCTTGCGAGCAGTAAATTCGCGTTGCGAGAGAAAAACCTAGTCATCGCAAATGACTAGGCATTTGCGCGCGCCGACTGTGTCGAATTGGCCGCGAATCTGCGGATTCGGGTCCAATACGCGGAAAACCGTGCGTTTTCTGGCGGAATTTGTCGAATTAACTTATTGCCGTTAATCGACTCGGGAGTTCGGTGATGACGGTCGTAAGTAGCGTATCGACAACTACATTCGGCGCCGTCCATTCACATACCAATCGGTCTGACGGGAGCCGCATGGATGATTTGGAAGATCGAGTAGCCCGATTGTCTGCAGGCCAGCTCGCTTGCCTGAGACTCGTCGCGGGAAATTATTCGTCCAAGGAAATCGCCGTCGAGCTCGGCATCTCACCCCACACGGTCGATCAGCGCATTCGTCAGGCGCTCCATATTCTCGGCGTCGCCCGCCGCACCGAAGCGGCGCGGCTGGTCGCCGAGCGCGATGGCCCATATCAGCGCTTGATACATCAATCGCCGCACATTGCAGCGACCCCTGCCACCGGCCACCCAGAAGCCGCGGTCAGTCAACAGATTCGGCACGCTGACCGCGCAGGGGGGGCCGGAGACGCGAGTTTCCTAACCGAGCAGAGGCCCGCTTTTTGGCCTTCCCCGCAACCGCCGTTCGCAACGAGGAGCAACCCCCGGAATGAGATGAGCGTCGGCCAGCGGTTGTTCTGGATCGTGGCCATCGCGATCGGGGCAGCGTTTTCGGCGGGAATGTATCTCGCCGGGCTGGAAAGCCTTTCAAGGCTCCTGAACACCTAAGCAGGCCGATCTTCAAATCGCTCCGCAAACAACTTCGGCGCCCGCGCCGGAGAAGGAGAAACCATGCGCAAACAAATGATCGAAAATGCCGCTTATGAGGTCGCAACGCAGGTCCGTGCGGTCGAAGATAGCATCGAATCCGCACTTATCGAATTGGCCGAACTGCAAAGCCGGATAGTCGTTGCACGCGGAGTGACCAATGCCGGCTTCGTCACCAGCCACGCCGCCTTCGAGCAGCTTGCTGCGACAACCACCGGCTTGGTCGCGGCACGCGGCGGGATCGCGCATTGCCACCAGGCGCTGGTCGAGGCGCGCGAACTTATCCCAGGACTTCGCACGACGTCGTTCGGCGACAATGAATGTCCCAAGACGGCAGCGGCTCAGCCCGACCTCCGGGTGGTCGCATAAACATTGGAAATGCTTGACCGGGCCGCGCAGTGCGTGGTCCGGTCGACGAAGGACGATATGGCACCAAATTTCTTCAGGGCGTTGCTTGCCGCGGTCGCGATTTATGCCTGGCTCAAGGGCGGCCGCGACGAACGCGCCGTGTCCGCGATGTGCGTCATCGCGGCGATCGCCACGACGGCTCTTCTGGCACCGCTGCAGCAACGCTTCCACGGCCTTGAATATGCGGTTTTCCTGATCGACCTGGCGCTCTCCGTCGGACTGATCGGGATCGCTTTGCGTTCGAACCATTTCTCGCCCTTGTGGGTCGCCGGGCTTCAGCTAACCACGATCATGGGTCATGTTCTCAAAGGCGTGTACAGCGGGCTGATACCGCGCGCTTATGCCGCCTCGCTCAATTTCTGGGCCTATCCGATCATCATCATCCTGGCGATTGGGACCTGGCGCAGCAGCCAACGGCCGGACCGTGATGATTTCAGGGCCGAGATTTAGGTAGCCGCGCCTTTCGCGCAAGCACCGCGGCAAGCGGCCGCTGAGACCAGCTCGAAGCACGGAGTTGCGTTGGCGCCGATGGGGCGCCAAGAGCAGCGGCGATGGCGCGCAAGAACAAGCACAAGAGCGGTAGCAATCCGGGCCGTCCGCGCTTTTGGGGCCGGCACGCGGTCGCCGCTGCACTCGACAATCCCGAGCGCCGAATTCTCAAGGCATGGTCAACGCGCGAAGCCGCCGAATTCCTGCAATTCCCGCCCGAGGTGGCGGTCGTCATGGCCGAAGCCGGCGACCTGGCCCGGCTGGTGCCGGCCGACGCCCCGCACCAGGGCGTGGTCGTTGAAGTCGAGCCGCTGGAGGATATCTGGCTGTCGGATATGCTAGCCGATGCCCCGGAGAAAGCGATCCTGCTGGTTCTTGATCAGGTCACGGATCCGCACAATGTCGGAGCGATCCTGCGGTCGGGCGCGGCCTTCGGAGCAATCGGCATCGTTACCCAGGACCGGCACGCGCCTCCCGAGGGTGGGGCATTGGCCAAGGCCGCTTCGGGCGCGCTCGAGCGGGTGCCGTGGACCCGGGTGGTCAATCTGTCGCGAGCGCTGGACGAAATCGCCGAAGCCGGGTTCTGGCGCATCGGCTTGACCGGCGATGCCGAGACCATGCTGGAGGACGCGCTGGGGCCGCAACGGGTTGCGCTGGTGCTTGGCGCGGAAGGCCCCGGAATGCGTTCCAACGTGCGCGATCACTGCGATGCGCTGGCCCGGCTGGCGATCAGCGCGAGCATCGAAAGCCTCAATGTCTCCAACGCCGCGGCGGTCGCTCTGTACGCCGCCACCCGGTCCTGATGGTCCGAGCCGCCCAGTCACTCGACTTGAGTCTCGCCGCTTTGGCGGAACGCGAAAGCGCGTTCGCCAAGGTCATTGCGGAAAAGGGCCGGCCCGAGCCGCGCTTCAGCGATCCCGGGGTCGAAACCCTGGTCCGGACTATCGTCGGGCAACAGGTCAGCGTTGCAGCGGCGCGATCGATGTGGGCCAAATTGATCGCGAAGTTCGGCCAGCCGCTCGATCTTGTGGCCTTGAATGCGGCCAGCGACGAAGCCCTGCGCGAGGCCGGATTGTCGCGCCAGAAGGCCGGCTATGCGCGAAGCCTGGCGAGCCTGGTGCTATCCGGAGAACTCGACCTCAGCCAATTGCCCGCCGATGATGAGGAAGCGATCGAACTATTGACCCGGATCAAGGGCATCGGGCGGTGGTCGGCGGAAATCTATCTATTGTTCGCCGAAGGTCGGCCGGATGCTTTCCCGGCCGGGGATTTGGCGGTCCAGATCGAACTTGGTCGTCTGCTTGGCCACCCCGAACGGCCGAGCGAAAAGCAATGCCGCGAGTGGGCCGAAAGCTGGCGCCCGCACCGCGGCGCCGCGGCGGTGCTCGCCTGGCATAGTTACAATTCAACCGGGACCGCGCTTTAGACCGAACTAATCGCGTTTGCCGGGAAGGGTCTTGCCTCCTTGTTCGATCGTCAGGCCGCTGACCTTGCCGGCGGTGACGACGAATTTGACCTCGGCCTTGACCATCTCGACCGAAAATCGGTCCTGCGCCAGCGCCCGCATGGCGAACGGCGGCTGGCCTTCCAGTTGGACGGTCAGGTGCTTCTGGCCATCGACCGCGATCTTCGCCTTGCCGATCGGCGTCGTGTAGGTTCCGACATAGCTGTCCAGCGTTGCACGAGAGACTTGGACTTCTGGCGCTTTGGCCGGCGGCGGCCCGGTCCAGGTGCCGACGTCGCCCTTGGTCTCGCCATTGCCATGGAACTCGACGATCGGTTTGCCGGCTGTGTCGCGGGCAAGCACCAGCCAGCCGAAACTCTGAGAGCCGAATGAATAGGTGTTGTTGCCGACCGCAATGAGCGGCAATCCGCTGCCACCCACTCTTGCTGACACCAATTTGCCGTCGATCAATTCGAGCGTTCGCTGCGCAGAGGCGTAGGCATAGGTCCCGAGCCACGGCGTGACCGCCTGGGGATCCAACTTCTGTTCGGTAAAAGTCGGAAACGGCAGCCCGATGGCCAATGCGCCAAGCCTGCGCACCACCACAGTGGGCGAGGTTTCGGGCGAATCGCTGTTGGCGAAAGCCGCGATGAACAGATCCTCCTTGGGGAAATAGAGGCTGTCGGTGAGGAAGCCGAAAATGCCGCCCGAATGACCGATCGTCGGAGCATCGCTCAGCGTGCCCGGAGCAAGGCCATAGCCGTAATTTTCGAGATGTCCGTCGGGCAATTTGGTCGGCGCGATCATTTCCGCATAGAGCGGCGCGGAGACAACCTTGCCGTGGTGCAAAGCGTCGGCCCAGCGCGCCAGATCGCCGACATCGCCATCGAGTGCCCCAGCCGCCCCAGGAACGGTCATGTCGATCTTTATCGCCGGCTTGACTGATTTGTCCTCGCCCGCCGTATAGCCCGTCGCCATCAGCGGATTACTGCGCTCGTTGATGCCGTATTGAATGCTCTTGAGGCCGAGCGGACGTGCGATGCGGCGGTCGACCTCGCTTGCCCAGCTATTGCCGGTAACCGCCTCGATCAGTGCGCCGACGAGGATATAGCCGCTATTGTTATAGGCCCATTTCTCACCTGGCTTCGACACCGCCGGGAGGTCCTTGAACAACGCCAGCAGCTGGGCGGTCGTGTAGGGCTTGTCGGTATTATCCTCGACCATGAACCCTTCGATTTCGGTATAGTCCTGGATACCGGAGGTATGGTTCAAAATCTCCCGCACCGTGATGTTCGACCCGTTCGGATAATCCTTGAGATATTTGCCGATCGGGTCGGTCAGTTTCAGCCGTCCTTCCTGGACCAGCTGGAGCACGACCGCGGACGCGAATTGCTTGGTGATCGAGCCCAGACGAAAGACCGAAGTCTGAGTGATGCGTCGCTTGGCCGCGATATCGGCCATGCCCGCTTGCCCGCTGTAGACGATCTTGCCGTGTTCGCTCACAACCACCGCTGCACCGGGTCCGCCGGCGGCATAGGATGAGGCCAGGAAGCTGTCCGCCCGCTGCTTGAAATCGGGCGGAATGGCCTGTGCGGCCGACGCCAACAAACCGCCAATTGCGGCAATGACCACCTTATACTCCATTATCCGGAAACTCCCTGCCTTAACTGCCCGTATTAGAAAACTAATACACCTTGTCAATTGGCGATGGAACGCGCGCCGCCTGACTAAGATTATTGGCGCACCGCGACCGGGAGCGGCCGCTCGCCAAGCCTTCGAAATTCGCGGCCGGTCTGGTCGAGCCGGAAGGGCGCGAGCCTTTCGCCATCGGTGGTTCGCCCGACGACATAGCTGACCGAGGTCTGGCCTTCACCGCTCGACCAGCGATAGAGCGCGTTGAAGGCGATCAACGGCACGAATACTCTGCGCCCGCCGGCATCATATTCACGGACCTGTGCGCGCGGAGTGACGACCATGGTGTTGATGGTCATGCGCTTGAGCGGAGCGAGCGAGGTCGCGCGCCCGCCGGCGCCGACCGGATTGGCGAAGAAATGCTCGATTTCGGACCCTTGGGTTTCGCTGGCGTTGAAATAGCTTGCCTCGACCAGGATCGCGCGCGCCGGGGTGGTTCCTGAATTAAACAAGTCGAGCTCGAATTCGAAGGTCACATTGTCGTCATCGATCGTGCACGAAGTCGGCCGGAAGTCGATGTCGATCCACGGACGCAGCCGGGTCGACACCAGGCCCATTGAATCGGCTTCGGTTTGTGCAGTGCGCGGCGGGATTGCGACTGGGCGTACGGGAGTTGGAGCGCGGGGCACCTCGGGCGTCGGCACCGGTACCGGCGCTTCGAACATATCGTAATCGGGACCACCGGCCACCGCCTGACGCTGACGGTTGCGCCACCAATAGAAACCAGCGCCGGCAAGCAGCATGGCCGCGGCGACCATCCAAGCCAAGGGAATGTCGTTGGTCGGCAAGGCTGCGCCCGGGAGGTGTTGCGGGTTCGCCGCCAGATCCTCGCCCGACGAAGAATCGGTTGGAGTATCACCAACTGGCGGTAGCTGCATGGTGACCGTCGACGACGGACGTTTCGGGCTCGTCGGCAGAGTTTGGTCGCGCGCCGGCCGACCAGTAGGTTCCGCTTCATCGGCCACGCCTCCGCGGGTCCGTTCGGTCGAATCGCTGCGTGGATTGGAAGGTGATGCGGCCGGTCGATTGCGGTTCGTGCTCGACGGCTCAGGATTGGCCGGACGAGGCGCTGGTGCGGGAGTGGTTGTCGTCGGGCTTTGCTGCGGATCGGCCGGACGAGTGACTGTCCCGGGTAAGTTGAAATTTTCCAGTTCGCGCGGCCCGACCGGTTGGGTCGTGTTGGTAGTCGGCGTTTGCGCCGGCGGTGCCTCCTGGGCGAGCGCAGCCACCGGCCCGAGCGCCAACCCGGTCACCAAAACTGCCATCGCCAAGCGAAACTTCGCCGTCATCAACCCACGCTTTTTGCTGGTGAATCGCGCTTCACCGAGGAACGCGTGTCGCCCCATGCCGGTCAAACGGGGCGACTTCAAGCACCGGCTTGCTGAACGGCGCTCGAACCGGCGCTCAGCGGGCGTCGACCAGCACCAGTTCGCTGTCTTCGATTCCCTCGATCCGAAGCGTGCTTTCGCCAGTGATTGCGACCCCGTCGCGGGCAGCCGCCGCGACCCCGTTGACGCGGATTTTTCCGCTGGGAACGAGATAGAGGTGGCGGTTGGGGTCGGCGTCGAGTTCGATCGCCTTGCCCGCGCTCAGGCTGGCGCCCAAAATCCGTGCGTCGGCGTTGATCGACAGCGCTCCATCGTCGGGATTGCCGCTGGCGAGCAACTGGAAATTGCCGTCGCGATTGTCCTTCGGGAATGGCATCGCCCCCCATGCCGGCGATGCGCCGGGCAGTTCGCTCTCGATCCAAATCTGGAACAGCGTCGTCTGCTCATCTTCCAGATTATATTCGGCGTGGGTGACCCCGGTTCCAGCGCTCATCACCTGAACGTCGCCAGCCCCGGTGCGGCCCTTGTTGCCGAGCGAATCCTGATGGGTGATCGCGCCGGTTCGCACATAAGTGACGATTTCCATGTCGCGATGCGGGTGCGGCGGGAAGCCGTTCTGGGCCGCGATCCGGTCATCGTTCCAAACCCGGATCCGCCCCCAGCCCATGCGCTTGGGGTCGTGATAGCTGGCGAAGCTGAAGTGGTGGCGGGCGTCGAGCCAGCCATGGTCGGCGTGGCCGAGTGAAGCGAAGGGGCGGATGTCGATCATGGCAATGATGTGGGCCGGTTCCAACCCCGCTTTCAAGTAGGCACATTCATTATACTTGACGACGAACCGTGCATTTTTGTAGATGAGCTGAGTACAAGCAGGAGGTTGGGAAATGGACAGCGCGGATGGAACCAGCACTAGCCCGGGTCGGAAACTGGGTTGGGCAATCGCGATCGGCTTCCTCCTGGCGCTCCCGTTGTTTTTCGTCTGGATGCTCGTTTACGACCGCCAGACTCAATCCCAGGCGGCGAGTGCATCGATCACCGAAGGCTGGGGCGACCGCCAGATTATCAGCGGTCCGCTCCTCGTCATTCCCTATCGCGCGCAGGCGACCGAAACCGTGGTCGAAAACGGCCAGACCGTCACTCGATCGCGCGACGTCATCCGCGAACTGACCGTCGCTCCCACGGCGTCGGTCCTAGATACCAAGATTCGTCCGGAGCGGCGTAAGCGCTCGATTTACGAAGCGGTTGTTTACGACGCTCGCGCCACGGGACGCGCGTCGTTCGTTCTTCCCGCCGATCTCGCTCAAGCGGGGGTCGAAGCGGCCGCACTAGACTATGCCCGCGCGGAGCTACGCTTCGGCATTAGCGACCCGCGCGGCCTTGGCGCCAATCCCCAAGTGATCGTCGCCGGAAAAGCGCTCGCGCTGCAGCCGGGGCAGGGCAGCACCGGGGGCAAAGGATTTTTCTCCTGGATTGACGCTTCGAAGCTTGGCAGCGGCCCCCTGGATGTCGATTATTCTTTCAATCTTCGTGGCAATGGGTCGATCGCACTGACGCCTGCGGCCGGCCAGACCGACTGGACTGCAACGTCAACATGGCAAAATCCAAGCTTTACCGGGGACTTTCTGCCGAGCGAGCGGCGCGTCGATGAGAGCGGCTTTTCGGCGCACTACAGAATTGGTAATCTCGCGCTTGGCAAATCACTGATCCATACCGGACTGCCCGGCGAGAGCCGGCCTGACTCCAAAGCGGAAGAGAATCTCGACGAGGTTGCGGCGCGCGGCTCGGGCGGGCCGGAAATCGGCCTGATCCAGCCGGTGAACCTTTATTCGCACGTCGACCGTTCGGCAAAATACGGCTTTTTGTTCATCGGCTTCACCTTTCTTGCGCTGTTGATGTTCGACGTGATTGGCGGAGCGACCGTTTCGGCGGTCGAGTACCTTCTGACCGGGGCGGCCTTGATCCTGTTTTTCGTTTTGCTTTTGGCGCTGGCCGAAATCATTGGCTTCACGCCGGCCTATATTCTTGCGGCAGCAGCCATCACCGGTCTCAACACGGCCTATGCGGCGGCGTTCTTGAACAGCTGGCGTCGCGCCTCGTTCGTCGGTGCGCTGCTGGCCGGTCTCTACGCAGTGCTTTACATCTTGATCAGCCTCGAAGCCTTTGCACTGATCATCGGATCGACCCTGTTGTTCGTCGCTTTGGCCGCGGTGATGTACGCCACGCGCCATATCGATTGGGGTGCCCGAAGCCGAGCGTGACGACCGCCGTCAATGGCGCTAGTCGGGCGGGATGACCAAGCCCATGCCGCCAAGCCGGATTTTTCCGACGTCGAAAACCGATGCGACGTCGGCGAAACTGGTGCCATCGACCCCGCAGACCGAAAGCGACGCCTATAAGCTGGCGTTCCAGGACAAGGAGTTCCTGCTCCGCGAAGACCTCCGTCCAGTCCGCTTTCAGTTGGAATTGCTGAAACCCGATTTGCTTCTCAATGAGGCCAAGATCGCATCGACGATGGTTTTTTACGGATCGGCGCGAATCCCTTCACCCGACGCCGCCGATGCGCTGATCGACGCCGCGACCAATGACGAGCAGCGCGCGGTGGCCGAGCGGCTGAAGGCCAAATCGCATTATTATGATGTCGCCCGCGAACTCGCCCAACTTGCCAGCTGCGCCGACCGGACCGAAGACGGGCACCATCATTTCGTTGTCTGCTCGGGCGGTGGACCATCGATCATGGAGGCCGCCAATCGCGGCGCGATCGATTGCGACCGGCCGACGATCGGCTTGAACATCGTTCTGCCTCACGAACAATTGCCCAACCCTTATGTGACTCCGGAATTGAGCTTCCAGTTTCACTATTTCGCGCTGCGCAAGATGCATTTCCTGCTGCGCGCGCGCGCGGTCGCGGTGTTCCCGGGCGGTTTTGGAACGTTCGACGAGATGTTCGAATTATTGACCCTGATCCAGACCGGCAAGGTCAGGCCGCTGCCTATCATCCTGTTCGGCAAGGAGTTCTGGAACCGGGTGATCAATTTCGAAGCGTTGGTCGAGGAAGGCGTGGTCGCGCCCCACGACCTCGACCTCATCCACTGGTGCGAGGACGCTCAGGAAGCCTGGGATTACGTCTGCAGGTTCTACGACTGCGTCGACGTCCACTAAAGGTCAGGGCTTTTTAGGCTCCGCAGCCGCGGCATTGGCGTCCGCCGGAGCAGCGGCATTGCCGTCGACCGGAGCAACGGCACTGCCGTCGGCCGGCGCAGCGCCTTTGTCGCCAGCGGCCGGCGCGGCCGGTGAAGGAGCCGCCGGGAGCGGCAGCGGACTGTCGCTTTGCTGGTTGAGGTAAGCGATAACGTCGGCCCGTTCCTGCGGATTGCTGAGCCCGGCAAAGGTCATCTTCGTTCCCGCCGCAAACGTCCGCGGGCTGGACAGCCACTGGCTGAGATTGTCCCAATTCCACGTCCCGCCCTTTTTCGACAAAGCATCCGAAAAAGCGAAGCCCTTGCCTTGTCCGACCGGTTCGCCAAGCACGTCCCACAAGTTGGGGCCGAGGCCATTGGGACCGCCCTTGGTTGCGTTGTGGCAAGCCGCGCATTTGTTGAACACCTGCGCGCCCTTGGCCGGATCAGCCTTGGCCAGGAAGGCTTCGATCGGCTCTTCAGCGGTGCTTCCGCCCTCGCCTTCCACGGCAACCCCGGCAATCGGATAACCCATCTTTTCCGGACGCTCGGAATGGAATGTCTCGCCCGCGACAATCGACGCGCCAAGCGCGACGATACCGGCGAACAAAACCCATCCGGCAGTGGTATTGAAACGATCGTCCATGAAATTTCCTTCGCGGCGCGACACCGAGGCGGTCGGGATTTCGCCGCCCTTTACGGGTGAGTGAAGCCGACTTCAAGCCGCAGTCGAGGCGTCATGCCCGGTCTTCTCGCGTCTGCCCAGCACAAGCGCGCAGGCGCGGCGATACAGAGTCGGCAGGCCGGCCTGGTCGAGGCGGTCGAGCGGGTGCCACCAGCCTTCGCCGTGCGGCCGGTCGCGCTGCTCGATCGACAGGTCCAAAGCGAAATGCGTGAAGAGGTGACGGACCCGGCCGATCGACCGCCCCGACTCACATTCGTCGGCGCTCCATTGGCTGCCCGGAAGCGCCGCCATTCCCCCGAGCAATCCCTTGGCTTCGCGCCGCACCAGCCACAGCTGGTCGCCGCGCTCGATCCACCAGGCGACGCCGAATCTTTGCGGGCGCGCGGCTATGGCCTTTTTTGCTGGGAACGCTTCGGGGTCGCCGCTGGCAAAGGCGGCGCAGGCGATTGCGACCGGACACAGCGTGCATTTGGGCGCTCGCGGACGGCAAATGGTGGCGCCCAGGTCCATCATCGCCTGAGCCAGATCGCCGGCCCGGCCCGGCGGGGCCATGGCGAGGAAGCGGCGCTCGATATCCGCTCGCGCCGGAGCGGAATTCGCATCGAGCCGGGCGATCACGCGAACGACATTGGTATCGACCGGCGCTGCATCTTCGCCAAAGGCGATCGCAGCAATGGCCGCCGCGGTATAGTCGCCAACCCCGGGCAGGTTACGAAGGTCGCTGGCGGTCGCGGGAAAGCCGCCGCGCTGTGCGACCAATCGGGCACAAGCGACAAGGTTGCGAGCGCGGGCGTAATAGCCCAGGCCGGCCCATTCCCCCATCACGTCCTGAATTGCGGCCGCGGCGAGCGAATCAACCGTCGGCCAGCGGGCAAGGAAGCGCTCGAAGCGGGGGATGACCGTTGCCACCGTCGTTTGCTGGAGCATGATTTCGCTGAGCCAGACGCGATAGGGATCGGGCGCCGCTCCGTCGGGCGGCGAGCGCCACGGCAGAAGCCGGAAGTTATCCACATAATGTTGCAGCAGGAGCGCTGCGATGTTGGCGGTCACCAGCCCGCTATGGCATGACATGCCGGTCATGACGAAGCGAAAGCAGGACCAGGAAGCGGGGCGCAGCTGCCGCCCCCGAGCGGCGAGCGAGCTGGTCGCGGGCATTGGCGGCAAATCGTTTCGCCGCTTCGGCTTCGTGCAATCGGCGATCGTCAGCCGCTGGGCGGAAATCGTCGGCGAGCGCTACGCCAAGGTCTCGTCGCCCGAATCGATCCGCTTTCCCCACGGCAAGAAATCCGGCGGTTCGTTGACCCTTCTGGTCGATGGCGCCCATGCCCCCTTGATCCAGCATCTAACGCCGCTGATTGTGGAGCGGGTCAACCAGTTCTTCGGCCATGCCGCGATCGACCGGGTCAATTTTCGTCAGGGCAAGCCGCCCCCGTCCGCGCCGCGACCCAAGCGGCCCGAGCTTCGCCCGGTGCCCAAGGAATTGGGCGAAGGCCTGCGTGAAATCGCCGATCCAGAGCTTCGCGCTTGCCTTGAGTCGCTTGCCGCGCGAATTGCGTCTAGCAGTGGTCCGCCCTCGATCAGTGAAGACGAACCTGAAATACCTGCGATCAACCGGAGTAATTGAGAAAATGAAGCCGACAGTCTTTTTGGCCTGTGCCGCGGCCGTGGTGGCCATCGCCGGATGCAATTCCAACGAAGGCAATGCCGCGACCGGCACCAGTGCCGCCGCGGTCAAGGTCAACCCCCCCAGGAACGGCGACTGGAGCACCATCGTCACCGCTACCCCGGCCGGCGGATTCTTGATGGGCAACCCCAATGCCAAGGTGAAGCTGGTCGAATATGGATCGTTGACCTGCCCGCATTGCCGCGAATTCGACGAAACCGGAGTCACTCCGCTGATCAACGGCTATGTCAAAAACGGCAAGGTCGCCTACGAATTCCGTAATTACGTGCGCGATGCGTTCGACCTCACCGCTTCATTGCTCGCCCGCTGCAATGGCGCCAAGGGCTTCTTCCCCTTGTCCCGCGCCCTGTACAAAGACCAGCCGGTTTGGGTCGGCAAGATTCAGAAGGTCCCGCCGGCCAAGCTCGAAGCGCTACAGAACTTGCCGCCGAACAAGCAGTTCCTCGAACTCGCCAAGCTTTCCGGGCTGCAGCAATATGCCGCCGTCCGCGGTGTCCCGATGGCCAGGAGCACACAATGCCTGACCAATGAGAATTCGGTGAACCAACTGGTCCAGATGACCGGCGATGCGACCACTGCACATCCCGACTTCCCCGGAACGCCGACCTTCGTTCTGAACGGCAAGATGCTCGACCGGGTGGCGTCGTGGAAGGATCTGGAAGGCAAGCTCAAGTCCGCTCTGGGCGGCTGATCGAAGCGAGCGGGGCGACATTGCGAATCCGGCGGCTCAAGCTCAGCGGTTTCAAAAGCTTCGTCGAACCGACCGAGCTCAGGGTTGAGCCCGGCCTGACCGGCGTGGTCGGTCCCAACGGCTGCGGCAAATCCAACCTGTTTGAAGCGTTGCGCTGGGCGATGGGCGAATCATCGCCCAAGTCGCTTCGCGGCGGCGGTATGGACGACGTCATTTTCGCCGGCACCGAAAGCCGCCCTGCGCGCGACTTCGCCGAAGTCTCGATCCTTCTCGAACGCGATTCGAGCGATGCCGGCGGGGGCGAAAGCGAAGTCACCCGGCGGATCGAGCGCGGCGCCGGTTCCGCTTATCGGATCGATGGCCGCGACGTCCGCCAGAAGGATGTCTCGTTATTGTTCGCCGATGCCGCCACCGGCGCTCATTCGCCGGCCCTGGTCAGCCAGGGCAAGATCGGCTCGGTGATCGCCGCCAAGCCGGTCGAGCGGCGGTTGTTGCTCGAGGAAGCGGCGGGAATCTCTGGGCTCCATGCACGGCGCAAGGATGCCGAGCAGAAATTGCGCGCGACCGAGGTCAATCTTGTGCGCCTGGGCGAAATCCTCGGCGACCAGGAGCAGCGCGCCGCGGCGCTTCGTCGGCAGGCCCGCGCCGCCGAACGCTATCGCAAGCTCACCGACCACATCCGAAGCGTCGAGGCGCGCCTGCTCCACGCCCGCTGGAGCGAGGCCGAACGCGCCGCCGACGCAGCGGCCGCCGAAGCATCATCCGCGGCGGCCGAAGTCGCATCGGCACAGGACTATATCGCCGAAGCTCAGGTCGCGCAGGCCGCCGCCAATGCAGCGCTTGCAGTCATGCGCGACACGCTGGCCCAAACGCGCGAATCGGGTCACGAACTGGCGCACCAATTGGCCAGCGCGCGGGCACGGCGCGATACCATCGCCCGTCGGCTGACCGAACTGGAGCGGCTTGAAGGATCGCTCGCCGGCGACATCGCCCGCGAACAGGCGCTCCAGGGCGATGCCGAGCGCGCTATTGTCCAGCTCGATGAGGAACGAGTGGCGATCGAGGCGCGCCTGGGAGATTCCGAAGCGTCGGCGGCGCGAATCGTCAAGCAATTGGGCGATGCCGAAACGGTGTCTCGTGAAGCCGAAGCGGCGCTTGCCGATTTGCTTGCCCGCCACGCTGCGATGCGCGCCGAGCGCCGCGTTGCCGAGGCCGCGCTCGACGTCGCCAATGCCCAGCTTGCCCGGACCAAGCTGGAGCATCAGCGTCTGGCCGACCAAATGGCGGCGCTTGGCGACGGCAGCGACGAGCAGAAGGCACGGATCGACGCCGAACGTCGCGCCTCGGCCGCCGCTTCGGCTTTGGCAGAAGCTGAAGCGCGCCGGGTCGAGGCCGAGCAGGTCCGCGCCGACGCCGCCGACCGCCGCGACCTTGCCGAAAGCCAGCTGGCCGGGGCCCGAGCGACATTGTCGGCGGCAACGTCGGAGCATGATGCGCTGGCCCGGGCACTCAACCAAAGCGGCGGCGCCGCGATCGCCAGCCTAAAAGCGGAAAGCGGCTATGAGCGAGCGCTTGCCGCGGCATTGGGCGACGACGCCGATGCGGCGATCGACGGCGATTCGCCGCGCCGCTGGACCGGCGCCGAAATTGCCGCCGATGACCCCGTTTTGCCCGCCGGTACAACTTGTCTTGCCGACCATGCCCAGGCGCCACCGCAATTGATCCGGCGGCTACGCCAGGTCGCGGTCGCCAAGGACGATATTGGCCAAAAGCTCGCCGTTGGTCAGCGGCTGGTAACACTCGCCGGACGGATGCGGCGCTGGGATGGATTTGTCGCGGAAGGAGCGGGCGCCGCTGCCGCCGAACGCTTGCTTCGCGCCAATCGTCTGGCCGAGCTCGCCGCGGACCTGCCAGCGCTCCAGGCCGGGGTCGACGAAGCATTGAGCAAACGCGAATCCGCGCTGGGGTCGATGAATGAAGGCCGCGATGCCGCCGAAGCCGCGCGTCAGTCGGCACTGACCGCCGAAAAAGATACCCGCGACGCTACCCGCGCCGGCGACAGCGCGGCCGCGGCGCTTGAACGGATTGAGGCTCAAAGCGCCGCGCTCGGCCAGCGCCAGGCCGACCTCCAGCCGGTCCTTGAAGCGGCGCGCGATGCGGTTTCCGAAGCGGCGGAAACGCTCGGCCCATTGCCCGATCCGGCGACTCTGGAAAACCAGGTTGGGCAGGCCCGCGAAGTCGCTTCGGCGGCTGCGACGGCAGTGGCCGACAAGCGCGCCGAAGCCGCAACCCGAGCCCGCGAGACCGCCGCCGACCGCGAGCGGTTAAGCAGCGGCTCGCGCGACCAGACCGAATGGCGCAAGCGGCAGTCCGACGCCGCCGAGCGGCTTGACCAAGCCACGGATCGGCAACGGCAATTGGCCGATGAACGGGCCGGGCTGGAACAGGAACCGGACAAGCTCGACCGCGATATCCGGGCGCTTGAACAGGCCAATGACCAAGGTCAGGTCAAGGTCGGCGAGGCCGCCGCTGCCGAGGCGCAAGGCGAACGCGCCTTGATCGAAGCCGCCAATGAAGTCGCCGGTCGAAATGAGCGCTTCGCCAATGCGCGCGAGCGCCGCGCCGCCGCCGCCGCCCGCGCTGAGGGCCAGCAAGCGCGCAGCGCCGAGCTCGCCCGGGCCAGCGTCGAGAAATTCGAATGCCTGCCGCAGCGGCTGCCGGAACTGCTTGCCTTCGACGCCGACGGAGAGCGCAATTCGGCCGAGGAAGCGCGGACCTTGGAACGGCTGACCGCCGAGCGCGAGCGGATCGGGCCGGTCAATCTGGTGGCGGGGGCCGAACTGGCCGAACTCGACCACAGCCGCCTCAAGGGCGCTGAAGAAGCCGAAGAGCTGACTCAGGCGATCCACCGTCTGCGCGGATCGATCGGCAATCTGAACCGCGAAGGCCGGGTCCGGTTGTTGGCCGCATTCGAGCATGTCGACGGGCATTTCCGGCGCTTGTTCACGACCCTGTTCGACGGCGGTCAGGCGCATCTCGAACTGGTCGAAAGCGACGACCCATTGGAAGCCGGGCTGGAGATCATGGCCCAGCCGCCGGGCAAGAAATTATCGGCGCTGACCTTGCTGTCGGGCGGCGAGCAGGCGCTGACCGCGATCGCGTTGATCTTCGCCATCTTCCTCACTAACCCGGCGCCGATCTGCGTCCTCGACGAGGTTGATGCGCCGCTCGACGACGCCAATGTCGAGCGCTTTTGCGACCTGCTCGCGCAAATGAACGGGGAAACCGACACCCGCTATCTGATCGTCACCCATAATGCGGTGACGATGAGCCGGATGGACCGGCTCTACGGTGTGACGATGATCGAGCAGGGCGTCAGCCGACTGGTTTCGGTCGATCTCGGCGGGGCGGAGACCCTGCTCGCCGCGGAATGATCTTAGCGGCCGCGCCGACCGCGGACGGCGTGAATGATTAATGCCGGGATCAGCACTAGCCCGACCAGCCAATGCGCCAGGCTGGCGGTCGATCGAGCCCCCTCCCCGCCGAGGTAATAAAGGCCCAGCGCGGTGATCACGGCAATCACGCTGCCTACCCCCAGCCACAGCCCGCTGACCTTGTTTCGATCGAGACTCCAGCCCAGCTTTATATGGACCGGAATCATCGCCCCGCCGACGACCAGAAAGGCATAGGCCGCGATCCCGTGAGCGATCATTGCCCAATGTTCGGCGGGATGGCGTTCGGGCCCGAACTCGCTCTCGACCCGCACGCCCCAATCGAGGCCGAGCCAGACAAGGCCGGTGAGCGTGAGCGCGCCAAGGCTGACATAGACTGCATATTCCTGCCACCGCGGCAGTCGGGTCGGCCGCGCGTTCTTCTTTCGCCTCATGCCGCAAGCCGTTGATTGCCGAGGTCGTTCACGTCGCCGGCAATGGTGATGGCGACCGCCCGCGCATCGGCCGCGGCGAGCAGCCCGGACAGCCGCGGATGCCCAGCGAACACGATCTTGGTCAGCGTATCGGCATCGATCGCGCGGGCCGCTTCGACGGTGACCGAAGCAAAGCCGGCGCAACGGCGGGGCAAATGGGCAAAGGTCAGACCTTCTGCATTCCTGATTCCCGCCGAGGTCGCAAGCGCGCGATCTTCCAGCCGAACGTGAAGCAAAGGCGCCCGGGTCGTCGGGTCGACGACTTCGATCCGGTGCGGCTGACCAAAAACGGCCAGGTCGCCGCCGGCATTGACCAGTCCGGTTCTGGCGCCAGACGCGCGCATTACACCGACAGCGACATCGACCGCGTGTCCCTTGGCAATCCCGCCGAGGTCGAGGCACGCGGGACGCTCAAGCCAAGCCACGCTCCCGTCCATCCGAAGCACGTTCAAATCGCTCGATCGGTCGGGGTAGGGCTGGCCGGGATGGAGCGGGAGCGCGCCGCGTTCGATCGCGATTCGGCCCGCCGCCGCCGGGTCGAACACTCCGCCGCTTGCCGCGAACCAGAACAAGGCGCGGTCCAGTACGGCGCGGGTGTCGGGCGAAATCTCTACCCGCTCGCCGCGATTGAGTCGGCTGAGCTCGCCCGTTGGTTGATGCGCACTCATGAGGGTGTGAATTCGTTCAATCGCCGCGAATCCAGCCTCGATCGCTTCGACGCAATCGGCCTCGATCTCAACCAATGTCCCAAGCCACGGGCGGCAGCGGCGGATCCGCATCTCAGCTCCCCGCGAGCAGCATCTGATAGGTGACCAGCAAGCGCCGGACGCCATCGGTGATATGCCGCGACGACAAGGTTGCGCCGGAAATATTCCTGATATCCCGTTCCAGCTTGAGCGATTGACCGGGTCGCTTTCCGGTGAATTGCCGGCGCCAATTGGCGTTGCGGACCTCGCCGCCATAAGTCTCGCGATAGTCGAGGATTTCGACTCCGCGAACCGCGCCGTCAGGCGACAGCGCGACCGCGTAAGTGATATATTCGTGCTTGCCGATGACCCGGTCGAGAATGAACCAGCCGGTTCGCTTGCCCCCTGTCTTTGCCTCCCAGATGCGCTGAACCGGATCCGTGCCCGCTGCTCCCGCGGCCTTGGCGATCGCTTTGCGCTGCGCCGGAGTCAGTGCGATCTTATGGTCGGCTAATTGCGCGCCTGGAAAGAGAGCTTGCTGGGCTGCTGGTATCGACAAATAGACGGTCGCTGTTGCCGGTGCCGGCGCGATCAACGCCGCGGGGACTATTGCGAACCAGTCGGTCGATCGGGCCATTAGAAATTATAGCCGATTTTCAGCCGGATTTCGCGATTGGTGTAACTGTCGAGGTTGCGCGAATTCGAAAGCGCGCCGGGATTGCCGTCCAATTGGTGCTGATACGATAAGGTCCCCCACCATTTCTTCGCTGCATAGTGGATCGTCGGTCCGGCAAAGATCGCGCATTTGTCGCGATCGCCATCGACATAGACGCTGGAATAGCGGCCCTCGGCGCCAAGGTGCAGACCGGGGCCGACGCGCATGCCAAGGCCGGTCGACGCCTCGAGCTCAAGCTCCTTCTGCCATTCGTCGCCGCCGATTTCGCGTTCCCATTCCTGTTCGCCGGTGAGGTTGCCGACCCAGATGATTCGGTCGCCGGCAAAATTCTTCTGCAGTAGGATCTTCGCCTCGAGGCTGCGCTGCTCCTCGCGCTCGCCGTCCTTGCTGCTGTAGCGGGCGAAACCGGGCTCGAGATATACTGCCAGGCCGATTGGGTCTTTGTAGGGGCTGAGAATGGCATATTTCACCGATGCCTGCATTCCGTTCCAGGCAAAGTTGCGGTCAATGTCCTCGATTACCGGGTCGAGCCGATTGGCATGGATCGAGAGGAAATTGACGTAGAGCGAGGCTTGCAACCGGTTGGTGAAGCTGTGTTCAAGCTCGAGCTTATAGTCCTGTGCATTATAGTTACCGCTGCCCTTCCCGCGCCTGTCAGTCGCCCACAAATAGGCCTCGGTCCCGCCCGCGGGCAGGGTCTCGCTACCATAGCTATAGGCGAACAGATTTTCATCGGCGTGGGCGGCGGTGGGCACGGATATGGCAAGCGCGGCAAGCGACGCGCCCAGAATGAAGCGAGACAATGGATACCCCTAAGACAAAACGGTCCTAGTGTGCTAATGCGAGACGTTCGCAATAGCAACGATTATTTTGGCATGGAGTAGGCTCGGTCGCGGATTCGCTTGAGGTCGTCGATGAAGCGGTCGCGTTCAACAGCGCGAGCAGCTGCGTCCGGCAGGCGCAGAATATAGCTTGGGTGAACCGTGATCCAGGCTTCGCTGCCATCGCAAAGCAGGTGGGGTATGCCGCGATTCTTGCCGACCGCCATGACTTTGCCGAACAGGCTGCGCGCCGCCGTCGCTCCCAACGCCACGGTCAGCGGCGGGCGAATCAGGTCGCGCTCCTGCTCGATCCACCAGCGGCAGGCGTTGATCTCGCTGGCCTCCGGAGTCTGGTGAATGCGCCGCTTGCCGCGCAGGACGAACTTGAAATGCTTGACCGCATTGGTGACGTAAGTGGCCGAACGCTCGATGCCGGCCTTTTCAAGCGCGGCGTCGAACACTTCGCCCGCGGGACCGACAAACGGGCGTCCGGCAAGGTCTTCGTGGTCACCCGGCTGCTCACCAACGAACAAGATCCGCGCATTTGGCGGGCCTTCGCCGAACACCGTCTGGGAGGCGCAGCGGTAGAGATCGCAGCGGGTGCAGAGCGCCGCCTCAGCTTTCAATGCCGCCCAGGCTGCTTCGATATTGGTAGCTTTGGGGAGCGCCGCGCGCGACGTTTCGATCATCGCCGCCTCGCGCGCCTGGGCCCCCGCGAGCAAGTCGCCGATGAGCGCGGTTTCGGGCATGCTTTTCCAATATTTCTTGGGCATTTCCTTGGTCATGGCCTTCACCTTGACCCGCGCCGGATTGAAGATCGACGCATAATAAGTCTTCCACGTCTCCTCGACCGGGTCACCATCGGGCGCGTCCTTGAGCGTGGCGCCGGGGCTTTTGGTGAGGGCACCGCCGTCCCAGCTGATCGTCAGTTCCGGTGTCATGATCGTCCAGCGCATATTGGGAAAACGGCGCACGAAGAAGCCCGCCTCGCGCCGGACGATATGATTGTCGGGTTCGAACCAGGCGACGAAGCGCGCGCCATCCGCATCCACGACTTCGCGAAAGCGGACGAAGGCGTGCATCTTGTGCGCGTCGCGGCGGACTTCCTTGGCCAGTTTCTCGACCCGATCGACCAGCGGATCAGCCCGGTCTTCGAGCGCGTGGCGGTTGGCGCGGAGCTTGAGCAGCAACGCGTAGAGCAAGGCGAAGCGCTCGGGATCGCGGTGGCAGATCGCGGCCTTGGCGAGATCGACGAAGTTGCGCGGGACCGCGAAGCTGGGGCCGTCTGGGGGCGGGTTGCTGTCGGGGCCGGCGAACAGGTCGGTCGCGCCGCCGGCGACTTGCCAGGCGATTGCGGCGGGCGACACTCCCGCCTCGGCCAGCCCCCGCGCAGCGTTACGCCAACCGTCGAAGTCGTCCTCGGCGGAAAGCGTCACGCGATGGGCGTCGATCATCGGGCCTTCGCTCAGCATCCGAAAGCGCACATCACGTGAAGCCCTAGCCGATCTTCTCGGCGATCTTGTCGTCGGCGCCAGCTTCGACCCGCTCGATCTCTTCGGGTTTGATCGCGTTGAAAGCGTCGCGCAGTCGAACCGACTTGGTTTCGCCAAGATCCCTGCGGGCGTCGGGGAAGATCGTCTCCTCTTCCTCCTTCAGATGGTCGAGAAACGTCTCTTTCAAGGTCTTGAACTTCGCCAGCCAGCCCGACGACGCCATGTCGGTCTCATCGACCTGCTTGATCGCGTCGTCGATCTCGTGATGGTCAGCGGCGGCGTGGCGCGCATATTCGCGCATCTCCACCTCGGCCATCAAGATCGCATAAAGCGTGACTTCTTCCGCCGACGCATGGGCTTTGGCGTCGGTCCGAAACTGCTCGTAGAGCGAGCGCCGTTCCTCGCTGTCCCCGCTGGTTTCCTCAATCGCCTTGATCAACTTGCGATGTTTATTGTGATCCTGGACCAGCCGGTCAAAAATATCAGTCATGGCCATGGAAAGTCTCCCCTGTTTCGCCAATGCAACGACTAAGCCGCGAAGAGGTTCAACTGCTCGGCACGCGGCGCGATTATGGCGCGGAGGTCGGCGCGGTCGGTGAGCAAGGTCGGGCGCCAGTCGCTGGCGATGATGAACGGGCGAACCTTGACCACCGAGACCGTCAACCGAGCGATGTCGTCAAGCCTGAGCGAGCGCCAGCGACGCGATTTGAGGATCCGCCCGACGGCCTTGGTGCCGAGCCCGGGGACGCGCAGCAATTGCTCGCGGCTGGCGCGGTTGACGTCGACCGGAAAGCTGTCGCGAAATTTCAGCGCCCAGGCGAGCTTGGGGTCGATGTCGAGGGCAAGCATGCCGTCGGCCCCGGCCGCATCGACCACCTCGGCGGGTTTGAATCCGTAAAAGCGCATCAGCCAATCGGACTGGTACAGGCGGTGTTCGCGCATGAGCGGGGGCCGTTTGAGCGGCAATACCGCACTGGCGTCGGGGATCGGCGAGAAAGCGCTGTAATAGACCCGGCGCAGTGCGAAGCGATCGTAGAGCTGGCTGGCGCGGATCACGATGGCACCATCGCTTGCGGCATCGGCGCCGACGATCATCTGGGTCGACTGGCCGGCCGGGGCGAAGCTCGGTGCACTCTTATACTTTTTGCGCGCGTCCTTCCCGTCGTCGATGTCGAGCTTGGTCGCCTTCATCGCGCCCTCGATCTGCCCGACCGATTTTTCGGGCGCGAGGCGGGTCAGCCCGGCGGTTGTCGGAAGCTCGACGTTGATCGATACGCGGTCGGCATGGAGCCCGGCCTGGCGCACCAGTTCGGGATCGGCATCGGGGATGGTCTTCAAATGGATGTAGCCGCGGAAATCATGATCTTCGCGCAGGCTGCGCGCGACTTCGACCAATTGCTCCATCGTGTAATTGGACGATTTGATGATGCCCGACGAGAGAAACAGTCCCTCGATA
>JACDEB010000027.1 GCA_013816595.1 Sphingomonas sp. | reverse complement strand
GCTCGACCACCGCCGCTGGCTGGCGGGGCCGGGGCTAAGCCTCGCCGACTTCACCGCCGCCGCGCATCTGAGCGTGATCGATTATCTCGGCGCGCTCGACTGGCGCGGGCACAAGCAGACCAAGGACTGGTATGCGGTGATGAAATCGCGCCCCTGCTTCCGGCCTTTGCTGGGCGAACGGATGGAAGTGATCGTGCCCCCGAGCCATTACGACAAGGTCGACTTTTAGGCGGGGCGACGTGCCGCGACTAAATAATTCAACCGCACGTCGTCGCTCAGGTGGAGACCCTTGAGCGGCGAGACAGCGATGCCTTCGATGTCGATCACCTCAAGCCCGGCCTTGCTCAGCATCACGCCCAGCTCGTCCGGCGTGATGAACTTGCCGTAATCGTGGGTGCCCTTGGGGATCCGCCCGAGCCCTTCGGCCAAGGTGATCGTCAGCAGCTTCGACCAGCTGGTGCGGTTGGGAGTTGACAGGATCATCAGTCCGCCCGGAGCGAGCCGCGCCACCAGCGCGTTCACGAAGGCCTGCGGCTCGGCGACATGCTCGATCACCTCAAGGCTGGTGACGAGGTCGAACTGGCCCGCGACCTGTTCCACCCCGCAGGCGCGATAATCGATCGCCAGCCCGGCGCCGTCGGCATGGGCGCGGGCGACGGCAATGACGTCGGGCGAGGCATCGACGGCGGTCACTTGCGCACCCAGTCGCGCCAGCGGTTCGGCCAGCAAACCGGCCCCGCAGCCGACGTCGAGCGCTCTTTTGCCCTCCAGTGGCCGCAGCGAGCATTCGTCGCTCTGCCAGTGCCGGTCGGCTTGGTCGCGGACATATTTAAGGCGCACCGGGTTTAATTTGTGGAGCATCGCCGAACTTCCGTCGGGGTCCCACCAATCGGCCGCCATGGCGCCGAAGTGTTCGGCCTCGCCCTGCAGGATGCTTGTTTCGCTCATGGCCTCCTCCTAACAGGGCGCCGCTCCACTACCAAGGAACCGCTGAACGTTCATGGCCCGCCCGAAAACTCGAATCGTGATGAAATTCGGTGGTACGTCGATGGCCGGGATCGAGCGCATCCGAAGCGTCGCCGCGCGGGTCAGGCGCGAATTCGGCGGTGGCAATGAGGTGCTTGTAGTGGTCTCGGCAATGGCTGGGGAAACCGACCGGCTGGTGCAATATTGCCGCGAGGCCGCGCCGCTCCACGACCCGACCGAATATGACGTGGTGGTCGCGTCGGGCGAGCAGGTCACAGCGGGCCTGCTGGCGATGACGCTTCAGTCGATGGGCCTCAAAGCGCGCAGCTTCATGGGCTGGCAACTGGTTCGGGCGAGTGGGATTCACGGCAATGCCCGGGTCGAGGCGATCGAAAATGCGACCCTCGACGAGGCGCTGTCCGGCGGCACGATTGCGGTCATCCCCGGTTTCCAGGGCGTGAGCGAGGACGGCCGAGTGGCGACGCTTGGCCGCGGCGGGTCGGACACAAGCGCGGTCGCCATCGCCGCCGGGGTCAAGGCCGACCGCTGCGACATCTACACCGATGTCGACGGCGTTTACACCACCGACCCCCGGATCGTGCCCAAGGCGCGCAAGCTCAACCAAGTGACGTTCGAGGAAATGCTCGAGCTTGCAGGCGTCGGCGCCAAGGTGCTTCAGGTGCGTTCGGTCGGGCTTGCAATGCGCGCGAAAATGCCGCTGCGGGTGCTGTCGGCGTTCGAGGATGTGCCCGGGACCGACATCGTCGCCGAGCTTTCAGGAGCCGAAATGGAAAGAAACCAGATTGCCGGCATCGCCGCCGACCGGGGCGAGGCGCGGATCACCGTCATTGGCGTTCCCGACCAGCCCGGAACGGTTGCCGCAATCATCGGCCCGCTCGCGAAATCGGGCATCCCGGTTGATATGATCGTCCATGCGGCAACACCCGACACCGGATCGTCCGACCTCACCTTCACCGTCCCGCGCGCGGTTCTTGCGCAGGCGCTGGCGGCGATCGAGGCGCTCAAGGATGCGGTCGCCTACGATCGGCTGGTGAGCGACGACAAGGTCGCCAAGGTCAGCATCGTCGGGGTCGGCATTCGCTCGAACCCGGAGCTGGCGGCGACGATGTTCGACGTGCTTGCCGAACGGCAGATCAACCTGCTCGCGGTCTCATCGAGCGAGATCAAGGTCAGCGCGCTGATCGCCGAAGACCAGCTCGATCTTGCGGTGCGAGTCCTCCACAGCGCCTTCGGCCTTGACCAGGAGCAAGCGGCATGAGCGCCGGTCCAGCCTCCCCCGGACTTCGGCGGCTCAAGCAATTGATGCACCGCGGGACCGAATTTCTCGGCAGCGATTTTGCCATCATGGGCGGCGCGATGAGCTGGATTTCCGAGCGCCACCTGGTCTCGGCAATTTCCAATGCCGGCGGCTTCGGGGTGATCGCGTGTGGCGCAATGGGACCCGAATTGCTCGACACCGAAATCGTCGAGACCGCCAAGCGAGCGACCCGGCCGTTCGGGGTCAACCTCATCACCATGCACCCGCAATTGAGCGAGCTGATCGACGTGTGCGCGCGCCGCGGAGTGACCCATGTCGTGCTCGCCGGCGGCCTTCCTCCGGGCGGTGCGATCGAGCGGATCAAGGACAATGGCGCCAAGCTCACCGCTTTCGCGCCCGCGCTCGCGCTGGCGAAGAAGCTGATGCGCTCGGGCGTCGATGCTTTGGTGATCGAGGGGATGGAGGCCGGCGGCCATATCGGCCCGGTCTCGACCAGCGTTCTCGCCCAGGAAATCCTCCCCGTCGTGGCCAAGGAGATTCCGGTGTTCGTCGCCGGGGGCATCGGGCGCGGAGAGGCGATCGCGGCCTATCTCGAAATGGGCGCGGTCGGGGTCCAACTGGGAACGCGCTTCGTCTGCGCCACCGAATGCATCGCCCACGCAAATTTCAAGAAAGCGTTCATCCGCGCTTCGGCGCGCGAGGCGATTTTGTCGGTCCAGATCGATCCGCGCCTGCCGGTAATCCCGGTGCGAGCGCTCAAGAACCAGGAAATGACCAATTTTGCGGCCAAACAGCGTGAAGTTGCCGGACGGCTCGATGCGGGCGACATCGAAATGGGCGAGGCCCAGCTCCAGATCGAACATTATTGGGCGGGCGCCCTCAAGCGCGCGGTGATCGACGGCGATATCGAAAGCGGAAGCGTCATGGCCGGCCAGTCGGTCGGCATGGTCAAGCGCGAGGAAGCGGTCGCCGAAATCATCGCCGAACTGGTCGCAGAGGCCGCGGCGGCGCTCGAAAGCCGGGGGTAAGCCAATTCGGGTGTTGGCGCGCTTAGTCGCCATCTGTTAGCGCGGCATCATGCCCCTGTCCGCTTCCTCTTCCGCGCGCGAGATCCTGACCGGTCTGCACGACATCATGGCCAAGCGCGGGTCGGCGCAGTCGAAGCTCGACCGGGTCGTTGATCTGATCGCCGCGGCAATGGGCAGCGAGGTCTGCTCGATCTACCTTTTGCGCGACAATGTGCTCGAGCTGTTCGCGACCCACGGACTGCGCAAGGAAGCGGTCCATGTCACCAAATTGCGCATGGGCGAGGGGCTGGTCGGGACGATCGCCGAGGGCCGTATCCTCAACCTTGCCGAAGCCGCCGATCACCCCGCCTTCGCTTACCGTCCCGAAACCGGCGAGGAGCGCTTCCACAGCTTCGCCGGCGTACCCATCGTCCGGCTCGAAAGTGCGATCGGAGTGCTTGCCGTACAGCATGCCGAGCCGCGCATTTACCAGAATGTCGAGATCGAAGCGCTTCAGACCGTGGCGATGGTATTGTCCGAACTGATCGCTGGCGCTCGGCTGGTCGATGGCGCGCGACGCGGGCGCCTGCGCAGTGCCGGTCCATTGCGGATTTCGGGGCTCAAGCTGGTCGCCGGAATGGCCAAGGGGCAAGCGGTGTTCCACGAGCAGCGGGTGATCGTCGAACATACGGTTGCCGACGATGTCGAGGCCGAACGCACGCGGGTCTATGGTGCCTTTCGTAAGATGCGCGAGCAGATCGACAATATGGCGCGCGAAACCGAATTCGGGTCGATCGGCGAGCATCAGGAGATCCTCGAGACCTATCGCATGTTCGCTTATGACGAAGGCTGGTCGCGGCGGATCAACGAGGCGATCGACAGCGGCCTTACCGCCGAAGCGGCGATCGAACGGGTCCAGCAACGCACCCGGGCGCGGATGCAGGACATCGACGACCCCTTGCTGTCGGAGCGGATGCACGACCTTGAGGATTTGTCGAACCGGCTGCTGAGGATTGTGTCGGGTCGGATGGGCACCGCGGCGCAGGTTGGCCTGGCCCATGACACGGTGTTGATCGCGCGCAATCTGGGACCCGCCGAGCTGCTCGAATATGACCGCCGGCGATTGAAGGCGGTACTGCTCGAGGAGGGTTCGCTCACCAGCCACATGACGATCGTCGCGCGGGCCATCAGCGTGCCGGTGATCGGCCGCCTGCATGATATCCGGCACAGCGTCGAGGAAGGCGAGACGATCCTCGTCGACGGCGACGCTGGAAGCGTGATGATCCGCCCCAACCGGGCGCTGGTCAGCGGCTTTGAACAACGCTTGGCGATGAGCCATAAGCGCCGCGCGCAAATCGAGCAATTGCGGCCGCTCCCGGCGATTACCACGGACGGGCTCAAGGTCAGCGTCATGATCAATGCCGGTCTGGCCGAGGACGCGTCGCACCTCGACCTGTCCGGCGCCGACGGAATCGGGCTGTTCCGCACCGAATTCCAGTTCCTGGTGTCGGCGACCTTGCCCGGGCGCGAGCGCCAGCAGCGGCTTTACTCGAAGGTGATCGCTCAGGCCGGCGACAAGCCGGTGGTGTTCCGCACGGTCGATATCGGCGGCGACAAGGCTTTGCCTTATCTTGCCGATATGCACGATGAAGCCGAGAATCCGGCAATGGGCTGGCGCGCCCTCCGCCTCTCGCTCGAACGGTCGACGTTGATGAAGGCGCAGGCGCGGGCGTTGATCGATGCTTCGGCCGGACGGGTCTTGAAGGTCATGTTTCCGATGGTCTGCGAGCCATGGGAATTCGAGGAAGCCAAGGCCTTGTTCGAGGAACAGGTCGAATGGACTCGCAAGGCCAAGCGCGGCCTTCCCAAAAAGATTGAATATGGCGCGATGCTCGAAGTACCGAGTCTTGCGGAAATGCTAGATATCCTTCTTCCAATGGTCGATTTCCTGTCGATCGGGACCAATGATTTGACCCAGTTTCTGTTCGCCGCCGACCGCGCCGACCCGCGGCTGGCGCAGCGTTACGACTGGCTCAGTCCGGCGATCCTTCGGTTCCTCAAGCGCGTGCTCGACGCCGCCCGCGCGGCCGATGTGCCGGTGCGCATCTGCGGCGAAATGGCCGGCCGGCCATTGGAGGCGATGGCGCTGATCGGGATCGGGGCCGAGAATTTCTCCATCACTCCGGCCGGCGTCGGGCCGGTCAAGGCGATGGTCCGCTCGCTCGATGCCGGAGCGGCGCGCAAGCGCCTCGACAAACTGCTCGCCAAGCCGCCGAGGGAGATGCGCAAGTCGCTTGCCGATTGGGCACGGCGTCATTCGGTGACCATCGGCTAGAGCCGGTTGACACGGGCCGCTTTGCCTTCACAGTGGAACGCAAGCCGAAGGGAGTTTGAACAGGCACGATGGACGAAGAACCGGTCGAAAATGATCTGCCGACGGTAGGCGACCAGCTGCGCGCCGCGCGCAAGAAAAAGAAATTGAGCCTCGAGGATATTGCCGCTCGGACTCGAATTCCGCTGCGCCACCTCGAAAGCATCGAAGCTAGCGACTGGGAGCATCTCCCGGCCCCGACATACAGCGTGGGGTTTGCGAAGAGCTACGCCGTTGTCGTCGATCTCGATCGGGCCGCCATCGGCGATCAATTGCGCTCTGAAATGGGCGGCTCCCGACCGGTGCCGATGGCGCCGTCGGAGGTGTTCGAACCAGCCGACCCGGCGCGGGCAATGCCCAGGGCGCTGGTCATCGGAGCGATCATCGCGGTCCTCGTCCTGGTCGCGCTGATGAGCTGGCTCAACAAGCGCTCGCTGAGCGACAATGCTGAGGCGCAAGCCAATGCTGCCGCGGCCGTCGAGGGGCCGCTTCAGCCGCCGCCGCTTGCGACACCCGTGCCGCAGGGGCCGGTCGTTCTTTCGGCCACCGCGCCGGTGTGGATGGCGGTCTACGACAAGACCGGCACGAGCTATTTCTCAGGCATGCTCAACCCCGGTGTGGACTTCACCGTACCAGCGACCGCGACTGCGCCGTTGCTCAAGACCGGCAAACCCGAAGCGATCAAGATCGCGGTCGGAACCGCAATCGCACCGTCGGTCGGTGCGCCGGGCCAGCGGGTCACGGACGTCAGCCTGCTGCCCGCCGACTTGCTCAAGCCAGCGCAGGCAGCAAGTTCACCTCGGCCGGCGACTGCGACTGTCGTCCCTTCGGCCCCGACGCCGCGCCGGTCGGTAGCACCGGTCCGTCGGCCTCCACCGCCGCCGGTGGCTGGACCCCCGCCGGTGGCTGGACCGCCGCCGCCCGCAACCGAGCCCGCGCCAACCAATACCAGCGGCTGAGAATAAGCGATTCATCGGCGGGCAAGGCGCTTCGGCGCAGGCTTGCCTCGATTGCAGTTATGGGGATTTTCACGTGACCAGTTTTCGTCCGACCAGTATGTTCGTCGCCGGCGCGGCGGTCATGCTCGTGGCGGCTTCGTCCGCTTATGCCCAGCGTCAGCAGGTTTCGCCCGAACAGCGGATCGAGCGGCTCGAAAAGCAGGTCCAGCAGATGCAGCGCCAAGTTTTCCCGAAGGGGAGGCCAGCCGATACCGCCGGTTTTGCCGATGATCCCGCGGCCAGCCAGTCATCAGTAGTGTCGCTCGACCAGCGGCTCGACGCGCTTGAGCGGCAGATGTCCGATATCCTCCGGCTGGCGGAAGAAAACGGGCATTCGGTGCGGACCGTCCAGTCCGATTTGGCCAAGGCGCGCAGCGACAATGACGAGCGCATGGCCGCGCTCGAGCGGCGAATCGCCCTAGGAGCACCGACCATCGCTCCGGATGCCGCCGGAACGGCGCCCGTGGTCACTTTGCCGAAACCCCGGCCGGCGACGGCGACAGCAAAGCCACCGACCCCCGGCGATGGTGCAAGCGCCCAAATCGCTGCCGACGACCCCGGCGAAAATGCCTATAGCGAGGGTTTCAGGGAGTGGCAGGAAGGGCGCTATGATCAGGCGATCAACTCCCTTCGTGCCTTCACTTCGGCCTATCCCAAGCACCGCCGGGTCAGCTTCGCCAAAAACCTCATCGGGCGGTTGTTGCTGGACAAGGGGAATGCCAAAGCCGCGGCCCAGGCGCTGCTCGCCAATTATCGCGGCGATCCGAAGGGCGAACGGGCGCCCGACAGCCTTTATTATCTTGGCCAGGCATTGATGAAGCTTGGCCAGCCGCTCCAGGCGTGTAAGGCATATTCCGAACTTGATGCCGTTTACGGCGCGAAAATCCGACCAGATTTGAAGAAACTTGAAACCGACGCAAAGATTGAGGCGAAGTGCTGAATATGGCCAAAAAGACGACCACGTCCCCCGCTACCGAGACGCCCATCGCCGACCTTACCCAGCCGCTGTTCAAGCGGTTCAATGGCGATCTCGACCGGCTCCTGCCGTCGGCCGACCCGATCGGTGTCGCGGTGTCGGGCGGGCCGGACAGCCTTGCATTATTGCTGCTTGCAGCGGCGGCCCGTCCGGGTGCGGTCGAGGCCGCAACGGTCGACCATGGCCTTCGCGAAGGCAGCCGCGCCGAGGCTGAAAAGGTCGCCGCCTTATGCGAGAAACTGGGTGTTCCGCACAAGATCCTGACGATCGAATGGAAACACAAGCCGGTAACCGCGATCCAGGAACGGGCGCGCATGCGCCGTTATGGAGCGCTTGCCGAATGGGCCAAGGAGCGCGGCCTCAAGGCGCTGCTCACCGGACATCACGCCAACGATCAGGCGGAAACATTGTTGATGCGTCTGCGCCGCGGCGCGGGCCTTAACGGACTTGCCGGAATGCGCCAGGCCGTTCGCGTCCCGGGCAGCGACGAAGCGCTGGTGCGGCCGCTGCTCGGCTGGCGCCGCGATGAGCTGGAACAGGTTTGCGAAGCCGCTGGCGAGACCCCCTCGAGGGACCCGAGCAACGAGGATGAAGCGTTCGAACGGATCAAGATCCGCAAGGCGCTCGATGCCGCCGACTGGATCGGTCCACTCGCGGTTTCCGCCAGCGCCGCCCACCTCGCCGATGCCGACGCAGCGCTCACTTGGGCGACCAATCGTGAATGGGACCGGGTGACGAAGACCGAAGGCGACAAAATCGTCCTCGATCCCAAAGGCCTGCCGCGGGAAATCCGCCGCCGCCTGATGGCGCGCGCGGTCGGCAGCCTTGCTACCGAGGGGCGCGGAGCGGCACTTCGCGGCCGCCAGTCGGACCGCCTGCTGGCGGCCATGGCGACGGGCCAGAAAGCGACCCTGCGCGGGGTCGCGTGCAGCGGCGGCGCAACCTGGACTTTCGCCAAGGCGCCTGTGCGCAAGGCCAAAGCGTAAGGCGCGAACGGCTGCGCTCATTGTCATTGAAGACGATCGGCCTATCTTAAGGCGATAGGGCGCGGTGCCCATGGCAGGCGAAAAATGAACGAAAACGACAAGAAGCCCGGCAATCCCTGGACCAAGAATGTCCTCATCTGGGCGGGGATCATCTTCGGACTGATCCTGTTCGTCCAGGTGATCGGTGGCGGTTCCAGCGCGGCGACCGGGCAGGCGATGGCCTATTCGGATTTCGTCCGCCAAGTGGACAATGGCAGCGTCCGCTCGGTGACCATGGCGACGGGCGCAAGCGGCAATGCCGCGATCACCGGCAAGCTCGACAACGGCGAAGCCTTCCACACCATTGCACCGGCCGACGCCAATGTCTCCGACCGGCTGATCGGCAAGGGCATCGCCGTCCAGGTCAAGGCGGAAGAGCAATCGAGCATCTGGCTTTATCTCCTCTACAATTCGCTTCCTTTCCTGCTGATGATCGGAATCGCGATCTTCATCATGCGGCAGATGCAGAAAAACGCCGGATCGGGCGCCATGGGGTTTGGCAAGAGCCGCGCCAAAATGCTGACCGAGAAATCGGGCCGGGTGACCTTCGCCGATGTCGCTGGAATCGATGAAGCGCGCGAAGAGCTTGAGGAAATTGTCGAATATCTGAAAGATCCGGGCAAGTTCGCCCGGCTTGGCGGCAAGATTCCCAAGGGCGCATTGCTGGTCGGCGCGCCAGGTACCGGCAAGACCCTGCTCGCCCGCGCCATCGCGGGGGAGGCGGGGGTTCCCTTTTTCACCATTTCCGGCTCCGATTTCGTCGAAATGTTCGTCGGGGTCGGCGCCAGCCGAGTCCGCGACATGTTCGAACAAGCGAAGAAATCGGCCCCGTGCATCGTGTTCATCGATGAAATCGACGCCGTCGGGCGCCATCGCGGGGCCGGGCTCGGCAACGGCAATGACGAGCGCGAACAGACGCTCAATCAGCTGCTGGTCGAGATGGATGGGTTCGAAGCCAATGAAGGCATCATCATCATCGCCGCGACCAACCGCCCCGATGTGCTCGACCCGGCGCTGCTTCGTCCAGGCCGGTTCGACCGCCAGGTGATCGTCCCCCGCCCCGACATCGAGGGCCGCGAGCAGATCCTCGCAGTGCATATGAAGAAGGTTCCGCTGGCGCCCGATGTCGATCCGCGGGTCATCGCCCGCGGTACGCCGGGCTTTTCCGGTGCCGACCTTGCCAATCTGGTCAATGAGGCGGCGCTTCTGGCCGCGCGCAAGGGCAAGCGCCTGGTCGCGATGAGCGAGTTCGAAGAGGCCAAGGACAAGGTCATGATGGGTGCCGAGCGCCGCTCGATGGTCATGACCGAAGACGAGAAACGGATGACTGCTTATCACGAGGCAGGTCACGCCGTCGTTGCTCTTCACGAACCCGCGTCGGACCCGATCCACAAGGCGACCATCATCCCGCGTGGCCGCGCTTTGGGCATGGTCATGCGCCTGCCGGAACGCGACAATTACAGCTATCACCGCGACAAGATGTACGCGAACCTGGCCGTTGCGATGGGCGGGCGAGTGGCTGAAGAAGTCATCTTCGGTTACGACAAGGTCAGCTCGGGCGCATCTTCGGACATCAGCTACGCCACCGGCTTGGCGCGCGACATGGTCACTCGCTGGGGCATGTCGGACGAGCTTGGTCCACTGCAATATGCCGAAGCCGATGAGGAAGTGTTCCTCGGCTATTCGGTCAACCGGCAGAAGAACATGTCGAACGAAACCGCCCAAGCGATCGACAAGGAAATTCGGCGCATCGTCGAACAAGGCTATGACCGGGCCAAAAAGGTCCTGACCGAATTCAGCCAGGAGCTTGAGACGTTGGCCAAGGCCTTGCTCGAATATGAAACTCTGTCGGGCGACGAGATCAAGGCGGTGCTTGCCGGCGAGGCCATCGATCGCGGCGGATCATCGACCCCGTCGCTGCCTGCCGCCGGATCGTCGATACCCAAGGCCAAGCGGCCCAAACCGGGAATTGGCGGGCCCGCCGCAGCTGGCGTCTAAAGGCTTGTCATCAGGGCGTTAATCGCTAGCGTGCCCCCCTGGCGCGCGGATTTGCGCCGTTGGGGAGAGGGTTCTTGTCCGTTTCGCGCCATCTGGTTCTGGCTGCCTGCATCGTCACGATTGGAATCGATTCATCAGCCGCATCAGCCCAGCAGATGAACGCCGATCTGTTCTACCAGCGGGCGATCAAGCTCAAGAAAAAGGGCCCGCTGGCGATTTTCCAGCGCAAGGAAATCAAGGCCCTGATCGCCGAGGTCGAAGGCGCCGGCAAGATCGTCAAGGAGCGCCGCCTGGCCGCCGAAAAGGCCGGCGGCCACGGTGCTTATTGTCCGCCCAAGGAAAGGGATCGTATGACCAGCGATGAATATCTCCAGCGCATTGGCGCGATTCCCCAAACCGATCGCAAACGCATGACCATGGTCGAAGCGGTCACTCGAATGCTGGAGAGAAAATATCCCTGCCGCGGCTAGGCCGCGACCCCGATACCAGCGACCACGGCCGCGAACAGCCCCGCAGCGATGAAAGCGAACATCGTCAACGCCGTCGCCCGCCACAACGCGCCGAACCGCGACAGCCCATATGCGCCCTTGAGCTGACGGTACATGTGAACTGGCGGCACCAGCGCGAGGAATGCCGCGATCGCCCCCAAGCCGGCCAGCCCAAAGAGCATTGCAGTGATCGCGAGCAGCGACATGAAGCACAGGGAATAGGTCACGAAGACGACATGATCGTAGAGTCGAAAGCGCCGACTGAACGGGAATAATAGCCACACGAACGGGACCGAGAGCGGGATCAGCAGCCAGCTATATTTATAGGCGTTGGTTTTGAGCTTGAAGAGGATGAGCTCCGGATTTTCAGCGGCATGGACAAGGCTGTCGCTAAGCCAGTGGGGAAGATCGCCCGAGATATTCTCTTTGGTGATGCTGACGCCCTTGGTCTGAAGCGTCTGGAGAGTGTTCAATTCCTCTTCGCGCGACTTGATCCTGGCGTCGATCGCCGCAATTGGCCGATGCTCGGCGATCGCCCGCCCGCGCTCGCTCTGGAGTTTGGTGAGCGCCGTCCGCTCGATTGCGACCTGTTCGCTAAGGTCCTTCTTCATCCGCGGATTGTCGCCGACATCGAAGCCACCCGTCAGTCCGCCGACCGCGAACAGCAGAAAGACGAAGAACAGGAACAAAGCGATCGGCGAAACGAAGCTCGCCCGCTGCCCGTCGACATATCTGCGGGTCAACTCGCCCGGACGCCACGCCAGTAGCGGCAACGTCCGCCAAATCTTGCCTTCGAAGTGGAGCACGCCGTGGAGCAGGTCGTGGAAGAACGCCTTCAAGGTCCGGTGAATCTGCGCCTGTTGCCCGCATTCGTGGCAATAACGGCCGGTCAGCTCGGTCCCGCAATTGAGACAATGGGTTTCGGTACCATGCCTGGACGCTTCGCCCGCGCCCGGTTCGACCGCGCTGCCAAGAACAGCCCCGGTTACCGCGTCGCCAAGCGATTCCAGATTGCCCATTCATTCCCCCTGATCGGCTCCACCATAGATGGCTGCCCGGCGTCGTGCTAGATTTTGCCGCTATGGCGCTCATTGGCCTTCTTGGCGGCTCGTTCAACCCGGCCCATCGCGGTCATCGCCGGCTCAGCCTCGCGGCCTTGCGAGCGCTTGGGCTGGATGAAGTGTGGTGGCTGGTGTCGCCGGGCAATCCGCTGAAGGCGGGAGCGCGGGACATGGCCCCGCTGGAGGCGCGGCTGAAATCGGCGAGAACCCAGGCGCGGCGCGCACCAATCCGGGTATCGGACGACGAAACGCGGCTCGGCACGGTCTATACGGTCGATACCGTACGCCGCCTCAAAGCCCTGTACCCGCAGCACCATTTCATCTGGTTGCTTGGAAGCGACACCCTGCCAGATTTTCACAAATGGCGTGATTGGAGGGGGTTAGCACGGATGGTGCCGATTGCAGTCCTCCCCCGTCCGGGTTATGATCGTCCTGCCCAGGCGGCTCGCGCGATGGGTTGGCTGCGGCGGTTCGTCCATTCGTCCGGCCAAGCGATCAACTGGACGTTGTGGAGTGCACCGGCGATCTTTTTCCTTCGCCTGCCGCAAGACCCGACGTCCGCGACCGCTATTCGCGCGAACAACCCACATTGGCACCGTCGACCGAAGGCGATTGAATCGCGTCCGATCCGTTCGACCATGCCAATTGCGAAGAGGAATCGACTTGAGTCCACGTCCCGCTGAGAGCGCTGGCAAGGCCGGCGGCGCCGCTCGTCCGCCAATCGCGGTCGATCAGATCCACACCATCGTGCTTCAGTCGCTCGATGACGACCAGGCGCAGGAAGTGGTGTCGATCCCGCTCGCCGGAAAGTCCAATATCGCCGACCATATGGTCATCGCCTCGGGTCGCTCGACCCGTCAGGTGGCGTCGATGGCCGCCAAATTGGCCGATCGTATCAAACAGCAAACCGGGCTGATCGCGCGCATTGAAGGCCTGCCCGCGGCGGACTGGGTGCTGATTGATGCCAATGACGTGATCGTCCACATTTTCCGCCCCGAAGTAAGAAATTTTTACAATTTGGAGAGAATGTGGTCTTTTGGCGATGACAATGAGGTGGGCGCTTCGGCGCGGGGGTGAAGAATGAAGCTTCGGTTGAGCTTGATGCTTTCGCTATTCGCGCTGTGTTTCGCGCAGCCGGCAAGCGCTGCGTCAAGCCCCAGCCTGAGTGCGCTTGAGCAGCAGCTCAATTACATGGTCGCCGGCAAATCCGCCGATGTCGGGATTGCAGCGCTCGACCTGACCACTGGCGAAAGCATCAATGTGAAGGGCGATACGCCGTTTCCGATGGCAAGCACGGTCAAGGTGGCGGTTGCAGCCGCCTATCTGACCCAGGTCGATCACGGCCGCCGGACGATGCTGGACACCATCGGCAAGGATCGTGCCCGCGACCTGATGAGCAGGATGCTGGTCCACAGCGACAATCGCGCCACCGATCTGCTGATCAAGGATCTGGGCGGCCCCGGGGCAATCCAGGATTGGCTCAATTTCCACGGCTTCAGCGGGATCCGCGTCGACCGTAACATCGCCAAATTGCTGAGCGATCCGCGCGATTTGTGGGACCGCCGCGATTCGAGCACGCCATTGGCGATGGTCGAACTGCTGCGCCGCCTCGACCGGGGCAACGTCCTCTCCGCCTCGAGCCGCAGGACCCTGCTTGAATTCATGTCCCAGTGCCAAACCGGGAAGAACCGGATGAAGGCGCTGCTGCCACAAGGAACTCGGGTCGAGCACAAGACCGGCACCTTGAACGGGCTCAGCGACGATGTCGGTTTCGTTACCATGCCCGATGGCCGCCGAGTGGCAATCGCGATTTTCACGCGCGGCGGAAGCGACCGCCCGCGCACCATCGCGGAGACGGCGCGGGCCTTGTACGACGGGTTCCGGACGGTCGTGACCTGGTCGTTCAGCCCGACTCCCGCCACCCGCTAGTGCTCCTCCACATCATTGCGCGAGGCAAGATCGGACGCTCGAGCGAGGCCGATCTGGTCGACCGCTATGTCAAACGCATCGCCTGGCCGACCAAGATCACCGAATTGCCCGACCGTGGGGGAAGCACCCCGCCATCCGAGCGATCGAGCGTTTCGGTCCTGCTCGACGAGCGCGGGCATAGCCTCAGCTCAATGGAATTGGCCAAAAAGCTCGAGGAATGGCGCGACGGGGGCAAGCGCGAGGCGCGGTTCGTGATCGGTGCCGCCGACGGTCATTCGACGCAGGAGCGATCAAGCGCCGACTTGCTCCTGTCCTTCGGCGCCGCGACCTGGCCCCACCTGCTGGCCCGGGCAATGCTTGCCGAACAATTATTCCGCGCCACCTCGATCCTCGCCAATCATCCCTATCATCGCGAAGGCTGACGGGGTGCGCGGGCTGGTCTTGGCCGCCGCTGTACCGGCGCTGATCGCCGCCAGCACACCGCTCCGGCCGGCGGCGCCGTTGCTCGACGACCAGCTCAAGGCGGCGCGCGCCGAACAATCCACCGCCGAAGCCGAAGCCGAACGACTCGAAGCGATCGCGGCCACAGCCAAAGGGAAATCGGAACGGCTCGCCGCCGAGCAGGCCGCGGCGGTCCAGGCGATCGATGCCGCTGAGGCCCGGATCACTGCGACGGAAACGGAGCTTCGCCTGGCATCGGCCAATCTGGCCGCATTTCGCACCCAGCTCGCGCTTGCCGAGCGCCCGGTGTCGGCATTGCTTGCCGGACTGGCGATGATCAGCGAGCGTCCGCCGATCCTCGCCTTGGCCGATCGCGGCGGAGTGGACGAGCTGGTCAAAACTCGAATCCTGCTCGCCGCGACCATGCCGGTGGTGCAGCGCCGGTCGGCCGCACTGGCCGCTCAAATCGCGCGGGGCCAGCGGATCGAAAGGGCAGCGGTCGCCGCTCGGCAATTACTGCTTGCCGACCGCGGCTCACTGGTCACCCGCCAGCACCGGCTCGCGGCGCTTGAGCAGATGGCGCTGGCGGCGAACCTGGACGCTGGCGGTGCCGCGCTGACCGCCAGCGATCGCGTCATGGCGGGGCGCGAAACGCTCGCGGATCTATCTGGCGGTGGCCGGGCATCCTCGGCCTTACTCGCTGGCGAGCTGATTGCCGCCGGTCCGGCCCCGGCCCGCCCCAGCGCGGATCGCGGCGCCAGGACCTCCGCTTCGTTCGACTACCAATTGCCCGTCGAAGCCGCGGTTACGCGCGGACTGGCCGAGATCGACCGCGGCGGGGTGCGTTCGCGCGGGCTTGTGCTGGCGGCGGCGCGCGGTGCTCCGCTGGTCGTTCCGGCCGACGGGATATTGCGCTTTGCCGGTCCGTTCAGGGACTATGACGGGGTGGTCATCATCGATCATGGCAATGGCTGGATCAGCCTCATCGTCAACGTGGCGACCACGATCAAGGCCGGCGCTTCGGTTCGGCGCGGGGATTCGTTGGGCCGCGCACTAGGCCCGATTGAGGTCGAACTGTCCCATAATGGGCAGCGTGTCTCGCCGGCCATAATCGCAGGTTCATCCGACCCTCTGTCAAAGGGCGGGAAAGGCGGTTAAACCGCGTGCCGCCGCCACAAGGACGCGACCAAATGAAGCTCAACCGCAAATATCTCCCGCCCGCCGCAGTGCTCGCAGCACTCGCGCTGGTGCCGATCACCAACAGCGCTTTCGCCGCCGTCGACGCAACCGACTATCAGGAACTTGAAAAGTTCATGAGCGTCTATGAGCGGGTTAAGGCCAATTATGTCGACAAGGTCGACGACAAGGCGCTGATCAAGGGCGCGATCGACGGCATGCTGTCGTCGCTCGATCCGCATTCAAGTTTCGCCGAGGCGAGCGATTTCGAACAGCTGAAGACCACCACCGACGGTAATTACGGCGGCCTCGGCCTCACCGTCTCGATCGAGGATGGGGCGGTCAAGGTGATCGCTCCGACCGAGGATACGCCGGCCGACCGCGCCGGTATCAAGTCGGGCGACTACATCACCCATATCGGCGGCGAGCTGGCTTATGGCCTGTCGCTCGACGATGCGGTAGGCAAGATGCGCGGCGACCCGGGAACACCGATCAAGCTGACCATCGTCCGCCCCGGCCGCGACAAGCCGTTCGATGTCACCGTTGTTCGCGAACGGATCGAGCTTCACCCGGTCAAATGGGAAATCAAGGACGGCATCGGGATCCTCAACATCAACACCTTCTCCGGCAATGTCGCTGACCAGACCAAGTCGGCGCTGCTGGCGATCGACAAGGCGACCGGGGGTAAGGCGCTCGGCTATGTCATCGACCTTCGTTCCAACCCGGGCGGGCTGCTCGACCAGGCGGTCGACGTCAGCGATGCCTTCCTCGAAGGCGGCGAAGTGGTTTCGCAGCGCGGCCGCGAGAAAAACGATATCGAACGATATTATGCGCGCCCCGGCGACATGGCTCATGGCCTTCCGGTGATCGTCCTGGTCGATGCCGGGACCGCGTCGGCGTCCGAAATCGTCGCCGGTGCGCTGCAGGATCATCGCCGCGCTTTGGTGATGGGCGAAACCAGCTTCGGCAAAGGCTCGGTTCAGACGGTCGTCCAGACCGGTCCCGAAGCCGCGTTGAGGCTGACGACCGCGCGCTATTACACGCCTTCGGGCCGTTCGGTTCAGGCGGGCGGGATCGAACCCGACATCCCCGTCCCGCAGCTATCGGACAAGGATTATAAGGATCGCCCGCGGGTGCGCGAGGCCGACCTTCGCCGCCATTTGCTGGCCCAGGCCAATGTCGACGACAAATTGCTCGAAAAGGATTCCACCGCCGATCCTCGGTTCAGTATGACCGCTGCCGAATTGGAGAAGAAGGGCATCAAGGATTTCCAGCTTTATTATGCGATCAACACGCTCAAGCGACTGACCGGTCCCGCCGCATCCCCTGCGCCGGCGGCGGGAAAGAAGGGCCGCTAATCCGCTGATGTCGCAAGCAGCTGCTCCATCGATCGGCCGCACGTCCGCGACATCGCCGGCCGCTACGGCTCGGGGAATCGCATTATTGCTCCCGCTTGCTCTGCTTGGCGGGGCCTTGGGGTCGCAATATCTCGGCGGGCTATACCCGTGCGAGATGTGTTACTGGCAGCGCTGGCCGCACGGCGCCGCGATCGTCTTCGCACTGCTCGCTTTCACAGCCCCCGCCGACAGCTCGAGATCGCGCAATTTTACGCTGTTGGCGGCGCTTGCAATCGCCATATCGGGGATCATCGGGGTCTATCATGCCGGGGTCGAGGCGAAGATATTCGAGGGGCTGACGACCTGCACGGCGCTTGCCACCGGCGGCGCAAGCACCGCCGATTTGCTCAAGCAGATTACCCATGCCCCGTTGATCCGCTGCGACCAGGTGCAATGGTCGCTGTTCGGCATCTCGCTTGCCGGCTGGAATGCGATCTTTTCGCTGGGCGGTGCCGCTGCGATCCTTCTGTTCAGCTGGAAGGCGCTCCGGCGATGAGCAATTGGCGCCCAGGCGACCGCCGCGCCGATACCAATTCGATGCTGCGCGTCGATCAGGCGGGCGAATATGGAGCGACCCGAATCTACGCCGGGCAGCTGGCGGTGCTTCGGCGCAATTCGGCCAATGCCAAACTGATCCAGCGCATGGCGGCGCAGGAGGAGCGGCATTTGCAGCGATTCGACGCGCTGATGGCCGAACGCCAGGTGCGCCCGACGCTGCTTCAGCCGCTGTGGAACGTCGCCGGCTTCGCGCTCGGTGCCGCAACCGCGCTGATTTCGGAGGAAGCGGCGCTGGCCTGCACCGAAGCGGTGGAGACCGAGATCGACCGCCATTACCAGGAACAGATCGACGCTCTGGGCGACAGCGATCGCGAATTATCGGCCGATATCGCCGAATTCCAGGCCGAGGAAGTCGAACATCGCGAGACCGCAATCGCCAACGGGTCGAGTTCCGCGCCGGGCCATCCGCTGATGACTGTGGCGATCCGTGCCGGATGCCGGGTGGCTATCGGGCTATCAAAGCGTATCTAGGGAACTTGATTCGGGTTCGCCCGCTGAAGCGTTGAAAGGACGTCGGACGAAATGACCAGGTTGATGACCATCCTCATTGGCACCGCCCTCGCCGGAGCGGGTGCCGCAATTTCAGTGCCAGCCGTCGCCCAGCAACCGGAGCTGAGCGAAATCATCGTCTATGGCACCGATCCTTGCCCTCGCTCGACCGACGACCAGGTCGTGATCTGCGCGCGCAAGCCCGAAAGCGAGCGCTACCGGATTCCCGAAAAGCTTCGCTCCAGCGGTTCCCGCCAGAGCCGCGAAGCCTGGGCGAACAGGGCCAAGCAGCTGGAGACGGTCGGAGCGACCGGGATCAACAGCTGCTCGCCGGTCGGCCCGGGCGGCTTCACTGGTTGCTTGACCCAGGTCATCCAGCAGGCGCGCCAGGAGCGCCGCGAAGAATCCCAGGATTCGACCGCTCCCGACCAATAAGCGAGGCTAGGTTCGCGCTTTCTCCGCTGCGATCCACGCCTTGATCTGCGTTTCGAGCGTATCGAGCGGGACATTTCCTTGGCCGAGAACCGCGTCATGGAAGTGGCGGATATCGAATTTCTCGCCCAATTCCCGGGTCGCCAGAGCGCGTAGCTCGAGGATCTTCAATTCGCCGATCTTGTAGGCCAGCGCCTGGCCCGGGGTGGAGATGTAGCGATTGACCTCGGCGTCGATGTTGGCGTCGGTCAAAGCGGTATTGTCCTTCATGAACTTGACCGCCTGGTCCTTGCTCCAGCCCTTGGCGTGAAGCCCGGTATCGACCACCAGCCGACACGCGCGCCACATTTCGTAGCTCAGCCGGCCCATGTCCTTTTGCGGCGTGTCGTACAGCCCGAGTTCGATTCCGAGATGCTCGGAATACAGCCCCCAGCCTTCGGTGAAGGCGGTGAAGTAGCTGGTATATTTGCGCCACGCCGGTTGGTCGAGCTCCTGCTGAAGCGCGATCTGATTGTGGTGGCCGGGCACGGCTTCATGCGCGGTCAGCGCCGGAAGCTCCCACAACGGCCGTTGGTCGAGATGGGAGGTATTGACGTAATAGGTGCCGGAAATGCCGGCGTCGGGGCTGCCCGGATTATAATATGCGGTGGTGTTGCCCTCGGCGGTTTCGGCCGGGATTTCGCGCACTCCGTAGGGCAGGCGCGGGAGGCGTCCGAACATGGTCGGCATCTTGCCGTCGATGGTCTTGGACATACGCGCCGCGGCCTCCATCAGCTCTTCCGGCGTTTTGGCGAAATATTTCGGATTGGATCGCATATCGGCGATCATTGCTTCGCGGCTGGCGAAACCGGCTTTCGCCGCGACACCCTCCATCTCGGCGCGGATGCGCGCGACTTCGCTCAGGCCAAGCGCATGAATCTGCTGGGGCGTCTTGTTCGTCGTGGTGTGGAAGCGGACGAGAAAGTCGTAATAGGCCTTGCCGTCGGGCAGAGCGCCAATCCCAACCGCGGTCCGGCACTTGGCCTTGATGTCGCGCGCATAAGCATCGCCGAAGGCCACGTAGGACGGGTTGATCTTCCCGCTGATCAGCGCCGCCGCGCGCTGCTGAAGCGCCGACCAGTTCGCCGCAGCGATCGAATCCGGACGCTTCCCGGCGAACGGCGCGTAGAAGCGCGATTTGGTCGGATCGGCGGCGATCGATCCGCTGATCGTGCCCTCGAACTTGGTCATCGTTACGCACGGCTGGGTGTAGCCGCGCCTGGCGGCATCGACGCTCATCGCGGTGTAGGCGGTCATGCGTTCCGGCACCAAAGCAATGCGCGCGAGATAATTGTCATAATCGGCGCGGGTCCGGAACGGCAGCTGATCGGCCATCCCAGCGTAGAAATTGTGGGTCCCGCCGCTGCCGCCATAATTCAATGCGCGCGATCCGAAGCGGTTGGACTCGATGGCATTGGCCAACTGGCGATGGAGGATCGAGTAATTGGCCTGGTCGGCGGCGGGCAATGCGGCCATCGGGATAGCGTCGAGCGCGGCGAGATAGGTTTTGGCCTCTGCCGCCAGCCGGTCCTGTTCGGCAAGTTCGATCCGATCGAGCTCGCGGTCGTAGGTCTGCACGCCGACGTTCGACGCGGTGATCGGCGAATCCTTCAGATAGGCCGCCCAATAAGCGTCCTGAAGCGCGTGAAAATCCTCGGTCGGTCCAGCCCAGACGGGCGTTGCAGCAAAACCCAAAAGCGCGATCGCGATGACCAATTTACGCATCATGTTCCCCTCGAATTTAAACGCAGCCTAGTGGCCGCTCAACACCAGTCAAACCGCCGCTGACCGACCACCGGCGGGACTCGACGAACGGCGGCGCGCGGTCGGCTTCAGCGCGGAATGGTTACGGTCATCGCGACGCCGCCGCCGCTGACCGGCTCCCACAGACTCGAGCCGTGCATTGCGGCGACCGACGCGGCAATGACCCGCGAGCCAAGGTTCTTACTCTGCTCGATCGACGCCAGAGTCTCGGGACCGCCAACGCCATTGTCGGTGCAGCGCAGGGTCAACGCTTGGTCGTCGCCGCGCACCGTGATCGACACCGTACCGACCGTTTCGTCGGGGAAGGCGTGCTTGCCCGAATTAGCCACGAATTCATTGATCACAATGCCGATCGAATTGGCGGTCACCGCATCGATGCTCTCGCTCGGGACATCGGTTTCCAGCGCGACTCCATCAGGCAACAGGCTCTGGAGCAAGCCGGCCAGGCGCTCGAGAAAGCGCTTGAGATCGACCGTCGCACCGTCGCCGGCCTGCTGCAGCTCTTCGTGGAGCGAGACCAGAGCCGAAAGCCGCGCATGGACCGCGCCGAGCGCCTGTTTGACCGCGATATCGGGTGAGCGATTGGCCTGGATGGTGACCAGCGCACTGACCGAAGCGAGCGAATTCTTGACCCGATGATCGATTTCCCGCCGCAACATTTCCTGCCCGCGGACCGCGTTGCGCAAATCGAGCTGGCGCATCACTTGCTCGGCAAGCACGGTGACCGCCTGGCGCTGAAGATCGGTCAGTACCCGCGGCTTGTGATCGAGCACGCACAAGGTTCCGAGCGGGAGGCCGTCGTCGGTTCGCAATGTCGCCCCGGCGTAAAAGCGAAGGCCCGGATCCCCGGCGCACAGCGGGTTGTCGCGCATCCGGTCGTCGTTGAGCGTATCGGGGATTTCGACGAACGCACCTTCGAGGATGACGTGGCTGCACAGGCTCGTCTCGAGCGGGGTCGAGCGCACCCCGAGCCCGACTTCGGCCTTGAACCACTGGCGGTCGGAATCGATGAAATTCACGACCGCGATCGGCGCATCGCAGATCTGGGAGACCAATTGCACGACGTCGTCGAACGCGCGTTCGGGTTCGGTGTCGAGAATCTGATAGCGCAGCAACGCATCGAGGCGGCGCTTCTCGTCGGGATGGGTCGCGGCCTTCACTGGCCCAAATGCTCGCTCGTCTTCATTCCACCTTATTAGCGAATTCCCTTCAAATCCGAAGCCTTATCGGCGCGGCGGCGATTCTCATGTGGACGTGGCAGGCGATGAAACATATAGTGAACAAATGGCCCAGCTCGACACCCGGGAAAAGCTCGCGATTCTTGCCGATGCGGCGAAATATGATGCGTCGTGCGCCTCATCCGGAACGAGCAAACGCGATAGCCGCGGGGGCAAGGGGATGGGCTCGACCGAGGGCATGGGCATCTGCCACGCTTACGCTCCCGACGGGCGCTGCATCTCGCTGCTCAAAATCCTGCTGACCAACAGCTGCATCTTCGATTGCCATTATTGCATCAACCGCAAAAGCTCGAACGTCCGCCGCGCGCGCTTCACCGCGGCCGAGGTCGTCCACCTGACTTTGGCCTTCTACAAGCGCAATTACATCGAGGGCCTGTTCCTCTCCTCGGGCATCATCAGATCGTCCAATTACACGATGGAGCAGATGGTCGAGGTCGCGCGGTCGTTGCGCGAGGATCATGACTTTCGCGGCTACATCCATTTGAAGACGATCCCCGACGCCGACCCCGAGCTGGTGCGCCAGGCCGGGCTCCACGCCGACCGCGTGTCGATCAATGTCGAGCTTCCCACCGTTCGCGGACTGACGGCCCTCGCGCCGGAGAAAAGCGCGTCGCGAATCGATGGCGCGATGGGCGAGATG
>JACDEB010000099.1 GCA_013816595.1 Sphingomonas sp. | reverse complement strand
CACCAGGATCCCCGTCACTCCATCATGATCGGGGGACAGCCACCGCTCCAGTCCAGCTGAAGCCGCGGCCCATTACCGTATCTTTCCACCCATTGCGGAAATTAGCGCATTGCCGCGAGTTAAAATTCCGGCGACCGACTGTGGGTTGTGACATCTCGAAGACCATGGTGGTTCTGACTTGCCTACTTATCAATTCGGCAAGGGCGTCATGGCGTCCCTGAAAGAGCGTGTCGGAAGTCGGTTAGCCAGGCAAAATTTATACGTTCCATATCTCGACACTTGATCCCGCGTTGCAATCGCGGACGGAACCATTTTTTCGTTCACGATGTGGTCGATCAGCTGGCCAGAGACCAGTCCCATAAACTTGGTTCGGCGCGCATCTCACTCAAAGTCTGCAGCAGCGAAAAACTTATGTAACCGCTTAGTGCGGAAGCGGGTACCTTCTGGCTCGCCTTTGGAGGGTGCAAGAGCGCGCCCAATGAGCTTTGGTGCGCCACGCGGCGCGAGGCACGCATCGCCCCGTGATCAGATTGACTCTGATCCAGCCAAGGTGTTTGTCGAAATGATAGGAGATCCCGATGGCGATCGCAAAAAACGTCGAGGTTATTTCGAGTTCCACTGAAAGCATCGAAGCTGCCGTCCGTGACGGCGTCGCAAAAGCTGCCGAAACGATCCAGGGTATTCAGGGAGCTTGGGTCAAAGGCACCAAGGCGATTATCCGTGATAACAAGATCGCCGAATGGCGGGTCACGCTGAAGATTACTTTTATAATCTCCTAAATTGCAGCAGCGCGCGGCTCAAAACGCGTTCTAACATTGTCCTGAGAATTGACGAGTTAAAGCAGGAGGCAGAACGATGGATATCGGTCAGATGCTGAAGCAGACGGGCGCGGTGGAGGCAATCTCCCGTGAACTTGGAATCGACCCAACGACTGCCGCGGCAGGCGCAACCGCACTTCTCCCGTCCATCCTGTCTGGCTTTCAGAATCCGGTTGCCGCGGCGGAATCCAATTCGGCCGGAAGCGCCTTCTCGGGCTTCGGCGGATTAGGTGGACTGCTTGGAAAAATAGGTTCGATGGGCGGCAGTGACCGGCTCGATAATGTAACGGCAAGCAAGCCAACTTCCGTGAACAAGGGGAACGAGATTCTCGGGGATATTTTTGGCTCGAAAGACGGCAGCCGGGCCGTTGCTGCTTCAGCTTCTGCGCAATCGGGAGTTGATCCCTCACTGCTGAAAAAAATGCTGCCCATGCTGGCGATGGTGGCAGCGGGCTATGTAATGAAGAACGCAAGCGCGGGCGGCGGCCCGGGCGGCGCCCTCGGTGGCATTCTTGGAGGTCAAACGGGGAGCAAAAGTAAGTCGGCCGGGAAGCGATCTCAGCCGACTGCCTCCGGTGGCATATTGGGCGAGTTGATCGGAGCTGCCGGCAAATTCCTCGGACGCTGAAGCTATAAGAGCGCGCTCAAAAAATGATTGTTACCAGAACTAGAAAAGACCGCTCATTCGTTCCCACTGTGATCAGCACGGATAAACCACGATCAGGCCATACCTTCAGCCCGCAGGCTAAAGTCCGCTTTCGACCCATTGCGGACATTAGGTTCTGTGCGATCAAACAGGCTTTATCCACGTGGGGATGATGTCGCCGCGAATCAGAGCTTCGACGTCCTGTCTCTCCCGCACCACCGTCCAGTCGCTGCCATTCACAAGCACTTCGGCCGCCAGCGGACGCGAATTATAGCTGCTCCCCATTGTCGCGGCGTAGGCCCCCGCAGTACGAATGACCATTAGATCGCCAGCCTCGACACGGTCGCTCTGCCGAGCACGCGCAAATGTATCACCGCTTTCGCACACTGGCCCGACTATGTCGGCAACCATTCTGTCGCCCCTTGGGGTAACTGCTTCGATCTCATGCCAAGCTTCGTAGAGAGTTGGCCGCATCAAATCGTTCATCGCCGCGTCCACTATGACGAAGGGGTGGTTCGCGCCGTTCTTCAGGCGGATCACCTCGGTTAGGAGAACTCCGGCATCGCCAACGATCAGCCGGCCAGGCTCGAACAACAACTGCACGCCCCATCGTTGTGCGACCCGCTCGACCAGTGCGCCGTACGACGCTGGGCTGGGTGGCGCGGGTTTCGTTGCGTCGTACGAGATGCCGAGGCCGCCTCCCAAGTCTGCGACCGATATCTGATGCCCTGCCCGGCGAAGCTGGTCGATTAGCTCACCGAGCCTGCTGAACGCCAGCTCCAGCGGCTCAAGGCTGGTAAGCTGGCTGCCAATGTGGATGGCTACGCCCTGCGCCTCGATGCCCGGTAGTTTACTTGCGCGATTGAAGGCGGCCACCGCTTCCGCTGCATTGATGCCGAACTTATCCTGGGCGCTGCCCGTCGAGATCTTTGCATGGGTCCCCGCGGCGACGTCCGGATTGATCCTAAAGCTAATCGGCGCCCGGCGGCCCATCGAGACGGCAACACTGGACAACATCTCCGCTTCGTCACGCGATTCCACGTTAAACTGAAATAGACCTCCTTCGAGTGCGCCCGCCATCTCATCCGCAGTCTTTCCCACACCCGAGAAGACGATTTTGCTGGCCTTCACGCCAGCGGCGCGGGCCCGTCGATATTCACCTCCGGAAACAACATCTGCGCCGAACCCCTCGCCGGCGAGGATGGCCAGTATCGCGGCGTTGGGGTTAGCCTTAACTGCGAATGCGACTAGTGGATTTTCAAGCGCCGCGACCGCCATCTTGAATTCGCGCGCACGCCTCTGCACCGTTGCCGTTGAATATACGTAGACCGGGGTCCCAACTGCGTCGGCGATCGCGGGGAGCGGCACATCTTCGCAGTGCAAAACGCCCTGGCGCAGCTCAAAGTCAGTCATTCGCCAGCTCCGACCATCACCGAAGCATCAACTGTGGCCACCTGCAAGTGGCTTAGCTCTGCCAACACTCACACTGGCTTTCGGCGCGCGAAGCTCCTGAACCCAGCCGGCCAGATACTCGTCAAACGCCGTTAGATCAAAGTTCTGAGGGTCATCGTGAGCTTGCGGGATACCTCGGTCGATGTTGGCGTGATACGCCGGGATGAGCCAGGTGCCCGCCCGTGCGCTCGCGAGGATGTATAAAAGGGCCAACGTTCTATACTGTGCTTTGGTAAACCCGGGCGTGGGGGCGAGCCGGTCGTTGTGCGGGGCTCCCGCCGGGTCCTCTTGCCTCGGTTGCACGTTTTCCACGTGCAGGAAACGGCCGCGGACACGCTCGCCGATGATCCGCTCCAGCTTCGTCGCGCGCCAGCCGACCTCCAAATCGTGCCCCACGGTCACGCGACCGAGCCGGTCGTTGAAAAGATGCGCGACGGCGTCCTTTCCCAGGAACTGGCTGACATCGTTGAAGCGCGGTGCTGTGTCGAAGCGCGCCGGGAATGAGCTTTTGCCGATGTATGGCGAGCTGGTGTCGTGAATCACAAAGTAGATGGCACGAACATGGTCGCTGGTTTCTGACACAGGCGTCGTCGCCGGAAGTGAGATGCTGGCAGCTCGGAGCGAAGCCGTTAGCTTGCCTAGGTCGATTTGGACCGGCTGTCCGACAAGCTTGGCAATCCTCTGAGGCAATTCCTGTTGAGGCCCAGCAACTCCGCCGGGGTAGACATGGCGAAGCAGGCAGCGTGCCTGCTCCACCGGGGTCCCTGCAAATTGGAGGCTCACGAGATCAAAGTTGCAGTCCACCGCGGGCGCGGTGATCTGTGCGGCGGCGATTAACAGACCAAACATCCAGCCGATTGTAGCTGAGGACATCACCGCTGCAACAGGCCGGCGCTCGGCAGCCGCCTAATCCGTGACCCTGCCTCTCGACCCGATCCGCCTGGACCACCTCTTCGCCGCGTTGCTTAAACGGCTGAAGTTTCCGACCACAAGCTAATGTCCGCTTCTGTAATGGGCCTTGAGTCAAGCTGCCCCGGTTGGTCCTGCCGCTGGTTACTTGCTTCTGTCCGTGGTCAGCTTGGAGCTGCCACATCATACGGTCAGAGGAAGTGGTGAGC
>JACDEB010000098.1 GCA_013816595.1 Sphingomonas sp. | reverse complement strand
GGCGCCGATCCACCACCATTTCGAACATAAGGGCTGGTCCGAGCCGACGGTTGTGATCCGGTTCTGGATCATCGCCTTCATCCTCGCTCTGGCCGGCCTTGCGACGCTGAAGCTGAGGTGATCACCGCGCGCGCTTTCGCCGGGAAGCATTATGCAGTCTACGGCCTTGCGCGGAGCGGCATTGCGACGATCGCGGCGCTGCTGGCGAGCGGTGCCAAGGTGACGGCGTGGGACGGAGACCCGGAAAAAGTTGAAGAAATCCGTTCGTCCCGAGCGCAGTCGAGGGACTCTGGCACGGGTGTCTCGACTTCGCTCGACACGAACGGGTTGGAGTTCGCCGACCTCGACAGCGCGGACCTCAGTCAGTTCGACAGCCTCGTCGTCACACCCGGCCTGCCGCTCAACCGCCACCCGATCGCTGCCCGCGCCCGCGCCGCAGGGGTGGAAATCATCGGCGACATCGAACTGTTCGCCCGCGCCCGCGCCGAACTGCCGCCGCACAAGGTCGTCGGGATCACCGGCACTAACGGCAAGTCGACCACCACCGCTCTGGTTCACCACATCCTCCAGACCGCGGGTGTGCCGAGCGCGATGGGCGGCAACATCGGCTTGCCGATTTTGGCGCAGGAGCCGCTGCCCAAGGGCGGCGTCTACGTCCTCGAACTGTCGAGCTACCAGATGGATTTGACCCAAAGCCTCGATTGCGACGTCGCTGTACTGCTCAACATCACCCCGGACCACCTCGACCGGTACGCGAGCTTTGAGGCATATGCGGCGTCAAAGAATCGTCTGCTTCTGATGCAGTCATCCGAGCACAAATCGGTCGTTAATTGGCCGGCCTTCGAGCGCGGCTTGATCAATCCGGAGTCGGCCGGCTTCAATGGCATCATCCCACTAAAGTGCGGTGGGCAATTGAATTGGCCTGAGCTTCAAGGCCCTCATAACGCCGAAAACGCCGATGCGGCGCGGCAAGCGTGCGGATGGCTGGGCATCATTAGCGACGCTCAAATTGAACGTGGCCTCCGCACCTATCCCGGCCTGCCGCACCGGATGGAGCGCATTCGCGAGCAGAACGGCGTCACCTTCGTCAACGACAGCAAGGCGACCAACCCGACCGCCACCGCGCCCGCGCTCGCCGCTTTCGACCACATCCGCTGGATCCTCGGCGGGCAGGCCAAGACCGACAATCTCGACGAATGCGCGCCCAGCTTCGGCCATGTCCGCGCGGCTTATACGATTGGCGAAGCGGGTGAATTGTTCGCTTCATTGCTCAGCCCCCACATGCCGGTGACCAAGTGCGAAACGCTTGAAAATGCGGTCAATCGCGCGGCGAAGGATTCACAAGCGGGTGAGACTGTCTTACTCTCCCCGGCCTGCGCGTCGTTCGACCAGTTTTCCGACTTCGAGCAGCGCGGCGACCGGTTCCGTGAGTTGGTGGAGGCGTTATGATCAGCAGCATTTCGGGCAGGATCAAAGCTAAAGCGGCGCGGGTCGATCCCAATCATTACGGGCGCTCGGACACCTCGCCGTTGGGGCGCTGGTTCTGGGAAGTCGACAAGGTGCTGCTGCTCCTCATCAGCGTCCTCATCGGCATCGGCCTGATTGCCGTTGCGGCCGCGAGCCCCGCCGCCGCCCATCGCTATTCGGGTGGCAGCGTCCGCTTTTCCGAGCTTTATTATTTCTGGCGCCAGTTGGCATGGATCGCGGTCGGGATCCCGGTCATGATCGGCATTTCGATGATGCCGCGCGAACGCGCCCGGCGCATGTGCCTGTTCGGCGCGGCCTTCTTTTTCGTGCTTCTGATATTCGTTCCAATCCTTGGCCCGGAGCATAATGGCGCCCGGCGGTGGATCGAGTTCGGGCTTGGCCAGATCCAGCCGTCGGAATTCCTCAAGCCGTTTTTCGTCGTCGCCATGGCGTGGCTGCTGAGCCTCAAGGAAAAGGACAAGTCGCTGCCGGCGTTCGCGCTGTCGGCGCTGATTACCGGAGTGGTGGCGTTGCTGCTGATGAAGCAGCCGGATTTCGGAAGCACGATCATTTTCTGCTGCGTGTGGCTGGCAATGCTCGCGCTTGCCGGACTGTCGATGCGGCTGCTGATCATTCTTGGAATCGCCGGGGTGGCCGGGGTCATCCTCGCTTATTTCTTTTACGACGTGGCGACGATCCGGATCGACGAATTCCTGTTCGGGACGGGCGACAGTTTCCAGACCGACAATGCGATGCGCACGCTGACTGCGGGCGGGCTGTTCGGGATGGGGCCGGGCGGCGGCACCCGTAAATTCGGCCTGCCCGAAGCCCAGACCGACTATATCTTTTCGGTCATCGGCGAGGAGTTCGGGCTGATCGCCTGCCTCGCCATCGCCTTGCTCTATCTGGCGATCATTGCGCGGGTACTGATCAAGTTGCTCGACGAGGAATCCTCCTTCGCCATCCTCGCTGCCGCCGGGCTGGTCATCGAACTTGGCGTCCAGGCGCTGATCAACATGATGGTCAACGTCCAGCTGGCGCCGTCCAAGGGCATGACCCTGCCGTTCATTTCCTACGGCGGAAGCTCGATGCTGGCGCTGTCGATCGGCATGGGCTTGCTGCTCGCTTTCACGCGCCGGAACCCGTATCTCACGCGTTCGCCGTACGTGGTGAAATGGAGCGGAGACACTTTGGTCGCATGAATTTCGTGCTCGCTGCCGGTGGAACCGGCGGACATATGATCCCGGCCCATGCGCTGGCAGCGGAAATGAAGCGCCGCGGCCACGGCGTGCTGCTGATTACCGATGACCGCGGAGCGCGTTTCCCGGGCCTGTTCGACGGTGTGCCCGTGCACATCCTGCCCGCAGGCCGGCTCGGCGGTGGTCCGATCGGCTGGATCAAGGCGCTGTTCGCGGTGGTTCGCGGCCGTGCCGAAGCCGGGAACATTTATCGCCAGCATCGCCCCGACGCGGTCGTCGGTTTCGGCGGCTATCCCGCCTTTCCAGCGCTGCTTGCCGCAAAAGCGCTCAACATCCCGACCTTGCTTCACGAACAAAATGCCGTGCTTGGCCGGGTCAACCGCCTGCTTGCTGGCGGCGCGGCGGCGATCGGAACGGCCTATGCCGAGGTCGATCGGCTCAAGCCGGGCCACCGCGACAAAGCGGTCGTGATCGGCAATCCGGTGCGCTCCGAAATCGCCCGGCTGGGCGAAATGCCATTCCCCGAATTCGACGATTACGGCCCGTTCAAAATCCTCATCACCGGCGGCAGCCAGGGCGCCAGCATCCTTGGCGAAATCGTGCCCGAAGGATTGGCCCTGCTGGGACCGTCGCTGCGCCACCGGCTGCAGGTCGTTCAGCAATGCCGCCCCGACGATATCGAGCGGGTGAGGGAGCGCTATGCCGAGCTTGGCATCCCCGCCGAACTCCTGACCTATATCGAGGATATGGGCGCGAAATACGCCGATGCGCATCTGATAATTGGCCGGGCCGGGGCCTCGACCATCGCCGAGCTGACCGCCGCCGGAAGGCCCGCGATCCTCATTCCCTTTGGCGCCGCGACCGATGATCACCAGACCGCCAATGCGCGCGAAATGACCGCCGCCGGCGGTGCCCGGACCATCCAGCAAGCGGCGTTCACCCCCCAGGTCCTGGCGCGCCAGATCGAGGCCATGGCGAGCGATCCGGTGGCGCTCAACAATGCCGCTCAGCGGGCGCTTTCGGTCGGCCGTCCGCACGCCGCGCGCGATCTTGCCGATCTCGCCGAGCGCGTCGCCGGCAATGTCGCGCCGATCGACATTGGCGTGGCTGCGACGCCGCTCCCTGCAGCGGCGCTCCCGACGGGCGGGGTGCCGGCATGATGAAGGGTGTTTGGGGAAGGACGCCTTCAATGATGAAGGCTATGGGAACCGATATCGGCACCATCCACTTCGTCGGCATCGGCGGGATCGGAATGTCGGGCATCGCCGAGGTCATGCACCAATTGGGCTACACCGTTCAGGGGTCGGACGTCGCCGAGGGCTATGTCGTCGAAAAATTGCGCAAGACCGGCATCAAGGTCGCGATCGGCCATGATGCCGACAATCTCGGCGAGGCCGCAGTGGTGGTCTGCT
>JACDEB010000097.1 GCA_013816595.1 Sphingomonas sp. | reverse complement strand
GCCGACGGTGCTGCTGGGCGCGATTCTGCCGGTGCTTGGCAATTTCGTTTACGCCGATCTGGCTGAAGGCGGTGTGCATATCGATGCCGTCGCCCATCTGCTCCGGCTCGACGCGCTTGCAATGGCGATGGGGTCGGACGAACGCATGGTCCGGCTGCTGCTGGCGATCAGCTACGAGAATATCTCGACCGGAATCGCGGGCGCGGCGTTCGTTGCCTTTCTGTCGGGTATCGTCAGCAAGCGCTTCACCGCGGTTCAATATGCCTTGCTGTCGTCGCTGACGTTCCTCATCGGCTCGCTCGGCCGCGGCATCGCTGGCGAAGCGTTCGACATTTACGGCTATGCGACGGTGTTCCGCTGGACCGCTGGGGCGGGCGCCTTCGCGATCCTGTTCGTGATCCTCGAATGGATCAGGGTCAAAGCGAGCGAGCCCGATCCCCTGGTTGCCAATACCGCGCCGAGCGTCAGCGACAGTCCGGTGGTTGCGGCGGAAAAGGAAGCGGAATCCAGTCCGCGTAAAAAGCGTGCCCCCGCCAAGAAGACGCCAGCGCCGAAGAAGAAGCGCTAGGTCGGCGTCTCGCCGTTCGCGGCCAATGCTGCACCGGCGAGGTAAAGCGATCCGGCGATCAGGCGCGGGGCGGGGAGGCGGCTAAGCGCTTGCGCCACGCTTGCCGCGGCGGTTCCGCCGAACTGCTCGGCAAGTGCGGACGGATCGTGATGGTCGTGGCCGGGGACAGGCACGAAGGTCAGCGACAAAGCGCTGGGCGCAAGCAAACCGACGATCTCCCCGGCGTCCTTATTGGCGAGGATTCCGAGCACCAGGTGCATCGGTCCGGCGGCTGCGAGATGGCGGGCAAGCGCCGCCGCTGCATTGCCATTATGCGCACCGTCGATCCACGTTTCGATGCCGTCCGTCAGCGGGCCGTCACCCAGCCGCTGGAGCCGTCCTGGCCAATCGACCCGCGTGATCGCAGCGACAAAATCCTCGCGCGAGATTGCGGCCAGCTGCTGCGCTTCGAGCATTTGCCAGGCGAGGTTGGCGTTGCGAATTTGGTGCGCTCCGGGAAGGGCCGGGACCAGTGCCGGGTCGATCGCCCAGTCGCGGCCTTCGAATAGCAGCCGGGCGCCGGCCGCATCGGCGATCCCGATGATCGCGGCCTCCGCCTCGGGTTGCTGGGCGAGCGCGACCAAGGGCAGCCCGGAGCGCGCGATGGCGGCTTTCTCGGCGGCGATTTGCGCCAGCGTCGAGCCGAGGAACTGCTGGTGGTCGATGCCGATGCTGGCGATCGCGCTTACCAGTGGCTTGTCGATGACGTTGGTCGCATCGAGCCGTCCGCCGAGCCCAACTTCGAGCAGGCAGAAATCGGCCGGGGTGCGCGCGAAGGCCAGGATCGCGGCGGCGGTCGCGACTTCGAAAAAGCTCGGCTCGACGCCGCTCGAGACGTCCATAACCTCAATCAGAACGGCTTCGAGTGCGTGATCGTCGATCAAGCGCCCGGCAATCCTGATGCGCTCGTTGAAGCGCACGAGATGCGGGCTGGTGAAGGCGTGCACCTTATGCCCGGCGCCTTCCAGCGCAGCGCGGAGCAAGGCGATGGTCGAACCCTTGCCGTTGGTCCCGGCGACATGGAAAATCGGCGCCAATTGGTCCTGCGGGCGGCCGAGCCGGTCGAGCAGGATGGAGATTCGTTCGAGTCCAAGCCGGTCGCCGGCGGGCGAGGTCATGCTCAACCGGTCGAGCTGCGCCTGGACTCCGGGGTGGGTGGAGCGTGCGAAGTCCACTTATCCTCTCCATCGCGAAGCGATGGGGAGGGGGACCATCCGCAGGGTGGGGGACGGGTTTTTAGCGCCGCCGACCCCTCCACCACTCGCTCTTCGACGAACGGTCCCCCTCCCCCCAAGCTGCGCTTGCGCGGAGGATTTTAATGTCACGCCGCCGCCTTCTTCTCCGGGGCGAGATAGGCGATGAGCAGCGCCAGGCGATCGCGCAGCTGGCTGCGCGGAACGACCATGTCGATCATCCCGTGTTCGAGGAGATATTCGGCGCGTTGGAAGCCGTCGGGCAATTTCTCGCGGATGGTCTGTTCGATCACCCGCTGGCCGGCGAAACCGATCAGTGCTCCGGGCTCGGCCAGCTGGACGTCGCCGAGCATGGCATAGGATGCGGTGACCCCGCCGGTGGTCGGGTCGGTGAGAACGACAATATAAGGTAGACAGGCTTCCCGAAGCTCGGCGCGGGCGACGGTCGTGCGCGGCATTTGCATCAGGCTCAAAATGCCCTCCTGCATCCGCGCTCCGCCGGCCGCGGTGAACAAAACATAGGGGCAATCGTCCTTGATCGCGGCCTTGACCCCGGCGACGAACGAGGCGCCGACGGCGATCCCCATCGACCCGCCCATGAAGGCGAAATCCTGGACCCCCACAACCGCCTTGCGGCCGCCGATCTTGCCCCGCGCATTGACCAGTGCGTCGCGCTCGCCATTGGCGGTTCGGGCCGCCTTGAGCCGCTCGGTATAGCGCTTGGTGTCGCGGAACTTGAGCGGGTCCTCGCGCACTTTCGGAGCGTCGAGAATGGCGCATTTGGCGGCGTCGAACACTTGTTCGAAGCGCAGCTGCGGGCCGATCCGGTCGTGGAAATCGCAGCGCGGGCAGACGCAGAAATTTTCTTCCCATTCCTTGGTGAAAATCATCGTCTGGCACTTCTTGCACTTGTGCCACAGATTTTCGGTGCTCTGACGCTTGGGCAGGAACGGGATCCCGCTGCGCACCCGGCTAAGCCAGCTCATAGGACATGCCTTTTCAAACTATTGGCGATCGCGTTCGCCGCGCCCGCGGGATTGTCAGCAGCGGTGATTGGACGGCCGATGACGAGGATCGAGGCGCCTTCGCCAAGCGCCCGCGACGGGGTCACTACGCGCTTCTGGTCGCTACTGTCGCCGCCTTCGGGGCGCACGCCGGGGACGACGAAAAAGCCGTCGGGCCACTGTTCGCTTACGCTCGCGACTTCGGCGCCGGAGCAGACGATCCCGTCGAGTCCGGCGGATTTCGCCAGCCGCGCCAGCCGCGCGACCTGATCGCCCGGTGATCCGCCGACGCCCGTCGCCGCCAAGTCGTCGCCGTCAAGGCTGGTCAAAACGGTCACGGCGACGATCCTGGTGCCAGCGGGAGCCGCGGCCTTGGCGGCTTCGAGCATCGCTTTGCCGCCGGCGGCGTGGACCGTCATCACCGCGGGCTTGAGCGGCGCCAGCGCGGCCACCGCCTTGGCGACGGTATTGGGAATGTCGTGAAGTTTGAGGTCGAGAAAGATCGGCAGACCGAGCGCGGCCAGTTGGCGGACACCGTCGGGGCCGTTGGCGGCAAAGAATTCGAGGCCGAGTTTCAATCCGCCGACATCGTTCCTGACCGCTTCGGCGAGCGTGAGCGCGCGCTCCAGCTCGGGCGTGTCGATGGCCACGAACAGCGGGTTCAAATCGCGTTCTCCGGGGAGTCGACTTCACTATCGCGCGGAGAGTCGAATGCGGCTGGCGCCGGCGCATTGTTGCGCTCGAGCGCTTCGAGCCGGCGGCTCATCGTCCACACCCTGGTCTGCATCACCAGCCACGTCGGCACCAGCCCGAGCAGGAACATCAGCAACAGCAAGATCGGGATCTTGATGTCGGCCTGGATGTCGCCCCACAGGCTAAGTGTCACCGGCGACCAGTTGCAGCTGGCGAACAGGGCCACGACGACCGCGACCAGGACCCAGAAAAGTGTTTTGAGGAATTGCATCGATTCGAGTTTCCGAACGGGCGTTTAGGCCAGCGCCGCCGCGATTGCCAGAAATCGCCGCTCATCGCGTCCATGACTCGGTTCACCGCAACCATCGCTATCGCCCGTTGAGCGTCCCGCGGGCCAGCCCCACAGCTGGCAGTGGGTGGGAGCATGCGCAGTTTGAACAACATGCAGAAGATCGGCCTTGGTCTTGGCGCGCTGCTGGTAACGGGATCGTTGCTGGCGATGCAGCCGCGCCAACCGCTGGCCGAAGGCAATGTGATCGCGGCATCGCATATCCGGCTTGCGACAGTGCTTCCAGCAGCCCGGCGCGACGTCGATTATGCAGCGCTCGATGCCCGGCTCGGGCAACTCATCGCCCGGCCCGGAAT